>NZ_DATFFD010000244.1:0-3568 GCF_035250425.1 Sphingopyxis sp.
ATAGGTGCGCGCGAGATAGATTTTGCGCGCATTGGCGAGGCGCACCGTTCCCGCGGGCACCGCCACCGGCTGCGCCAGATTGGTGACGTCGAACAGCTTCACGCCTTCGGCATCGGTGACCCAAAGGTAGCGGAACTGCACCGCGCTCGCCCGCGCATCGGTGAGCGGCAGTTGCGCCGTCACCTTCGGCTGTAGCGGCGTCGAGAGGTCGAGCACGACCAACCCCGCGTCGGTGGTGATATAGGCCATGCTGCCCGCCAGCGTCACATGCCGCGCGCCGGCCAGCACATTGTTCTCGTTCCACGTCAGCGCGCGCTTCAGCTTGTTGTTGCGGAACTCGCCATCGGCCAGCGTGTCGATATCGACCAGCACCAGCCCTTCGACGCTGTCGGTGATCACGGCATAGCGATAGATGTCGTGCATCACCTGTTCGTGATTCTCGGGGAAATTCTTCACGATATTCTCGTTGCGCGCGACGCTCACCGGCTGCGTCGTCGCGATCGCCATGCAGGTCGCATTCTTCGTCTTCACATGCGTGTCCTGCCCGAGCGGCGAGAAGGGCGCGCGGACGATGCGTTCGGAAAAGCCCTTGTTGCCGATCGAGGCGACGTCATAGACGCGGAAGCCCCCACGGCCTTCAGCGACGAACATATATTCGCCGCGCTGCTGCAGGCAGTTCACTCGCCCGCTCGTGTCCTGAACGATGTTCGCGAATTCCTCGAGCGCCTGCGTCTCGCCCGAACCCATCGCGTCGAAGGTCTTGCCGCGCACCCAATTCTTGAGCTCGCGCCCGTTCTGCTCGACGTGCAGCTTCCAATAATCGGGATAGGCATATTTCTGCAGATAGCTGCCGATCACCGCCTGCGGCTCGTCCCATTCGGTGACGCGCGTCGCCTGGAAGCCGCCATCGAGCCCCGACCAGACGTTCAAACCGACGAAATTGACGAAATTGGTGCCGAGCAAATTGAGCTGCGCCATGATCGCATTATTGTCGTCGGCCTTTGACAGGTGACAGTCGGAACATTGCTTGGTTTCGGAACGACGCACCGTATGCGGGAAATGCGGCGCGAACGCCTGGCTCGAATAGCCCGCCGACGAGATCGGCGGCTGCTGCACATAAATGCGCTCGCGGTTGATGTTCGTCGACGACAGGACGAGCGCGGAGGTCGAGCGGACCGGGGTGATGATGCCGCGCACCTCGCCGTCCGGACCCGGCTCGCCGGGCTTGGTCAGCTGGTGCCGGCCGAGCTGGAACATCTCGTCGCGCGCGACCTGCGGGTTGTAGGTCGCGAAGTTGCGCGTCTCCTCGCCCTCGAAATGGTGCATCTTGGTCTTCCAGTTCGCCTCGATCGGCAAATGGCAGCCGCCGCAACTCGTCGTCCAAGAGAGATGACAGGTGAAGCAGGTCATCTTGTCGTCGCCGTGCGCGCGATCTTCGCGCCCGACCCCCGGTCCCCATTCATACTTGCCGTCTTCCGATCCCGAACGCGCCATCAGTTTCGCGCGCGCCGCCTTCGCGTTGAAATGCGGCCCGGGGGTCACCGCCTGCTTGACCAGGCTGACCTGCCATTCGAGCTTCGGATCGACGATCGAACGCTGGATCAGGCCAATGACTTCGGCGTCGTCATTATACTGGAATTCGAAACGGCGACGTCCGTCGGGATTGCGCAGCAGCGCGAGGTTATTGCCCTGCGGCCGCGCCGCGACGTTCGAGGTCAGCAGGTTCGGAAAGGCGTCGGCGGTGCCATGGCAATCCTTGCAGCTGATCTCGACTGCATTCGCAACCTCGCCCTGGATATAGCCGTTGCCGTGGCTGTCCTGCGCAAAGTGGCAGTCGGCGCATTGCATCCCCTTTTCGGCGTGAATGTCCATCATATGGACCGCCTTGCCGGGGTTGATTCCGGGCGGCACGAACTTGCCCTCGACGCCGGGCCTCCCCGGATCGGCGCTGGTGAGGCAGAGGTCGCGCTCCTTGGGATCGGTATAATGGCTGCAGCTCTTGCGCCATTTTTCCGGGTCCTTGGGGTCGATGATGTTCGCGGCGTCGGTGCCATAGGTCGCCATATTGCCGTCGGCGGTCAGCAGATTGCCGCTCCGGTCGCGCTTGAAGATGCCGCGGAAGTTCCAGCCATGGCCGTGATAGTCGGCGAACTGGGTGTCCTTGTTGCTGTCGTTGACGTCATAGACGTCGCGCAGGAACTCGACATCGGCCCATAGCCCGCGTGCCGCCGCGGCCTCGGGATTGCGTTCGAGCACCTGATGCACTTCGGCCGCGGTGGGATAACGCTGCTGCTTATATGTCTTCTGATACTCCGCGTCGCTCATCCCCGGCGGGCGCGGCGCGCTATTGTCCGGCCCCGGCCACATCTGCGGCGCGTCCGATTCATAATCCCACATCGTGTAGCCGAGGTACGAGTTCAGGAAGATGTTCGGCTGGTGCATGTGGCACGACATGCACTGCGACGTCGGGATGGCGCGGGTGAAGCTGTGGCTGATCGGATGACCCGATTCACGCCGCGGTTGCTGTTCGGGGCGTGCGGGGACATCCGGATCGGCGGGATCGATCAGCGCGCCATGCCCGCCCCCGGCATCATGGCCGTCGCCCGCACCATGCGCATCACCACCATGCCCGCCTTCGGGCTTCCATTTCTTCTCCGCAATCGTCGGGTCGACCGTCGCCGTTTCGCCGTCGCGACCGAACTTCGCGTAAGTCAGGCTGTGCCGCGGCTCGCGATCGTTCGCGTAAATGACGTGACAGCCCGAGCAGCCCGAATGACGATAATCGCCGGGCTGGTCGTTCGTGCCCATGAACCACGACAGCGGATCGTTGAGGCGCGTCTTGTGGATGTTGAGCACCGGGATCGAGACGCGGAGGCCCGTGCCCGGACCGCGGTTCGATTGCTTGAGGTCGGGGCGCCCCGGTTCCTCTAGCCGCTGGATGCTGCCCGTCGGATTGGGCAGGCCGATTTCGGGAAATTGCGTGTTGATGTTGCGCCCGCCGCGCTCGAAGACGCGGAACACGTCGCCCGGCGGCAGCACGCTCCAGCGCGGCAGCGGATACATTTTCGCGAGCGCGCCACGCTTTTTCTCGGCATCGGTCAATATCTTGTCGAAACCGAAGCCCGGCTTGCACGCTTCCTTATATTCCTCGGCGGTCAGCCGCGACGAGGGCGACAGGATGCACGCGGGTTCGCCTTTGCGCGTATAGGCCTCGCCGAAGATATAATTTTTATAGGGGACGATGCCATTGTTATACGCCGCGCCGCCCCACAGCATCGCCCCGGTCGACATCATCGATCGCTCGGTCGCCTCGATCACCTCGAGGTGGCACGAACCGCACGCCTCGCGCGCGACGCGATAGTCGCTGGGGTTCACGAAGCGGATGAATTCGGGCGATTCCTTGTTGAGCAAAGTATAGCTGCGCTCGGGATTCGCTGAGCTGTCGTGCCACGCGCCGGGCAGTGTCGGCTGCGGATGCGCGAGCTTCATCACCGCCTTGTTCGTCGGATGCTGGTAGCCGAGGCTGGGGGTGCCGCGCTGCGCAGCGTCGCCGCCGTGGCAGTCGGTG
>NZ_DATFFD010000245.1:0-20407 GCF_035250425.1 Sphingopyxis sp.
CGTGCCGCCGCGGAACAGGAAATATTCATAGGCGCCGGCCGCGACGCGATCGTTGAGCGCAAAGGCGCCGCTCGCGGTGGTGGCGCCATTGATCGCATCGACGATAAGGATGCCATTCTGCGTCGTCACCGCGCCGGCGCCGCCGGCGTTGAGCACGGTGATCCCCGTCGTCCCCGACGCGGCACCGGCGTCGATCACCAGCTTGTCGGATAGCGACGCGTCGTCGCCGAGCACGGTGTCGACGAGCAGCAGGCCATTGTCGCCGATATAGTCGCCGCGCACGGTGAAGCTGTCGCCCGGCGTGTTGCCGCCGTTGGTCAGGTCGATCCGCCCAGCATTGGTCAGCGTCGCGCGCTGGCCCGCGGTGAAGGCGGTAATTCCGCCCTGGAAACCACCGCCGAAAATGGAGCTCGACGCGTCGAGCGTAAAACTGCCGGTGCCGGTCCCGGCGTCGCCGAGGGTCAGAAAACCGTCGAAGGTCAGTTCGCTATCGTTCGTCGCGTTGATCGTTTCCCAACTATCGAACCGCGCGATACCGCCCGTCGTCACATTGTCGAAAACCAGCGCGTCGGTGCCGGCGCCGCCGGTGATCCGCGGCGACCGGCCGAGGTTGGCGTTGGTCAGATTGGCGAGGCGTGCGCTGTCATTGTCGCCGCCCATATCGACCGTGCCGTGCACCACCCCGCCGCCGTCCCAGACGAAGCTGTCGGTGCCGAAGCTCATCAGCACGTCGCCGCCGACCGACCCGCCGGTGATCGTCACGCTGTCGGTGCCGCCCGATACGCTGATATTGCCGCCGATCGTGCCGCCCGACAGGATGATCGTGTCGTTGCCGAAGCCGGTGACGAGATTGCGGTCGATCGTGCCGCCCGACATGTCGAAGATATTGTCGTCGAGCTTCATGTTGACGCGCCCGATGCGGCCGCCGGTCATGACGGCCTTGTCGCCGTCATCGAAGAAATCGACGATGCGACCGCCCGACATGAAGAAGGTATCGAGGCCATCGCCTTGATTCAGCGAGGTGATCTCGCCCCCGGTCATCCGGAAGTCGTCGATGCCGCTTCCCTGTTGCACGTTGCCGGTGACCGTGCCGGCGCTGATGGTGAATGTGTCGGTCCCGTCGCCCTGGCTGACGGCGCCGTTGATGGCGCCGCCATTGACGACGACGCAATCATTACCGGCTCCCTGCGAGACGCCGGAAACCTGGCCGCCAGTCTCCACCGTCAGGCAATCGTCGCCGGCGCCCTGATCGACGAGGCCCAGCACGTTTCCGAAGACATTGAGTGTGTCGTTGCCGAGCCCCTGCACGAACTGGCCGCCCTGGACGATGCCACCGGCGCGTATGGTGGCACTGTCGTTTCCGTCACCTTGATCGAGGTTGCCGTTCACGGTGCCGGCAATGTCGAGCACATCATTGCCGTCGCCCAGGCTGGCGTCGCCTGTGTAGACCGCGTTTATGATCAGCGTCTGGGCGCCGGCGCCCCCGGTGATGTTCGCCGGAGCGCCGCCTGCGCCCGTAAGAGACCCGTCTATTTGCAGCGTCGTCGCAGCGCCCATGGCGACGCCGGAGGTGGCGAGCGTCCCGCCGCTGGCCAGGATCAGCGATCCTTCATCCAGCTCGGTGCTGCCCGCTATATTGGTCGCGCCGCTGAGCGTCAGTGTGCCGGCCCCGGTCTTTTCGATCGCGCCGCTGCCGGTAATCGCCCCCGCATAGGTTCCGCCATCGGGCTGCGCGAACCGCACGAGCCCGTCGTTCGTGACCGTCGGCGGCAGGCTCTGTGCGCGCGCCTCCAGCGTACCGGCGGTCCGGACCAGAACCTGACCCGTATAATTGGTATTGTCGCCGGTGAGCACCAATGTGCCCTCCTGGACGTCGGAGACCGTAACACCGGTGATCGTGCCGGTCAGCGTCCAGGTGCCGGTCTCGTTCTTGACGAGCGATTCAAAGCCCACGAAATTGCCGGGCAGGGTCGATTGCCCGACGCCGCTCAGGAAAATCTGGTCGTTGCCCGCACCGCCGCTGAAACTGCCGGTTACCGTCGAGCCGGTGAAGAGCCGCAGGATGTCGTCGCCGCCCGCGAGGCTGATGCTTCCCCTGACAATGCCCCTGTTGGTGAAATCGAGAGCGCCGTTGCCGGAGCCGCCGATCACGGTGCTCGTCGTGCCGTTGCCGGCCTCGATGATACCGGTCGCGTTGTTGACGACGGTGTTCAGCCCGCTTGTATTCTGCGACCAGATGGCGACGGCCCTGTCGGCGTCGATGGTGCCGTTGTTGATGATCATATTGCCGGCGCCCTGGAAATTCACCGCCTCGGCCTGTGCCTGGGTTCCGGTGGCAAGAAGCTGCCCGGTCGGCGCGATCGTTATCGTTCCGTTGTTGCGGATTTCGATCGTGTTGCCGCCCGTGCCGAACTGCCCGTTGGAGGTGGTGGCAGCATTGCGGACGGTCGCACCGCTTTGAATCGTGATATTGGCATTGTCGCGCAGGCTGATCGCGTTGTCGTTGCCGGTGGAGATTTCGCTGCCGCCCAGGACTTCGACGGTGCGATTGTCTCCCGCTGAAGTATTGCCCTCGCCAACTCGGGCCGTCCAGGGATTGGGAGCGGCCGTATCGCAGGTGGTTACGCTGCCTACTGTCGTACAGGCTGCCTGGACGGGGCTGGATGAGAACAGAATAGTTCCGGAAACAAGGGCTGTTCGGGACAGAAGACGACTTGTCCGGGAAAGGGTTCGCGGCGGCCGGCGGAAGGCGAAACCAAAGATATTAGATGCGGTCGAGGCAGGCATGGCTTTCCCCTTATTATATGGGCGCAGCCTGGTCCCTTTTCCCTCGTCGAATTGCCGAGAAAAATTGCGCTGTTTCCGTGGAATAGCCTATGCAGCGATGGTTATGCAATTGTTAACGGGCCATCGTTTCAGCCCGTTTTTCTAACGGTCCAGGGTCGGAATCTAGGCGGGCGGCAATTCGCCCGCCGCCGGCGGTTCGTCGCCCAATGCCCGCTTCAATGTCGCCTTGATATTGCGCAGCAGCCGGCGCAGCGCGATGATGACGATGACCGCGGCGACCGCGAGCAGGATCGCGATGACGATTGCCACCGGCGGATAGGCGATGGCGAGCGCCAGCAGGCCGCCCGTCGCGACATCCTCGCCGGTCGAGACCACGGCGTTGCTGAAGGGTTCGGGGCTGACGTTGACGACCGCGCGCGTCGTCGCCTTGGCGCCGTGGCTCAGCAAGGCGCCGCCGCCGCCCAGCAGGAAGGCGATCACCTGCCACGCCGGGTCCGACGAATCGACGAGCGCGAGCGCGAGCAGCGCGCCGCCGAGCGGGCGGACGATGCTGTGGACCGTGTCCCAGATGGAATCGACCCAGGCGATCTTGTCGGCGAGAAACTCGGCGATGGTGCCGATCGCGGCAACGCCGAGCACCCAGGGATTGGCGAGCACCTGCAAGGCGGCGAGATGTTCGGGCAAGGGCAGCCAGCCGAAATGCATTGCGGTGCCGGTCGCCAATATGGTGAGGTAGAGCCGCCAGCCGGCAAGGAGGCTGAGGCTGCCCGCGACGCCCAAAATCTCGACGATTCCCAATGCCGTGCTCCCCGTCCCGGATCCCTTGGCCCTGCGCCATCTTGCACCCGTCCGCGCGCCGCCGCAATGCCGGGATGACAAGCCGGGATGACAAGGGGGTGCGGCACGGTTATCGCTTTCCTCATGATCGATACTCCCACGACGCCATCGTCAGAGACCTTACCCGACGGTGCCATTCCCGCCGCGACGCTGGTCATCATGCGGCCGGCGGACGACGGCGGCGCGGACGAGATATTGATGGTCAAGCGGTCGGTCACCATGGCCTTCGCCGCCGGGGCGGTCGTGTTTCCTGGCGGCCGCGTCGATCCCGACGATTACCGGGTGGCGCGTCTTTACGGGCCGGGCATCGACGAGGCCGACGGCGCGGCGCGGGTCGCGGCGCTGCGCGAGACGCTGGAGGAAACGGGCCTCGCGGTGGGTTGGCCGGCGCTGGCCGAAAGCGATGTGGCCGAGGTGCGGCAGGCGTTGCTGGCCGGAACGCCGCTTTCGGACATATTGGCGGCGCGCGGCGACCGAATCACGCTGGAATCCTTCGTCCCTTTCGCGCGGTGGTGCCCCAATTTCAAAGAAGCGCGGACGTTCGACACACGATTCTATGTCGTTGCAGCGCCGCCGCACAGCCATGAACTGACGGTCGAAGAGGCCGAGCACAGCCATATTTTCTGGGCGAGCGCAAAGGACACGCTGGCGATGGCCGACCGCGGCGACGTGTCGGTAATTTTTCCAACCCGCCGTAACCTGGAGCGTCTTGCTCAATCGTCGGATTTTGCAGGATTTTCCCAGCATTCAAGCCAGTTTCCGGTGGAGCTGGTAACCCCCTGGATCGAGGAACGGGAAGGGCAGAGCTATCTCTGCATCCCGGGGCATCTTGGCTATCCCGTCACCAGCGAATCCTTCGAGCGCGTGCGGCGCGGGTAAGCTGCGTTCTTTGCAACAACTTTTTCCCTATTTATTATTTACTAACATTTGGCGGGCTAGGGCAAAACGTCGTTGCAATTGCTGAACGTCGTGCCTAAGACGGCGCTGCAGAAGCAGACCGGGGAGAAATCTCTGGTGTGATTCGACAAGAGTAATCCAGTGGACGGAGAAAATGATGAACCTGCTTAAGAAAGCCGCGATCTCTCTCGCAGCTACCTCGATGATTGCGGCACCGGTTGCCGCGTCGGCTGCTCCCGCAGCACGCGCAGCTTCGGCCGTTGACGGCCAGAGCGAACTCGAAGGCAGCACGAGCTGGATCATCGCTGTCCTCGCTCTCGTTGCTGTCGTTGGCGGCATCATCATCGCGTCGGACAACGACGACGACGAGCCGACCAGCCCGGGCTGATCTGGCTAACCAGAGTTTCGCAAAGGGCTCCGAGCTTCGCTCGGGGCCCTTTGTTCGTTCCGGGTGTTGATGCGCGCACGCGTCGCCGCGGCGTGGCGATACAGGGTCAGAGTGCGATGGTCCGGTTCGTCCGCGATCGCGCGAGCGGGATCGCCTGACGGGCGCGCTCAGCCGCGGCCGCGTCGATGGGGGCGAGCGTCAGCGCATAACCCCCGGAGTGCGCATCTCCCGGCATCGCAGCATCGGCCAGAACGACACCCCAGGGATCGACGGCAAGGCTGTGGCCAAAAGTCTGCCGGCCGTCTTCATGCGCGCCGCCTTGCGCCGCCGCCACGACATGACAGCCCGTTTCGATCGCCCGCGCGCGCATCAGGACATACCAATGCGCCTCGCCCGTCGATACGGTGAAGGCGGCGGGTATAGCGATCACCGTCGCGCCGCGATTGACCAGCGCGCGGTAAAGTTCGGGGAAGCGCAGGTCGTAACAGATGCTGAGTCCCAACTGTCCCAGCGGCGTATCGACGACCGTCACGGCGTCGCCGCCGGCATAGGCGGCCGATTCCTGCCAGTTTTCGCCTGAGGGCAGCGTGACATCGAACATGTGGATCTTGTCATAGCGCGCACGGATGCTGCCGTCGGCGGCGATGACATGGGCGCGGTTGACGCGGCGTTCGCCATCGTCGGCGAGGAGCGGCATCGATCCCGAATGCAGCCATATCCCGTGCTTTTGCGCGATCGCCTGCAACGCCGCGGGCCAAGGGCTGTCGGCTTCGCGGGCCATATGCGCGCCCGATCGCGCGCGGTCACGGTCGAGCAGCAGCGACATTTCGGGAAGAAAGGCCATCGCGGCACCGTGCGCCGCGGCTTCGCCCATCGCGCGGTCGATCGTCGCCAGATTGACGGCGGGGTCGATGCCGCTGGTCATCTGGATCAAAGCGGCGAGGGGGGCGGGGTCTTCGGTCATGGCTTCTGGCTAAGCCGATGGCGTCCGCAGGACAAGCCGCATGACAGTTCAGTGGCCAGCAAGGTTCGAAGGCGATAAGATGGGCCAATGTTCACTTTCTCCCGGCGCGCGCCGCTTCGTTTGACTCGATCGCTTCTCCTTGCCGGCGCCGCTGCTGCGTTGCTGCTGACGGGACCGTCCGTCGGCGCCCAGGGGACGGCGGCGAAAACCGCCGGTGCCCCGGCGAAAAGTGGTGACTGGCTCTATGTCGGCAGCGACATTCCGCGCGATACGGCGTGGCAGTTCGGGGTTCTTCCCAACGGCGTGCGCTATGCCGTCCGCAACAACGGCGTGCCCCCGGGGCAGGTGTCGATCCGCGTCCGCATGGACGTCGGTTCGATGTTCGAAACCAATGAGGAGCGCGGTTACGCCCATTTGCTCGAACATCTGACCTTCCGCGGATCGGAGCATATTCCCGACGGCGAAGCCAAGCGCATCTGGCAGCGGTTCGGCGTCACCTTCGGCAGCGATTCGAACGCCCAGACGACCCCGACGCAGACAGTCTATCAGCTCGACCTGCCGAGCATCACGCCCGCCAATCTCGACGAAAGCATGAAATTGCTGTCGGGCATGGTCCGCGAACCGCGCATCTCCGAACTCGCGGTCGCCGCCGAGCGCGGCGTCGTGATGTCCGAGCTTCGCGAAGCCGACGGCCCGCAAAAGCGGATCGCCGACGCGACCAATGCGCATCTGTTCGCGGGGCAATTGCTCGGCGACCGCTCGCCGATCGGCACCACCGCGTCGCTGGGCAAGGCGAACGCGACCTCGGTCGCCGCCTTCCACAATCGCTGGTATCGCCCCGACCGCGCGGTCGTGGTCATCGTCGGCGACGCCGATCCCGCGGTGCTCGCCGGGCTGGTGGCGAAATATTATGGCGACTGGAAAGCCGACGGCCCGAACCCCGCCAATCCCGATTTCGGCAAGCCCGATCCCAAGGAACCCGCAGCGCGCGAGATCGTCGAGGCGAACCAGCCGCTCGCGCTGACGCTCGCGATGGTGCGCCCGTGGAAAAAGCGCGTCGACACGGTGGAAAATACACGGCGGCTCTATCTCGAATTCATCGCGCAGGCGCTGGTCAACCGCCGGCTGGAAAACCGCGCGCGCACCGGCGGCAGCTATCTGGTCGCGACGGTCGAGCAGCAATATGTCAGCCGCAGCGCCGATGTGACGATGGCGTCGATCGTTCCCTTGAGCGACTGGAAAGCCGCGCTCGCCGACGTGCGCGGCGTGATCGCCGACGCGGTGAAAAACCCGCCGTCGCAGGCCGACATCGACCGCGAGGCCAACGAGATCCAGGCCTTCCTCGCCAAGGAACTGGAAAATGCGCGCAACGAGCCCGGCGCACGGCTCGCCGACGACATGGTCCGGGCGGTCGACATCAACGAAACGGTGACCAGTCCGCAGGGGCAGGTCGACATGTTCAAGGCGATCCGCGCCTCCGCGACGCCGAAGGTGATGCTCGAGATCAGCAAGGCGATCTTCGCCGCGCCGGTGACCCGCGTCGTGCTGACCACGCCGACGGCGGCGGGCGGCGACGCGGCGGTGCTTGCCGCGCTGAAGGCGCCGGTGACCGCGCGCGACGACCGGCTCGCGACGGTGAAGGCCGATTTCAAGCAGCTTCCGGTCGTCGGCCAGCCGGGCACGATCGCCGCGACCAGCCCTCTCCTCGGTCTGCGCGCCGAGCGGATCGAATTTGCCAATGGCGTGACCGCGCTGGTGTCGAACAACAAGGTCGAGCCGGGCAAGGTGCGCGTCAATGTGCGCTTCGGCACCGGCAACCGCAGCGTTGCCGCCGACGCGCCGAACCTGCTCTGGACCGGCGATTATGCGCTTGTCGCCAGCGGGATCGGCCCATGGGGGCAAAACGAGATCGATCAGCTGACCAACGGCCGGCAGATCCAGATGAATTTCGCGATCGACGACGATGCGTTCGAACTGTCGGCCGAAAGCCGGCCCGCCGACCTTGCCGACCAGATGCGGCTGATCGCCGGCAAGCTCGCCCAACCGCGCTGGGATCCGGCGCCGGTCGAACGGCTGCGCATCGGTTTCCTCACCGGATATGATCTCAACGACGCGACCCCCAACGCGGTGCTCGACCGCAATTTGCGCGGCTGGCTGACCAACAATGACGCGCGCTGGGCGGCGCCCGACAAGGCGCAGATCGAGGCGCTGACCCCCGCCGCCTTCCGCGCCTTCTGGGAACCGCGTCTGGCCAGCGGGCCGATCGAGGTGCAGATTTTCGGCGACCTCGAAACGGTCGACTACAAGAAGATCCTCGCCGAGACGCTCGGCGCGCTGCCGCCGCGTCAGACCCTCGCGCCGCCGGCTGGCCAGCGCGTCGACTTCGCCAAGCATGTCACCGTGCCCGAGATCGCCTATCACCGCGGCGAGCAGGGACAGGCGGCGGCGATGACCGCCTGGCCGACCGGCGGCGGCCTTGCCAGCCCGCGCGATGCGCGCGGGCTCGAGGTGCTCGCGGCGATCTTCAACGACCGCCTGTTCGACCGCCTCCGCGCCGAACAGGGGGCCAGCTATGGCCCGGTGGTCGACAGCCACTGGCCGACGGGCTTCGACACCGGCGGCTATCTGCTCGTCGGCAGCCTCCTCGCGCCGAAGGATCTCGACCGCTTTTACGGCATCGCCCGCGACATCGCCGCCGACCTGGTCGCAAAGCCGATCACCGCGGACGAACTGGCGCGCAACGCCGGGCCGATCCGCGAACAGGTCGCGCGCGCGTCGACGGGCAATGTCTATTGGATGTTCCTGCTCGAAGGCGCGACGCGCGACCCCCGCGTCACCGCGGCGGCGCTGTCGATCCAGGACGATATTTCGGCGGTCACCGCGGCGGATGTTCAGCGGCTGGCGCGGCAATATCTGACGCCCGCGCGCCAATGGTCGCTGGCGATCCTGCCCAAGGGGATGACGCTGGCCGATGCATCGGCCCTGGGTGCGGCGCCGGCTCCGGCACCCGCGGCGGGCGGGCGCTAGGGTTAGAACCCTAAGCCTTCTTGCTGCTCTCGATGGGGCGGCGGGTCTTGCGGATACGTGGCTCGCGTTCCAGCTGGCCCTTGGTCATGATGTCGTGGCGCATCTTGGCGCGCACGTCGTGGATCGACGCGATCACCGGCCCCATCGCGACGCCGAGGTCGATGAGCACCGCCTCGGCGAGCTGCAGCGAACTTTCCAGCGTCTCGGGCACCGCGTCGCTCGCCCCTGCCTGATAGAGGGTGGCGGCATGGTCGGCGTCGCGCGCGCGGCTGATGATCGGCAAGTCGGGATATTTCTGGCGAAGCTGGCGCGTCATTCGAAGCTGCTGCACCGGGTCGTCCATGGTGAGGACGATGGCGTTGGCGGTTTCGACCCCCAGCTTGTCGAGGCTGCCCGGGCGGGCGACGTCGGCGAAGCGGACGATGAAGCCGTCGCGCCGTGCGGCGGCGACCGTGTCGATATCGGCGTCGACCGCGATATAGGGTCTGCCATGTTCGCGCAGCAGTTCGGCAACGGTATGCCCGACGCGACCGAAACCGACGACGACCGTCCGGCCCTCGGGGGTCTCGTCGGGCTTCTCGCCTTCGCTGCGCATCTCGATCCGCCGCGAGATGTCGTGACCAATACGCGCGAGTAGCGGCGTGATGGTGAGGCCGATCGCGGTCACCAGCTGCCAGAATTCGGCGGTGTCGCGGCTGATGAGCTGCGCCTGCAACGCCGTCGCGAGCACGATGAGGGTCGTTTCGGACGGGCTCGACATGAGCAGCCCGACCTCGGCCGCTGTCCCGCGCCGCGCGACGTTCGAAAAGCGCAGCAGCGCCGCGGTGACGAGCGCCTTGATCACGACGACGCCGACGACCGCAATGACCAGCTGCGGCCATTGCTCGGCGATTGTCTTGAGATTGAGCCCCATGCCGACGCTGATCAGGAACACCCCGAGCGCGAGCCCCTTGAACGGCGCGGTGATCGCCTCGACCTCGTTGTGATATTCGGTCTCGGCGATCATCAGGCCGGCGAGCAAGGCGCCGACGATGGGCGACAGCCCGACCGCTGCGGTCGCGAGCGCGGCGACGATGACGACGAGCAGGCTGGCGGCGAGGAAGAGTTCAGGATCCTTCGCGCGCGCGGCCTGTGCGAAGATGCGCGGGAGCAGGAACCAGCCGCCGATCGCGAGCGCCGCGACGACCACGGCGCCTTGCCACAGCGTGGTGAGCAGCAGTTCGGCATTGTCGCCCGTGGCGCTGGGTGCCAGCGCGCCGAGGATGAAGATGATCGGGACGATCGCCAGATCCTCGAACAACAGCATCGAGAAGGAGGCGCGGCCGACCGCCGATTTGGTCCCCGCGATCGGGAGCACCAGCGCGGTCGAGGAGAGTGCGAGCGCGATGCCGAGCCCAAAGGCGGCGGGGGTCGAATAGCCACCGATGAGCCATAAAGCGCCGCCGAGGATCAGCCCGCCGAGCAGCAGCTCGGCGGCGCCGATGCCGAACACCAGTTTGCGCAATTGCCACAGGCGGCGGAACGACAGCTCGAGCCCGATCGAGAAGAGGAGCAGGATGATGCCGAATTCGGCGAAGAGCGCAATGTCCTCGGTCGATCGGATCGTGATGTGTTTCAGCCATGGATAATCGGCCGCGAGCTCGCCGAGCCCCGATGGCCCGGCGAGCAGGCCGACGAGGATGAAGCCGATCACGGGGGGCAGGCGGAACCGCGCGAACGCCGGGATCACGATGCCCGCGGCGCCGAGGACCACCAGCGCGTTGCCGATGGCGGAGGTTTCTGTTTCCGATACCATAAGGGCCGACCTTATGCAGGCCGGCCCCGATTGGCTAGGTGGTTATCGTCGCTCACCAGCCCTAATCCTCCCCCTTGATGGGGGAGGCAGCGAGACTTGCCAGCTTGCTGGCTAGTCGCAGCGGTGGGGGTGTGATCTCGGTCTGAAACGGCGGTGCCAAGACGCACCATCACCCCCATCCAACTCCGCCTAATCGCTTCGCGATAAGGCTGCGTATCCTTCCCCCATCAAGGGGGAAGGGTATGGAACGTCAGGCGCCCATCTTCTTTTCGAGATTTTCGACGATCGCCTCGAAGAAACCTTCGGTGGTCAGCCAGTTCTGGTCGGGACCGATCAGCAGCGCCAGATCCTTGGTCATCTTGCCGCCTTCGACCGTCGCGACGCAGACCTTTTCGAGGTCGTCGGCGAACTTGATCAGCTCGGCATTGCCGTCGAGCTTGCCGCGGTGCTTGAGCCCGCCGGTCCACGCGAAGATCGACGCGATCGGGTTGGTCGAGGTCGCCTTGCCCTGCTGGTGCATGCGATAGTGGCGCGTGACGGTGCCGTGCGCGGCTTCGGATTCGACGGTCTGGCCGTCGGGGGTCATCAGCACGCTGGTCATCAGGCCGAGCGAGCCGAAGCCCTGCGCGACGGTGTCCGACTGGACGTCGCCGTCGTAATTCTTGCAGGCCCAGACGAACTTGCCCGACCATTTCAGCGCCGAGGCGACCATGTCGTCGATCAGGCGATGTTCGTAAACGATGCCGATCTCGTCGAACTTCGCCTTGAATTCGGCGTTGAACACTTCCTCGAACAGGTCCTTGAAGCGGCCGTCATAGGCTTTCAGGATCGTGTTCTTGGTCGACAGATACACGGGCCACTGGCGCGCGAGGCCATAGTTCAGGCTGGCGCGCGCGAAGTCGCGGATCGAATCGTCGAGATTGTACATGCCCATCGCGACGCCCGACGACGGGAACTGGAACACTTCCTCGTCGATCAGCGTGCCGTCCTCGCCTTCGAACACCAGGCGCAGCTTGCCGGGGCCGGGGACGCGGAAGTCGGTCGCCTTATATTGGTCGCCGAACGCGTGGCGGCCGACGACGATCGGGTCGGTCCAGCCGGGGACGAGGCGGGGGACGTTCTTCATCACGATCGGTTCGCGGAAGACGACGCCGCCGAGGATGTTGCGGATCGTGCCGTTCGGCGACTTCCACATCTTTTTCAGGCCGAATTCCTCGACGCGCGCTTCGTCGGGGGTGATCGTCGCGCACTTCACGCCGACGCCATGTTTCTTGATCGCATTCGCGGCCTCGACGGTGATCTTGTCGTCGGTGCGGTCGCGTTCCTCGATGCCGAGGTCGTAATAATGAAGGTCGATGTCGAGATAGGGGAGGATCAGCCGCTCGCGGATCCACTGCCAGATGATCCGGGTCATTTCGTCGCCGTCGAGTTCGACGACCGGGTTGGCTACCTTGATCTTGCCCATGCGTTCAGCCTTTTTCCTTGGGGAGTCGGAGTTGCAGCGGGCCTTAGGCAAAGCGGGGCGATTGATCAACCGCCGCGGTGGGAACGCCCGGCGTGAAAAGCCGGCGGCCAATTAAATAGGGACAGTCCCTATTTAATTGGCCGATCGTCGCCCCGTCTTCGAAGGGGCGACGGTAATGCGCGGAACCAGCCCAATACCTTATTCATTGTCAGGTGTTGGAGCGCCCCCTAGAAGACAGGCCATGTCCAATATCATATCCTCGAACCGCCCCGGCGGCGGTATCAAATGGCACTGGCCGTCGATCCATCCCGAAGGCCGCAAGTTCCTTTTGATCGCCGGTATCGTGACCCTCTGTTTCTGGCTGCTCGGATGGGAAATCCTCGGCTGGCTGATGCTGGGCGTGACCTTGTGGGTCGGCGCCTTCTTTCGCGACCCGGTGCGCGTGACCCCGGCGGGGAGTGATGTCATCATCGCGCCCGCCGACGGGCTCGTCACCCAGATCGCCGAAGTGCCGCCGCCGCCCGAAATCTCCGGCCCCGACGGGCTGGGCGCCGCGCCGATGCTGCGCGTGTCGATTTTCATGAGCGTCTTCGACGTCCATATCAACCGCACCCCCGTCGCAGGGACGCTGCGCAAGCTCGTCTATATTCCCGGCAAGTTCGTGAACGCCGATCTCGACAAGGCGAGCGAAGAGAATGAACGCCAGCATTTCGTCGTCGAGCGCGCCGATGGCGTGCGCGTCGGCTTCACCCAGATCGCCGGCCTTGTCGCGCGGCGTATCATGCCGTTCGTGACGATGGGCAATGAACTCACCACCGGCCAGCGCGTCGGGCTGATCCGCTTCGGCAGCCGCGTCGACGTCTATCTGCCCGCGGGAACGACGCCGCAGGTCTTGCTCGGCCAGCGCACGCTCGCCGGCGAGACGGTCGTTGCGCGGATCGGCACCGCCGAGACGATCGACGGGATCGGTCAATAAATGACCGAGGACGAGCAGGTCGTTCCCGACGCCGCGGGGCGCCGCATCGCCGGGGTCAGCCTGCGCGCCTTCGCGCCCAATGCGATCACCATCCTCGCGCTCTGTTCGGGGCTGACCGGCGTGCGCTTTGCGATCGGCGGCGAATGGACCGCGGCGGTGACGATGATCATCGTCGCCGGGGTGCTCGACGGCATGGACGGGCGTATCGCGCGGCTGCTGCGCGCGCAGAGCAAGTTTGGCGCCGAACTGGATTCGCTGTCCGACGTGATCGCTTTCGGTGTCGCGCCGGCGATGATCCTCTTCCTCTGGTCGCTTGCCGACGCCCCCAAATTCGGCTGGACCGCGGCGCTGGCGCTCGCGGTGTGCTGCGCGCTGCGCCTCGCGCGTTTCAATTCGCGTATGGATGCCGATTTCCAGCCGCACAAATCGGCGGGCTTCATGACCGGCATTCCGGCGCCCGCGGGTGCCGGACTGTCGTTCGTACCCGTCTATCTGTGGCTGGTGACCGGGAACGACCTGTTCCGCGAATGGTATGTCGTAATGCCCTGGGCGCTCGCCATCGCGATGCTGATGATCTCGGCGATCCCGACCTACAGCTGGTCGTCGATCCGGCTTCGCCGGTCGTGGCGCCTGTTCGCACTGGCGGGGGTGGGCCTGCTCGGCGCCGCGCTCGTCACCGCGCCCTGGCAGACGTTGCTCGCAGTGTGCGCGCTCTATATGGTGATGCTGCCCTTCGGGCTTGTTAGCTACGCGAAGATCAAGCGGCGCGGCTGAGCGCCGGCTGCATGCGCGCTGCGGCGCGGATCGGGCGCGGGGCATCGCGGCGCGCCGGCGAGCGGCGCAGCGTCATCTTCTGCGGAAGCGGACCCGACTGCGGTGCGGTTGCGGCCGGGAAGGCGCCTTCGCCGAGCAGCGCCGAGAGAATCGCATTCTCGTTATTCTTGAGCATGGCCAGGATCACCGTGACGCCGAGCCCGGCGGCGAGGGCGAAGAGGAGAGCGGCTGCGACCTGAACCATGATCTTGTCCTTTCGGCGTCTATGTGCGAAACCTTTGTTGACCAGCGGCGGTTTCGTTGAACTTTTTGTTCCATGTTCCCGTTTTGTTCTCAACGCTTTTGCGACGAACGGAGTCACTTTGTCGCCGAGTTGAGTCTGGAGCCCATCCTCCATTGCGCCTCCATTGAACGCGAAAAGGCGCGCACGCCCCTTGCTTTTGGCGGCCAAGGCGGCTAACGGCCCGCCCATTCCACATGGAAGGCGCACATAAACCGGTGCCGGATCGTCCGCTTGCGGGCCTTCGGTTCTTGCTTTCCAGAGGACCAACCGGAAGGAGAAAGACTATGGCGGCACCTGTCGTCACGATGCAGAATCTTATCGAAGCTGGCGCCCACTTCGGCCACCAGACCCACCGTTGGAACCCGCGCATGAAGCCGTACATCTTCGGCGCGCGCAACGGCATCCACATTCTCGACCTGTCGCAGACCGTGCCGCTCTTTGCGCGCGCACTCGACTTCATCGCCTCGACCTCGGCCGCCGGCGGCAAGGTCCTGTTCGTCGGCACCAAGCGCCAGGCGCAGGGTCCGATCGCCGACGCCGCGCGCGCTTCGGGTCAGCACTTCGTCAACCACCGCTGGCTGGGCGGCATGCTCACCAACTGGAAGACGATCTCGGGTTCGATCAAGCGTCTCAAGACGCTCGAAGAGCAGCTCTCGGGCGACACCTCGGGCCTCACCAAGAAGGAAGTGCTCAACAAGACGCGCG
Source organism: Sphingopyxis sp. (assembly GCF_035250425.1). Lineage (GTDB taxonomy): Bacteria > Pseudomonadota > Alphaproteobacteria > Sphingomonadales > Sphingomonadaceae > Sphingopyxis. The sequence goes on from NZ_DATFFD010000245.1 coordinate 14,899, forward strand.
AGCGCGACAAGCTCGAAATGTCGCTTGGCGGCATCCGCGACATGGGCGGCATTCCCGACGTGATGTTCGTGATCGACGCGAACAAGGAAGAGCTGGCGATCAAGGAAGCCAACGTCCTTGGCATCCCCGTCGTCGCGATCCTCGATTCGAACGTCTCGCCCGACGGCATCGCCTTCCCGGTTCCGGCGAACGATGACGCCGCGCGCGCCATCCGCCTCTATTGCGATGCGGTCGCCCAGGCGGCGACCCGTGGCGGCCAGCAGGCCCGCGCGAACCGCGGCGAAGATCTCGGCGCCGCTGTCGAGCCCGCCGCCGAAGCCGTGCTGACCGAAGAAGCGGCCGCTCCGGTTGCTGAAGAAATTGCCGCTCCGGTGACTGAAGACGAACAGGTCCCGGCCGCAGCTGCCGCCGAAACCGAACGTCAGAGCGACGCCTAGTCGCTCTCGGGCATGACGGGGCGGCGCGGCAACAGGCGCGCGCCGTCCCTGTCATCCCTTTGACTTATCGCCCCGCCATGCGCGCGGGCGTCCCGCGGGCCAGATGGGCTCGCCCTTTTGAAAGGATTTTTCCATGGCTGAAATTACGGCCGCTCTCGTCAAGGAACTGCGCGACCGCACGGGCGCAGGCATGATGGACTGCAAAAAGGCGCTCGCCGAAAACAACGGTGACATCGAAGCGTCGATCGACTGGCTGCGCACCAAGGGCCTCGCCGCCGCCGCCAAGAAGGCCGGCCGCGTTGCCGCCGAAGGCCTCGTTGGCGTCGCCACCGACGGCAATCGCGGCGCGATGGTCGAAGTGAACAGCGAAACCGACTTCGTCGGCAAGAACGAGCAGTTCCAGGAATTCGTCCGCGACGTGACGCAGGTCGCGCTCGCCGGCAATATCTCGGACATCGAAGCGCTCGGCGCTGCCGCCTATCCGGGCGGCGAAACCGTCGCCGAGAAGCTGACCAGCAATATCGCGACGATCGGTGAAAACCAGTCGCTGCGCCGCAGCGTCATCGTCTCGGTGAACTCGGGCGTCGTCACGGGCTATGTCCACAACGCCGCCGCACCCGGCATGGGCAAGATCGGCGTGCTTGTCGCGCTCGAATCGACCGCGGGTGCCGACGTTCTCGAACCGCTCGGCAAGCAGCTCGCGATGCACGTCGCCGCCGCGAACCCGCTGGCGCTGAACGGCGACGATCTCGACGCCGACCTCGTCGCGCGCGAACGTGCGATCGCCGAGGAAAAGGCCGCCCAGTCGGGCAAGCCCGCCGACATCGTCTCGAAGATGGTCGACGGTGCGATCGCGAAGTTCCGCAAGGAAAACGCGCTGCTGTCGCAGCTGTTCGTGATGGACGGCAAGACCCCGGTCGCCGAAGTCGTCGCCGCCGCCGGCAAGGATGTCGGCGCGGACGTGACGCTCAAGGCCTTCGTCCGCTTCCAGCTCGGTGAAGGGATCGAGAAGGAAGAAAGCGATTTCGCGGCGGAAGTCGCGGCGGTAGCCGGCGTCTAAAAAGAGGATTGGGCTGCGGGTTTCGGCATAGGCCGGTTCCCCATTTCTCGTCATGCCGGACTTGATCCGGCATCCATTCGAGCCCTCGACGGCAGATGGACCCCGGATCAAGTCCGGGGTGACGAAGGGTGGGGGGGACGCCATCGATCGAGGCAGCAGTCCGCTTGGCAATGGCGCGTACTCTGACTAGGGTGCGCGCCATTCGCATATTGATCGATTGACTAGAGGTCCCAACACGATGGCATTGCCCGGCATGAAACGCATCTTGCTGAAACTGTCGGGCGAGGCGCTGATGGGCTCCAGCCCCTTCGGCATCGACCCCGAAACCGTCGCGAGCATGGCGGCCGAGGTCAAGGAAGCCAAGGAACGCGGGCTCGAAATCTGCCTTGTCATCGGCGGCGGCAACATCTTTCGCGGCATGGCGGGCGCTGCCAAGGGCATGGACCGCGCGCAGGCCGATTATATGGGCATGCTCGCCACCGTGATGAACGCGCTCGCGATGCAGAATGCGCTCGAACAGCTCGGCGTCGAAACGCGAGTCCAGTCGGCGATCGAAATGGACAAGGTGTGCGAGCCGGTGATCCGCCGCCGCGCCGAACGCCATATGGAAAAGGGCCGCGTCGTGATCTTCGCCGCGGGTGTCGGCGCGCCTTATTTCACGACGGACAGCGGTGCCGCGCTCCGCGCCGCAGAAATGAAATGCGATGCGCTGCTCAAGGGCACCAGCGTCGACGGCGTCTATAACGCTGATCCCAAGAAGGACCCGAGCGCGGTGCGTTATGACACGCTGAGCTATGACCGCGTGCTCGCCGACAATCTGAAGGTGATGGACGCGAGCGCGGTGGCGCTGTGCCGCGACAACCATATCCCGATCGTCGTGTTCAACATCCGCGAACCCGGCAATCTGGCGCGCGTGCTGGCGGGCGAGGGGGTTTCCACCGTCGTCAGCGACGCCGCCGGCCACGCATAAGAAGAGGAAAAGACGATGGCGAAATATGACAAGGCCGACCTCGAACGCCGCATGCACGGCGCGGTCGAGGCACTGAAGAGCGACCTTGCGGGCCTCCGCACCGGCCGCGCGCACACCGCGCTGCTCGATCCGGTGACGGTCGAGGTCTATGGCAGCCAGATGCCGCTGAACCAGGTCGCCTCGGTCAGCGCGCCCGAACCGCGCATGCTGTCGGTGCAGGTGTGGGACAAGTCGAACGTCGGCCCGGTCGACAAGGCGATCCGCTCGGCGGGGCTCGGCCTCAACCCGATCGTCGACGGCCAGATGCTGCGCCTGCCGATCCCCGAAATGACGCAGGAGCGCCGCAAGGAACTGTCGAAGCTCGCCGGCCAATATGCCGAAAAGGCGCGCATCGCGGTGCGCAACGTCCGCCGCGACGGCATGGACAATCTGAAGGCCGACGAGAATAAGAAGGAAATCAGCGAGGACGAGCGCAAGCGCCACGAAACCGAGGTGCAGAAGCTGACCGACGCGACGATCGCCGAACTCGACGCCGCCGCGACCGCCAAGGAAAAGGAAATCCTGGGCTAGTGACGCGTGATTCCGTCCTCTCGACCGTTCGTGTCGAGCGAAGTCGAGACACCCGTCGACCTTGCGCTACGCCGACGGGCATCTCGACTTCGCTCGATGCGAACGGATTTTGAGGTTTTTTCGGTGACTGTTTCCACTCACGGCGCACGCCATGTCGCCATCATCATGGACGGCAATGGCCGCTGGGCGAAAAAGCGCCTGCTGCCCCGCGTCGCCGGCCATCGCGCTGGGGTCGAGGCGGTGCGCAATATCGTGCGCGCCGCGGGCGACCTCGGGATCGAGGCGATGACCCTCTACGCCTTCAGTTCGGAAAACTGGAAGCGGCCCGAGGAAGAGGTCAGCGACCTGATGGGGTTGATGAAACGCTTCATCCTGTCCGACCTCGATGAATTCGCCGCGAACGATGTGAAGCTGAAGGTGATCGGCAACTGGCGCGCGCTCGCGCCCGATGTCGTCGCGCTGATCGAAAATGCGCTCGAACGCACCGCGGGCAACAAGCGCACGACGCTCGCGGTCGCGCTCAACTATGGCGCGCAGGACGAGCTGGTCCGCGCCGCGACCGCCGCCGCCGCCGAGGGCGCGATCACCGAGGAGGCGATCGCGGCGCATCTCGACACTGCCGGCATGCCGCCGCTCGACCTGCTCATCCGCACCTCGGGCGAGGTGCGGCTGTCGAATTTCCTGCTCTGGCAGTCGGCCTATGCCGAACTCTATTTCACCGACAAGCTGTGGCCCGATTTCAAACCGGCCGACCTCAAAGCAGCGCTCGACCAATTTGCACGGCGCGACCGCCGTTACGGGGGACTTTAGGGCATGGCGACAGCGGGTAAATCGGATCTGTGGGTGCGGATCGGGTCGGCGATCGTCCTGTTCGCGATCGCGGGCACCGCACTGTGGTTCGGCGGCCTCGCTTTCGGCCTGCTGCTGCTCGTTGGCGGCGCTTTGGTCCTCGTCGAATGGTTCCAGCTGGTGAAGGCGATGGCCCTCAGTGGCGGCGCCAAGGCGGGCCTCAATCTGCTCGGCCCGATCCTCGTTCTCGGCGCGATGGCGGGGCTCTGGTTCATCCGCGACACGCTCGGCATGACGGCGGCGCTGTGGGTCTTCGGCATGGTCTGGGCGACCGACATCGGCGCCTATTTCGCCGGCCGCGCCTTTGGCGGCGCAAGGCTCGCGCCCAAAATCAGCCCGTCGAAGACCTGGTCGGGGCTCATCGGCGGCGTGGTCGCGGCGCTGATCGCCAGCGCCACCATCGGCGACCGCGCGGGCATTGTCGGCGTCCCGCTGTGGATCGGCCTGTTCATGGGGCTGCTCGCGCAGCTCGGCGACCTCGCGCAAAGCTGGATGAAGCGCCGCGCCGGGGTCAAGGATTCGGGCAAGCTCATTCCCGGCCACGGCGGCCTGTTCGACCGCGTCGACGGCGTGCTGCCGGTCGCGCTGCTCCTCGGCGCGCTCGCGTTCGCCGGCCAGATCGCCGTGCGGGCAGCGGGCTGAGATGACGCAGCGCCGCCTCTCGCTGTTCGGTGCGACGGGATCGGTCGGGCAATCAACCCTCGATCTGGTGCGCCGCGACGGCGAGGCGTGGCAGATCGGCGTGCTGACCGCGAACAGCGACGTTGCCGAGCTGGCGAAGCTCGCGCGCGAATTTCGCCCCGACATCGCGGTGATCGCCGACGAAGCGCGCTATGCCGAACTCGCCGAAGCGCTGGCCGGCACTGGCATCGAAGTGGCGGCGGGCGCCGACGCGCTGGTCGAAGCCGCGCAGCGACCCACGGACCTCGTCATGGCGGCCATCGTCGGCACCGCGGGCCTTGCACCCACCATGGCCGCCTTGGCGGCCGGGTACGACGTGGCGCTCGCCAACAAGGAAGCCCTCGTGTCGTCGGGCGAACTGATGACTGCGGTGGCGCGCACGTCCGGCGCGACGATCCTGCCCGTCGACAGCGAGCATAATGCGATCTTCCAGTGCCTCGCGGGCGGACGCATCGACCAGGTGCGCCGCATCATCCTGACCGCCAGCGGCGGACCGTTCCGCACGATGAGCGCCGACGACATGGCGCGCGTCACGCCGGCGCAGGCGGTGGCGCACCCGAACTGGTCGATGGGCGCGAAAATCAGCGTCGATTCGGCGACGATGATGAACAAAGGGCTCGAACTGATCGAGGCGCACCATTTGTTCCCCGTCGGGCTCGACCGCATCGAAATCCTCGTCCACCCGCAATCGGTGATCCACAGCCTCGTCGAATATATCGACTGCTCGACGCTGGCGCAGCTCGGCTCGCCCGACATGCGCATCCCGATCAGCAGCGCGCTCGCCTGGCCGCAGCGGATGGCGACGCCATGCGCGCCGCTCGACCTCGCCGCCATCGCGCGGCTCGATTTCGAGGCGCCCGACGAGGTCCGCTTCCCCGCGACCGCGCTCTGCCGCGCCGCGATCGCCGAGGGCGGCGCGCGCCCGGCGCAGCTCAACGCCGC
>NZ_DATFFD010000246.1:0-22654 GCF_035250425.1 Sphingopyxis sp.
GCCCCGCCCGCAGCTCCGGCGCCGTCGGCGGCAAGCCCGCAGACCACCTATTCGAGCGGTGACAGCGAAAAGGGCGGCGGCATGGGCTGGCTGGGCTGGCTGGGCTGGCTTCTGCTGGCGCTGGTTCTGGCGGCGCTGCTCTTCTTCGGGCTGCGCTATTGTTCGAAACAGGATGCGGCCGTTGCCCCGGCCGCGGACGAAGCGGCGATCAGCGAGACCGTCGCGCCCGCCGCGGGCACGGCGGGAACGGCAACCGCAGTCGCTATCCCCGAAGGCGCTGGCGTCGTCGCGGCGGATCGCGAGGGCAAGCCGATGCTGACGGTGTATTTCGACACCGGCAAATCGGACGTGTCGAATGATCTCACGACCGCGGCCTCGTCGGTGAAGGCCTATCTCGACAGCAACCCCGCCGCGACGCTGGCGGTGTCGGGCTATAACGACCCGACGGGCAATGCGGCGGCCAATGCCGAACTGTCGAAGAACCGCGCGCAGAGCGTCAAGGCGGCACTCGAGAAGCTCGGCATCGCGGCCGACAAGGTCGTGCTGGAAAAGCCGGCCGAGACGACGACGACCGGCACCGACAATTCGGCGGCGCGCCGGGTCGAGGTCACCGTGAAGGGCTGATCGTCGGTCCAACAGGAAAAAGAGAGCGGGGTCTGCGGGCCTCGCTTTTTTTATGCCGAGTCGCGACTCGCGGAGAAAATCGACCTGGATCGGACCATCGTGCCCGCGAGTCGGGTCGAATTTTGAATCCGAAAATGCTGCACTGCTGTTACAAAAATGCTGCACCGAATCCGCTTGTTGCTAATGCCGGACTTATCCACAATCGCAGGCGATCGATGGCGGCTTTTCGCGCATTTTTTGTTGGCGGGTCCAAAGCTTCATGTCAGCTTCAAATCATCGGACGACAGAGACGACAGACCACCGGGACATCAAGGGTAGTTGCAAGACTAGCCAGAAGAGAACGGACGGATTGGCGAGGAAATCGACCGATAGCCTGATCACGGAACGTAGCGATTCCCACGAGTTGATACGGACCCGATCGGGTACAGGAAATGCAGTCCATCGCTTGGACAGCGACTGCTTCGGCAGACGCAAGAAGAGATGATGAAGGGCTTTCCAGGTGCGGCCGGCCCCCGAAAGGGGGCCGACCAAACCGTCGCCGGATTGTTCCGGCGTGCGCCGCAACGCATCGTTTTGCGGGCTGCTGATCGCAAGAGAAGCGGACCGGGATGAAGTGAGGCGGAGTGCGTGGGGCAAAGCCGGATAGTGGGGGTTGGCAGCGATGTCGGCCCCCATTTCGTATGCGCGGCCGCCGGAATGTCCCGCATCATGGCCGCGCTCGTGCCGCAGGCCGCATTCCCATCTCATTTATTTTTGCACCTGTGACGTTCGTCACATCAGCGTCAAACGCTGCTGCTTAGTGGCGCCTTGCGACCCGGAGACGTTCCCGATCAGGAACCGATCCCACTTTCCCGGCCGAGCCCACGCGGGCCGGCCGGGAACCTTTCGCTCCCGACCCGCATTCTTTCATTGTCGTTGAAACGATGTCCGGGCGCGACCGGACGTTCGCATGATCGCCGGGCATCGGCGCTCGCCCGGCCGGTTCAGGGAAGGGAAAATCATGGGTCTGATCATCACGTTGATCGTCGGCGGTATCATTGGCTGGCTGGCGAGTATCGTCATGCGCACCGACGCGCAGCAGGGCATTATCCTGAATGTCGTCGTCGGGATCGTTGGCGCGTTCCTCGGCAATTTCCTCGGCAGCTTTTTCGGCATGGGCGTAAGCCTCGACACCTTCAGCCCGATCGGGCTGCTGTGGGCCTTCATCGGCGCGGTGGTGCTGCTCGGTATCATCAACCTGGTACGGCGCGGCAGCGTCCGCTGAACGGCGTGGCGGCGGGCGTGATCGCGCCGCCGCCATTCTGCTAGGCGATATCAAATATTTGGGTTACCAATGCGACGCCTGCAATGTCAGGCGGCATCACCGATCGTAGGGGGTCATCTCATGCTTACTTTCATTATTGCGGTTGTCATTGGCGGCGTTATCGGCTGGCTGGCCAGCATTGTGATGAAGACCGACGCCCAGCAGGGCATTTTTCTGAACATTGTCGTTGGCGCCATCGGTTCCTTTCTCGGCCGCTTGCTCTTCGGCAGCTTCCTTGGCGGCGGTCGCCTGCGCGATAATCCGTGGGATCCGATGACTCTGCTCGCGGCGTTTCTCGGCGCGGTGATCCTGCTCGGGATCATCAATCTCGTGCGGCGCGGCCGGGTCCGCTGACCGCCTGCCAATAACGGTCGGTCGTTCGGACCGGCCGGAAGAAAAGGGTGGCCGCCGCAAGGCGCGCCGCCCTTTTTCATGGCGGTAACCACTGGAAATTGCACGAAGACAAGCCTATGAGCCATGATCCGGGGCGCAGGGGGGATGGCGAAGTTTCGCCTCTTGCCAGTGGTGATTTAATTAGGTAATACACCTCGCAGTGGATTGATCCTGTTGTGCGGGGTTGAGGGGACAGGCGTGCTTGCGCCTGCCGCAGCATGATGCCGCGCAAGGCAGGGAGGGTTTTCGGCGTGAACTACGAGCGGAAAGTGGATGTGATGGACAGCCTCGCGGGTACGCAAAGCTTTTATGAAGAGACGGACGGACGTCGCAACCGGACGCGGCTGATCGTCGCGCTGGTGCTGATCGCACTCGCGCTCGCCGCGACATGGTACGCCTTCAGCTCGAGCAAGGGCGGCGCTGCGGGTGGCGAGGGCGCTGCGGGCGGGGCCGACGCGGCCAGCATTCCCAACATCACCGTCGTCATCCCCGGCCGGCAGTCGGTCGAAGCGACGATTTCGACCAACGGCACGATCGCGGCGCGCCGCGAAATGCCCGTCGGGGTTGCCGGCGAGGGCGGCCAGGTCGTGCGCGTGCTTGTCGAGCCCGGTCAGTGGGTCAATGCCGGCCAGCCGCTCGCCATCATCGATCGCTCGGTCCAGGCGCAGCAGGCGGCCAGCCTCGCCGCTTCGATCCGCGTTGCGCAGGCCGATGCCGACCTGGCGCAAGCCGAACTCACGCGCGCCGCCGCGCTGGTGTCGCGCGGCTTCATTTCGAAAGCCGACATGGACCGCAAGCGCGCGACCCGCGACGCGGCCAGCGCGCGCGTCCGCGTCGCGCAGGCGCAATATGCCGAAGCGCAGGCGCGCAACGGCCGCCTCAACATCGTCGCCCCGGCCGCCGGACTGGTGCTGACGCGCGAGGTCGAGACGGGCCAGATCGTCGGCGCGGGCAGCGGCGTGCTGTTCCGCATGGCGCGTGGCGGCGAGATGGAAATGATGGCGCAGATGGCCGAGGCCGATTTGCAGCGTGTCCGCGTCGGCACCCGCGCGACGGTGAACCCCGTCGGCACCAATGTGCAGGTCGCGGGTCAGGTGTGGCAGGTGTCGCCGGTCGTCAATCCCGACACGCGGCAAGGCATGGTCCGCATTGCGGTTCCCTATAGTCCGGCGCTCCGTCCCGGCGGCTTCGCCGACGCGCGGCTCGTGTCGGGCACCGAAGAAGCGCCGATGCTTCCCGAAAGCGCCGTGCAGAGTGGTCCCGAAGGCAATTTCGTGCTGGTCGTCGACAACAAGAACCAGATCCAGCGCCGCGTGGTCAAGGTCGGCACCGTGACCGACGACGGTGTGTCGATCGCGTCGGGGCTCACCGGCAACGAACGCGTCGTCGTGCTCGCGGGCGCCTTCCTCAACGTCGGCGACAAGGTGAAGCCGGTCGTGCAGAAATCGTCGCAGTAACCATTTCGGGCCGTACCCGCACAAAGGCGTCTGAATCATGAGCTTTCGCAACATCTCCGCCTGGTGCATCCGCAATCCGGTGCCGCCGGTCGTCCTGTTCGTGCTGCTGCTGCTCGCGGGCCTCGTCAGCTTCAACCGGATGGATGTGAACGACAATCCGGACATTGAATTCCCCGCGGTGCAGGTCATCGTCGCGCAGCCGGGCGCGGCCCCGACCGAGCTGGAAACGCAGGTGACGCAGCGCGTCGAGGCGGCGGTTCGCGGGGTCAGCGGCGTCGACGAAATGTCCTCCTATGTCGGTGAAGGCAACAGCCGGACGATGGTGCAGTTCGCGATCGGCACGCCGATCGACCGCGCCTATAACGACGTCAACCAGGCGGTTCAGCAGATCCGCAGCGACCTGCCCGACGGCATCCTCGAACCGCAGGTCGTGCGCGTCGACATCGCCGGCGGGCCGATCACCTATTTCGCGGTCGAGGCGTCGGACATGACGCTCGAGCAGTTGTCGTGGTTCGTCGACAACAGCGTCGCCAAGGAACTGCTGTCGATCCCCGGCATGAGCCAGGTTCGCCGCTCGGGCGGCGTCGACCGCGAGATTCGCGTCATCCTCGATCCCGCACGCATGCAAAGCTATGGCCTTACCGCCAGTCAAGTGAACCAGCAGCTTCGCCAGACCAACGTCAACGCGGCGGGCGGGCGCACCGAAATCGCGGGCAGCGAACAGGCGGTGCGCGTGCTCGGCAACGCCGCCAACGCCTTCGATCTCGGTGAAACGCGCCTTTCGATCGGCAACGGCCGCACCATTCGCCTCTCCGACGTCGCGAAGGTTACCGACGGCTATGCCGAACAGCGCAACCTCGCGAAAATCCGCGGGCGCCAGGTGCTCAGCTTCTCGATCGAAAAGGCCAAGGGCGCGTCGGACGTCACGATCCATGACGAAACGATGAAGAAGCTCGAGCAGATCAAGAAGAACAACCCCAAGGTCGACTTCAAGATCCTCTTCACCCGCACCGAATATACCAAGGAACAATATCGCAGCTCGATGGCCGCGATGATCGAGGGCGCGATCCTCGCTGTCATCGTCGTGTTCCTCTTCCTGCGCGACTGGCGCGCGACGCTGATCAGCGCGCTGGCGATCCCGCTCTCGGCGATCCCGACCTTCTGGTTCATGGACATGATGGGATTTTCGCTGAACGGGCTTTCCCTGTTGGCGTTGAGCCTGGTGGCGGGCGTGCTCGTCGACGATGCGATCGTCGAGATCGAAAATATCGTCCGGCATATGCGCATGGGCAAGACCGCCTATCAGGCGTCGATCGACGCCGCCGACGAGATTGGCCTTGCGGTCGTCGCGACGACGATGTCGATCGTCGCGGTCTTCCTGCCCGTCGCGCTGATGCCGGGCATTTCGGGCCAGTTCTTCATTCAGTTCGGCCTGACGGTCGTGTTCGCGGTGCTCGTCAGCCTCGCGGTCGCGCGCATGATCACGCCGATGATCTCCGCCTATTTCCTGTCGGCGCAGGGCGAGCAGGACCATGCCGCGGGGCCGTGGGTCGACCGTTATGAAAGGCTGCTCGGCTGGACGCTCGACAGCAGCAAGCAGCGGGCGGTGCGTGCGCGTTACGAAGCAGTGCCGACGAAGCTTGCCTATCTGGGCGTGCCGCTCGTACTCGCCGGCCTTTATGTGCTCTTTGCCGTCTTCAGCTATTTCCAGCCGGTTCCGGCGGGGCAGGACGGCCCCAATCCGGCGATGTATTTCCTGCTGCAAACGCCGTTCACCGCCATCTCCGTTTTTCTCGGGACCAGCCTGCTCGCGATCCTTCTCGGCACGCTCGCCTATGTCCTGGGGATGCGCCAATGGATATTCACCGGTTGGGCGCTATTCATGGTTCGGCGCTTTTGGGCGCGGCTGTTCGACCATCGGGTGTGGATCGTCGGCATCGGAGCTGGCGCGTTCGCCCTCAGCATCGTCTTGTTCATGGTCCTGCCGCAGCAGTTCCAGCCGACGATCAACAGCGACTATAGCCAGGTTCGCTATGAACTGCCGCCGGGGTCGACGCTGGCGCAAAGCGAAACCATCGTGCGGCAGATCGGCGATATCCTCGACAACAACCCGGTTGTCGAAACCGCCTTCTACGACGTCAATGTCGGCGGCGGGAATGCCTTCATCACGCTCAAGAAAGACCGTCCGACAACCAGCGTCGAATGGGAACGTAGCCTTCAGCCGAAGCTCGCGGCGATCCCCGATGCGCGCGTGACGTTCCAGAGCCAGTCGGGCGGCTTTTCGGGCCGCGACATCACGATGGTCATCGGCGGCGACGATCCGGTCGCGCTCGAAAAACATGCGCGCCTGATCGTCGAGCAGATGGACAAGGTGAAGGAACTGCGCGCGGCGCGGGTCGAGGGCGATATCCCGCGCCCCGAAATCATCGTCAACCCGCGGATGGATCTGGCCGCCGAACTGGGCGTGACGACCGCTTCGCTCAGTCAGACGATCCGCATCGCGACGCTGGGCGACATCGACCAGAATGCGGCAAAATTCTCGCTGTCCGATCGCCAGATCCCGATCCGGGTGCTCTTGTCCGAAGATTCGCGCCGCAGCCTTGCGACGATCGAAAATCTGCCGGTGCCGACATCGCGCGGGACCACGGTGCCGCTGAAATCGGTGGCCGAAATCGGCTTTGGCGCGGGGCCGACCGAATTGCGCCGGTACAACCAGACGCGGCGCATCGTGATCGGGGCCGACCTGGCGCCCGGCCTCGTCACCGGCGAAGCGCAGAAAAAGATCGACGCGCTGCCCGCGGTCAAGAATATGCCGCAGGGGATTCGCAAGGTCGTCCAAGGCGACGCCAAGTGGCAGGCCGAACTGATCATGAACTTCATGATCGCGGTCGTGTCGGGGCTGATGCTCGTCCTTTCGACGCTGGTGCTCCTCTATCGCCGTTTCCTGTCGCCGCTGGTCAATATGTCGTCGCTGTTGCTCGCGCCGCTTGGCGGCCTGCTCGGCCTCGCGATCACGGGCATGGAAATCTCGATGCCCGTCTATATCGGCTTGCTCATGCTGCTCGGTATTGTTGCGAAAAACTCGATCCTGCTCGTCGATTTCGCGATCGAGGAGATGGATCATGGTGTCGGCAAGATGGAGGCGCTGCTCGATGCCGGGCGCAAGCGCGCGCAACCGATCGTCATGACGACGGTCGCGATGGTCGCGGGCATGGTGCCGACCGCGATTTCGTTGTCGGGTGACGGGGCGTGGCGCGCGCCGATGGGCGTCGTCGTGATCGGCGGCCTGATCCTGTCGACGCTGCTGACGCTGTTGATCGTTCCCGCGGGCTTCAGCCTTGCCGACAGCATCGAAAAGCGCCTCGGCCGCTTCTTCTCGAGCAACTTGCTGACCTATCGCAAGGGCGACGATACCAAGCCGCACGGGGCGCCCGCGCCCGAACCGGCGGAGTGATGGGGGCGGGCCGGCGCGGTAAGCGACTGCGCCGGTTGCAACCTTTCCGGCATTTCGCCATTTGGTTCGCATGACCGACCGCACGCTCTCCCGGCCGATTGGCGTCGCCATTCCGGCGAGAGGATCGAATATCCGCGTCGTCGCGACGGGCCTGCTCGTCGTCATGGCGTTCATTTTCCTCGGCGCGAAATATTATCAGGACGTCCATCCCGCCGTCGGCTTCGTCCGCGCCTTTGCCGAGGCGGCGATGGTTGGCGGGCTGGCCGACTGGTTCGCGGTGACCGCGCTGTTCCGCCATCCGATGGGCCTGCCGATCCCGCATACGGCCATCATCCCGCGCAACAAGAACCGCATCGGCGACACGCTCGCGCGCTTCCTGCTCAACAATTTCCTGCTGCCGCGGTTGATCGCGCGCAAGATGCAGACGGTCGACGTCGCGGGCGCGGTCGGCAAATTCCTGTCCGAACCGGGCGAGGGTGGCGGGCGGCTGCGGCTCGGCGCGTCGCGGATCATCGCCGACGGTTTGGGCGCGCTCGACCAGCAGCGGCTGGGCGGGATCGTCAAATCGGCGATAGCCGACCGGCTGCGTGAGCTCGATGTCGCGCCGCTGCTCGGGCAGGCGCTCCAGGCTGCGCTCGCCGAGGGGCGGCATCAACCCCTCTTGGATGCGATGGTCAAATGGGGGTCGAAGACGCTCGAACTCAACGAGCATCTGATCCACCAGATGGTGCACGACAATAGTAACGCGATCGTGCGTTTCACCGGGCTCGACGAGAGCATCTCGAACCGCATCGTCGCGGGGCTGTCGAAGCTGCTCAGCGAAATGGCGGTCGACGAAACGCACCCCTTGCGCATCCGCGTCGAGGAAGGGCTCGCCAAAATGGCGCTCGACCTGCAGCACGATCCCGAGGTGAAGGCCAAAGTTGCGAAGGTCCGCGACGAGCTGCTCGAAAACAAGGCGGTGAAACGCTGGCTCGACGGCCTTTGGGAACAGGGCCGCACCGCGCTGCTCAAGGCCGCGCGCAACCCCGACACGATGCTCGCGGGCCGCATCGGCGAACTCGTCACCCAGTTTGGTGCGATGCTGGGCGAGGATGCGGCGATCAAGCGCACGCTCAACCGCTATGCGCGCCGCGCTGTCGTCGGCATGGTCGACAGTTATGGCGAAACCGCGCTCAGGCTGGTGTCGGACACGATCCGCGGCTGGGATGCGAAGACGATCACCGACCGGCTGGAAAATGCCGTCGGTGACGACCTGCAATATATTCGCATCAACGGGACGCTCGTCGGCGGCTTGGTCGGGGTGCTGATCCATGCGGTGGATGTGGCGTTATAAACCGTCGCCCCCGCGAAGGCGGGGGCCGCTGGCAATCTTGCGCTACACCGATAGCGGCCCCCGCCTTCGCAGGGGCGACGGTAATTGGCAAGCGGCCAGCCCCTCGCGAAACGTCGGATAGCGCGGCGTCCAGCCGAGCAGCCGTTTCGCCCTTCCATTCGCAACACGGCGATTCTCGGCGTAGAAAGCCCGCGCCGCTGGCGACAGGCCCGCTTCGCCCAGCGATTGCAGCGGCGGCAACGGCACACCCAGCATCGCGCAGCCCCATTCGACGAGCCGGTTCTGATGGCACGGCTCGTCGTCGGCGAGATTATAGGCGCCCGCCGGCCGCCTGAACGACGCGATGACCCCGCCCGCGATGTCGTCGACATGTACGCGGCTGAAAACCTGCCCCGGCAAGTCTATCCGATGCGTCCGGCCTTCGGCGATGCGATCGAGGATCGAGCGGCCGGGGCCGTAAATGCCGGGCAGGCGGAAGACGCGGACGTCGCTGCGGAGCGCCTGCCATGCGAGGTCGGCCGCGTTGCGGTCGGGACGACGGCCCCGGATGGGCGCGCTTTCATCGACCCACGCGCCGCCGGTGTCGCCATAAACGCCGGTCGACGACAGATAGCCGATCCAGCTTGCGGGGGCGAGGGCAATGGCGCCGCCATAGCGCGCGAGCACCGGGTCGGCGCCCTCGACTGGCGGCACCGACGACAATATGTGCGTCGCGCTGCGCAACGCGCCGAGCACCGCCGCCTCGTCGGCAAAGGCGATACTGCCCTCGCGCCCGTCCTGCGTCGTCCCGGTCACCTCCCAACCGCGCGCGCGAAGCCGCCCCGCGAGATGACTCGCGGCATAACCCATTCCGAAAATCAGCATCTGTCCCATGGCGCCCTTATTGCGCGCCCGCGGCGCCGCGCCTAGATCGCTTATCATGACCGATGCCTCCTCAACCCCCGCCATTCCCGTCACCATCCATCGCGCCGACTATCGCGTTCCCGACTGGCAGGTTCCCGACATCGCGCTCGACTTCGCGCTCGGGATCGACGCGACGAAGGTCGGCGCGGCGCTGTCGGTCGTGCGCCAGGCCGATGCGCCGGTGCCGCTCACGCTGCGCGGTGACGGGCTGACCCCGGCGGCGGTGCGCGTCGATGGCGAGGTGTGGAACGACTGGCGGATGGACGGCAGCGACCTGATCGTCGATCTGGGTGAACGCACCGCCGCGACGGTCGAGGTCGACACCGTGATCGACCCCGCATCGAACACGCAACTTTCGGGGCTTTATGCGTCGGGCGGGCTGCTCTGCACCCAGTGTGAGGCCGAAGGCTTCCGCCGCATCACCTTCCATCCCGACCGCCCCGACGTGCTCAGCCGTTACAAGGTGCGGATGCAGGGCGACAAGGCCGCGTTCCCGATCCTGTTGTCGAACGGCAATTGCGTCGAGCAGGGCGACGAGGGGAACGATCATTGGGCGCTGTGGGAAGATCCGTGGCCGAAGCCCTCCTATCTCTTCGCGCTCGTCGCGGGCGACCTCGTCGTCAATAAGGACAGCTTCACGACGATGTCGGGGCGCGAGGTGGAACTCGGCATCTGGGTGCGGGGCGGCGATCAGGATCGCACCGGCCACGCGATGCAGGCGCTCAAAGACAGCATGAAATGGGATGAGGAGGTCTATGGCCGCGAGTACGACCTCGACCTGTTCAACATCGTCGCGGTCAGCGATTTCAACATGGGGGCGATGGAGAACAAGGGTCTCAACATCTTCAACACCCGCTACATCCTCGCCGACCCCGACACCGCGACCGACGTCGATTATGACGGGGTCGAGGGCGTCGTCGCGCATGAATATTTCCATAACTGGTCGGGCAATCGCGTCACCTGCCGCGACTGGTTCCAGCTCAGCCTGAAGGAAGGCTTCACCGTCTTTCGCGACCAGAATTTCTCCGCCGATATGGGATCGCCGGCGGTCAAGCGGATCGAAGATGTCCGCCTGCTCCGTGCGGCGCAATTCCCCGAGGACGCTGGGCCGCTCGCGCACCCGATCCGCCCCGACAGCTTCCAGGAAATCTCGAACTTCTACACCGCGACCATCTATAACAAGGGTGCCGAGATCATCCGCATGATGGCGACGATGGTCGGCCCCGAACGTTTCCGCAAAGGCACCGACCTCTATTTCGACCGCCACGATGGCGAGGCCGCGACGTGCGAGGATTTCGTCAAGGCGATCGAGGAAGGCGCGGGCATCGACCTGACCCAGTTCCGCCGCTGGTACGAGCAGGCGGGGACGCCGCGCATCAAGGCGCGGATCGGCACCGACGCGGCGACGGGCGAGCGCACGCTCCATCTGACGCAAACTGTCCCGCCGACGCCGGGCCAGCCCGACAAGCAGCCGATGCTGATCCCGCTCCGTTTCAAGGCCTATGATCTTGATGGCGGCCGTGGCGAGGAAGCGGAGCAACTTGTGCTGCTCGACCGGGCCGAAATGGCGGTGCCGCTTGGCCGCTATCGCAGCCGGCCGATGCTTTCGATCAACCGTGGTTTCTCGGCGCCGGTGATCGTCGATTTCACACGCGAAGAGGGCGAGCTTGCGTGGCTCGCCGCGCACGACGACGATCCGTTCGCGCGCTATGAAGCGCTGCAACAACTAATGCTCGACACGCTCGTCGCGGCGGTCTCGGGCAAGGCGGCCGACAATGGCGCGGTGGTCGAGGCCGTGGCACAGACGCTTGCAGGCCGCGATGGCGACCCCGCCTTCGTCGCCGAGGCGGTGCTGCTGCCCAGCGAAGCCTTCATCGGCGACCAGATGGTCACGGTCGATCCCGATGCGATCCGCCGTGAACGGCTCGCTTTGCAGGCGGCGATCGGCATCGCGCTCGAAACGGAATGGCGCGCGATCCTTGCAGGCAGCGCCCCGCTCGCGACCGATCTGTCGAGCAAGGCCAAGGGCGGCCGCCGCCTGCGCGGCGTCGCGCTCGCCTATCTCGCCGCAACGGGGATCGACGATGCCCCGGCGCTCGCCTTCCGCATCTTCTCCGACGCCGACGGCATGACCGAACGGCAGGCGGCGCTCGCGACCCTCGCGCATGGAGACAGCGACGAACGCGCCCATGCGCTCGACATCTTCTATCAACGCTATCGCGACAATCCGCTCGTGCTCGACAAATGGTTTCAGGTGCAGGCGTGGTCGATGCGCGGCGACACCGTCGATGCGGTGAAGGCGCTGGCGCAGCACCCCGACTTCACGCTCGCGAACCCGAACCGCGTGCGCTCGCTCTACGGCGCGCTGACGGGTAACCAGGCGGCGTTCCATCAGGCCGACGGCGCGGGGTACAAGCTGATCGCCGATCTCGTCATCGCGCTCGACCCGAAGAACCCGCAGACCGCGGCGAAGATGATCCCGCCGCTCGGCCGCTGGAAGCGTTTCGACGAGGGGCGGCAGGCGCTGATGAAGGCCGAGCTCGAGCGCATCCTCGCGCAGCCCGGCCTGTCGCGCGACGTCACCGAACAGGCGTCGAAAAGCTTGCTGGGGTGAGGACGGCATTGGGGCGGGGAATCGCCAAGACCTTCTTTCGTCATCCCGCGTTGGATCCGGAAACCGGTCGGCGCAAGGGCGGCGTGATATCCCAAAGTTCAGGAAAGTTCAGCCCTGTGCGGCGCCCGATTTGGATCTCGCGATGTGCTGGACGCGCGCGGTACGCCCTGCCGTGGCGGCACCCGCAAGCCGGACAGCGACCGCATTTATCCGCCAAATGAAAGAGCCGGGATGAAGGCTGGCACAGCCGGATAATGTAGGAAAGGCTTATTTGAAGCGATGTCGGCTATGAAGTGGTGAGCTGCCATTCCAAATAACCGTCGCCCCCGCGGAGGCGGGGGCGACGGATTATTATGGCCGCTTCTGGTCGAACCTTGGCATCTTAAGATATTCGCGCAGAGGCGCAGAGGCGCAGAGATCGCAGAGGGGAAGATTTTTCGTCTCTGCGATCTCTGCGCCTCTGCACGAATCCTTTTCAAAGCCGCCTAAGCGGCCATGGCCGCTTCCGCCCGCAACCGGCCCTCACGACCTCTGCTCAGGCCGTCGAAAACAGCTTGGTCCCGGCGACGCCGATGACGATCAGCGCCATGAAGCCGATCTGGACCGGATTCACTTTCTCGTCGAATAACAGAATGCCGCCGATGATGACCCCGACCGCGCCGAGGCCGGTCCAGATCGCATAGGCGGTTCCGGCCGAGATTCCGCGCATCGCGAACGCCAGCAACGCCATGTTCAAAAAGCTGAGCGAGACGGGCACGACCGATGCCTGCCAGGTTCCGAGCGTCGCGGCCCATTTCAGGCTGAGCGCCCAGATGATTTCGGTAACAACGGCGATCGCGAGGATGACCCACGCCATGGCATAGTCCTTTCAAGTCGGCGGGCTCGAAAGGAAAGGGCGCAGCCGGAAACCCGGAAGAGGCTGCGCGTTGACAGGTGGTGTGGAGCCGCGGCCCCTAGAGCGAACGGTTCGAAATGGCAACTCGATCGGGAGGTTCTTTTAGCCGCCCAGCCAGCCCGTAACCTCGACCGCGACCTTGTTCGCCGCGCGGGTCAGCGCCTCGCCGACAGGCTTCGCCTCGACCTTGCCGCCGATCGCCTCGCGCGCTTCGAAGCGGCGCTGCGTCACCGTCTTGCCGCCCGCCGACACCAGCATCGCCTGATAGACGACGACGACCTCGTTGGTCGCGGCGTCGACGCCGAATTCCATCAACTGCCCCGCGAGCTGTTCGCCCGGCGCGGTCAGATACTGCCCCTCGTCGAGCACGACGCGCGACGTGCGCGCCGACACGGTTTCGGACACCAACCGCTGGAACAGGCGCGAGGGTGCCTCGACCCATTGCGCGTCCTTGACATAGGTGACGCTCGATCCGTCCTGCTGCACCGGGATGCGCGTCGTGCGCAGCTTTTGCGGCGCGGTCGGGATCAGGATCGTCAGCGTCGCGGCTTCGGCCGCGGTGCGCGCGCCGCCCGCGGACGGCGCCGCGTCGGAGTCGAGCGTCAGCAGGAAGGGCGGTGTCTTGCCGCCGAGGCTGACACAGGCGGAGAGTGTCGCGGCGCCGGCAACGAGCAGCAGCGATGTACGGAGGCGGCGGAGCATTGGCATGGTCCTCATTTTTTATAGTCGGGCAGCTGGCTGCCGCCGAGAACCGCCCCGGCGCCCTGCTGATCGAGCTTGTCGGTCAGGCTGGACAGCGAGGCGGAGGTGCGGCGCAGATCGCGGATCAGCGCATTGGCTTCGGGAATCGTCGTTTCGCTGAACGTCTTGAGCCCGGGCCGCGCGTCGGAAATGGCCGACTCCAGCGTCGCCATCGAAGCGTTCGCGGACTTCAGCGTATCGCGCAGGTTCGCCATCGCCGGATCGACATTGCGGTCGATCGTACCCTGCGCCGATGCGGCGAGGTTGCCGATCTGCTCGGCCGCCACGCCCGTCTGCTGGATCGCGATGCGGGTGTCGGCAAGTGCCTTTTCGATCGCGGGGCCGTTGCGTGCGAGGATCGCCGTCGACGCCTCGACATTATTGAGGATGCCCCGGATGCTCGCCTGATTTTCGTCGTCGGCGAGTTCGGCTAGACGCTCGGTCAGCGTCGACAGCCGTTGGAGCAACTGGGGCGCGGTGTTGAGCAATTCGCCCAGCCCGCCGACGCGCGTCGGAATGACGGGCTTGCCCGCGGGCCCCTTGTCGGTGATCGCGGGCGCGCCCTTGACCGCGCCGTCGAGCGAGATTTGCGAGACGCCAGTGAAGCCGACCCCCTCGATCGCGGCGGTCGTGCCCTGCAGGACGGGGACGCCTTCATTCACCTCGATGCGGACGCGCACGAATTGCGGATCGTCGGGCCATAGCGCGATCTCGCGCACCTGACCCGAGGGGACGCCGGAGAATTGCACCGGGGCGCCCTTGTTCAGTCCATCGACCGACTGCTTGAAGAATATGTCATATTCGCGCTTATCGCCGCCGCTGTCGTTCGCCAGCCAGACGACGAAGAACGCGAGCGCCGCGGTGAAGAAGAGGACAAAAGCGCCGACGAGGACGTTGTTTGAGCGAGTTTCCATCAGCTGTTCCTATCGCGGCTTCGCGGTTTGGTTCCCGCTTGCCGCAGCACGGCCGCGTGGCCCGTTGAAATAATCCTGTATCCACGGATGCTCGGTGGCAAGCAGTTCCGGGATCGTGCCCACCGCGATCACCTTCTTCTCCGCCAATACCGCGACCCGGTCGCAGGTCGCATAGAGCGTGTCGAGGTCGTGGGTGATCAGGAAAACGGTGAGGCCCATCGTGTCGGCCAGCTCGCGAAGCAGTTCGTCGAACTTCGCCGCGCCGATCGGGTCGAGCCCCGCGGTCGGCTCGTCGAGAAAGAGCAGCGCCGGGTCGAGCGCGAGCGCGCGCGCGAGGCCGGCGCGCTTCACCATGCCGCCCGACAGTTCGGCCGGAAACTTGGGTCCCGCGTCGGACGGCAGGCCGACCATCTGGACCTTGTACGCCGCGATTTCGTCGAGCAGGCGCTGGTCGAGCCGCGGATAATATTCGCGCAGGGGAACCTGGATATTTTCGGCGACGCTCAGCGTCGAAAAGAGTGCGCCGCCCTGGAACATCACGCCCCAGCGCCGGCGCAGGTCGCGCGATTCCTCTTCGTTGGCGATCGTGTCGAGCGTCTTGCCATACACCTCGATTTCGCCCGCCGTCGGCGTCTGGAGCCCGATGA
Source organism: Sphingopyxis sp. (assembly GCF_035250425.1). Classification (GTDB taxonomy): domain Bacteria; phylum Pseudomonadota; class Alphaproteobacteria; order Sphingomonadales; family Sphingomonadaceae; genus Sphingopyxis. The sequence continues at coordinate 15,282 of NZ_DATFFD010000246.1, forward strand.
TCGAGCGCATCAGCACCGATTTGCCGGTGCCCGATCCGCCGACGACGCCCAGGATCTCGCCCGAACGAACGTCGAGGTTCAGGTCTTCGTGAACCACGGCATCGCCGAACTGGTTCTTCAGCCCGCGGATGCAAATGGCCGTTTCGAACTTTTCGGGCCGCACCGCGTCGGCGGCGGCAAGCTCTTCCTTGATCTCCTGCTCGATCTCTTCGGCCATCAATTCCACCCCAGCGAAGAGAAGAAGACGGCGAACATCGCGTCGAGGACGATGACGAGGAAGATCGCGGCAACCACGGCCGAGGTCGTGCGCTGGCCGACCTCCTCGGCATTCTGGCGCACCTGCATGCCTTCGTAGCAGCCCGTGACGCCGATCAATATGCCGAACACCGGCGCCTTGATCAGCATGATGTAGAAATCGGTCATCGGGATGATTTCGCGCAGCCGCTGGATATAGGTCAGCGGCGGGATGTCGAGGCCGATCCAAACGAAGGCGCCGCCGCCTACGATCGCGCAAAGGCTGGCGTAGAAACCGAGCAGCGGCATGGTGATCGTCGACGCGGCGACGCGCGGCAAGACGATGGCTTCCATCGGCGATACGCCGATCGTGCGCATCGCGTCGATCTCTTCGGTCAGCTTCATCGTGCCGATCTGCGCGGCGAACGCCGATCCCGAGCGGCCCGCGACCATGATCGCGGTCATCAACAGGCCCAGCTCGCGGATCGAGGCGCGGCCGACGAGGTTGATCGTGAACACCTCCAGCCCGAATTGTTCGAGCTGCACCGCGCCCTGCTGCGCGATGACGATCCCGATCAGGAAACTCATCAGGCCGATGATCGGCAGGGCGTCGACGCCGACGGTCTGGAAGCGGGTGACGACAGCATTCCAGCGCAGGCGCCGACGCGCGCGAATCTGGGTGCCCAGCGCGACGATCATCGCGCCGAAAAAACCGACGATGCCCAGCAGCTCCTGCCAGATCGCGACGCTGGCATTGCCGACCTGTTCGAGCATCCGCGCCCACGCCGGGCGGCGGTCGCGGTGGACGCGATACTCGCTCTTGTCGCTGGCGAGGGCTTCGAGCAGGCGCTGCGCTTCCTCGCTCGCGCCAACAACCTTCGACCCATGTTCGTTGACGGTGCGTGTCACAATCCAGGCGCCGACGGTGTCGATGCGTTCGAGGTCCGACAAGTCGAGCGTCGCGATCGGACCTAGCGCATCGAGCCGCTCGGGAACGTCACCCAGACGCGCGAGCGTCAGACGGCCTGTGAAGCGAACTTCGGCGCCGTCGGCGCCGTCGCTATGTTCGAAATCCGCCCGGGCCACCATCGTGCGGGGGACATTGTCTTATTTGCCCCACGACGGCAAGCGAATCCATGGTTTGGCGAGCAGGCCTTGGCCGCCATGCCGGGCCGCACTATGGGTGAGCGATGGAAGACCCGCTCGCCACGCCGATCCCTGATTATGCGCACCGCGTTGCGATGTACGACATGGACCGGACGATAACGCGTTCAGGGACTTACAGCGGGTTCCTGATGCATGTCGCGCGGCGGCGCCAGCAATGGCGGCTCCTGCTGCTGCCGCTCGTCGGGCTCGCCGGCGCGGCCTATTCGCTGCGCCTGATCGACCGCTCGCGGCTGAAGGCGATCAACCTCCGGCTGCTCGTCGGCAAGCGGTTCCGCCGCACCGAAATCGCGCCGCTCGCCGAAAGCTATGCCGACAAGGTCGTCGCGCGCGGGCTGCACCCCGCGGCGCTCGAGCAGATCGCGGCCGACCGCGAGGCGGGGTATCGGCTGCTGCTCGCGACCGCGTCGTTCCACCTGTACGTCGATGCGATCGCACGACGGCTCGGGATCGACGATGTGCTCGCGACGCAGCTCGACGAACCCGACGGGGCGGACCATATCCATGCGCGGCTCGCGGGCGACAATTGTTATGGCGAGGCGAAGTTCGCGCGGATCGATGGCTGGATGGCCGCCAATGCGATTACGCGCGACGCGGCGCATATCCGCGCCTATTCGGACCATGTCTCCGACCATCCGATGCTGCATTTCGCCGACGAGGCGGTCGCGACCACGCCGTCGCGGGGGCTGAAGAAGCTCGCGCCGCAAATGGGCTGGCGGGTGGTCGACTGGCGCGCGCGTAGCTAGCCCTCCCCCTTGATGGTGGAGGGTTGGGTGGGGGTGAGGTCGCAGGCATCGGCTTACGCTGGCGACCTCACCCCCACCGCTGCGACTAGGCGATTACATCGCCAAGTCTCGCGCCTCCCCCATCAAGGGGGAGGGTTTAATCAAACCGCGTCCAGTGCCTGCGCGAAATCGGCGATCAGGTCGTCGGGGTCCTCGATGCCGATCGACACGCGCACCAGATTGTCGGTGATGCCGAGCGCCTTCTTGCGCTCGATGGGAACCGACAGGTGCGTCATCGCGGCGGGATGGCTCGCGAGCGTCTCGGTGCCGCCGAGGCTGACCGCAAGCTTGGCGATCTTCAGCGCGTCGAGGAAGCGAAAGCTTTCTTCCTCGCCGCCCTTGATGAACAGCGAGAAGGTCGATCCGGCGCCGGTGCAATGGCGGTCGAAAATATCCTTCTGGCGCGCGTCCTGAATGAAGCCGAGATAGCCGAGGCCGTCGACCTTCGGATGATCGCGGAGAAAGGTGCAGACCTTCAGCGCATTTTCGCCCGCGCGGGTCATGCGCAGTTCGAGCGTTTCGAGGCTGCGCAGCAGCATCCACGCGGTGTTGGGGTCGCAGATCGTGCCGATCGTGTTGCGCATCGGGCGGATGATGTTGAGCAGGCGCTGGTCGCCCGATACGCCGCCCGCGACGAGGTCCGAATGGCCGCCGGCATATTTGGTGAGGCTGTAGACGACGAGTTCGGCGCCCTGGCGGATCGGCTTTTGCCACAGCGGGCCGAGGAAGGTGTTGTCGATCGCGATCGGCGGCCGCTGCTCGCCCGGGAAAGCGGCGTCGCGCGCGCCGCGAACCGCCTCGACGTCGACCAGCGCGTTGGTCGGGTTCGCGGGGCTTTCGAGATAGACGAGCGCGACCTTGCCGCCCTTCTCGTCGGCGAGCGTCTGCGCACGTGCCAGAATGTCGTCGATCTCTTCGCGCGTCGCACCCGCGGGGAAATCGAGGAAGCTGACGCCGAAGCGCGACAGGATGCGCGCGATCAGCGTTTCGGTCGCGGCGTAGAGCGGACCCGAATGGACGATCACGTCATTCTGGCCGACGAGCGCGAGGAGCAGGGTCGCGATCGCCGACATGCCGCTCGAAAAGACGAGGCTGTCGTCGGCGCCGTCCCAGACCGCGAGCCGGTCCTCGAGGATTTCCTGGTTCGGGCCGTTGAAACGCGAATAGACGAGGCCGTCGGCCGGGCCTTCGCGCTTGCCGGTGATATGTTCGAAGAAACGCTTGCCCGCCGCCGCGCTTTCGAACGCGAAGGTCGAGGTCAGGAAGATCGGCGGCTTCAGCGAACCTTCGGAGAGCACGGGGTCATAGCCGAGTCCCATCATCAACGTGGCGGGGCTGAGGTCGCGATCGCCGATTTTCCTTGTGTTGTTCTTGGGTTTGCCGCGCATGGCCATGGGGATGCTCCTTGAGGTGTTGGCGCCCTGTATAGCACGCAGGTTTCGTTTGAAACTATATTGCGCGGGATCATCGGATCATCGCGATGATCCAGATCACCCCGATCAAAAGCGGAACGCCGATAATGTCGAGTGCGAAGCCCGCCTTCAATATGCGCGGTAGCGCGATATGACCCGTTGCCCACGCAAGCGCGTTCGGCCCAGTTCCCGACGGCAGCATGAAACCCCAGCTCGCCGCCATCGCAACGGGAAGCGCAAGCAGGATCGGGTCGACGCCGGTCGCCGCGATCAGTGCCGCGAGCACGGGCATGATCCCGCTCGCGGTCGCGACGTTGCTCGCGAACTCGGTGATCAGGATGGTGAGCGCGACGATCGTCGTGGCGAGCAGGATCGTCGGCACGCTGCCGAGCGGTGCCAGCACCGCGCCGAGCCAGGCGGCGAGCCCGCTCGCGGTGATCGCGGCGGCGAGCGCGAGGCCGCCGCCGAACATCATGATGACGCCCCATGGCGCGCGGTCGGCTTCCTTCCAAAGCAGCAAGGGCCGGCCGGTGCCGTCGGGCAGGACAAAAAGCAGCAGGCTGCCGGCGACCGCGATGGTGCCGTCGGTGAGCGCGCCCTTGGGGAGCATCGGTTCGAGCCAGGGCTGCGCGATCCACGCGACGAGGACGATCAGGAAGATCGGGACGACCCGCCGTTCGGCGGCCGACCAGATCGCCTGGTTACCGAGCGCCGCCGCCGCCGCGGTGCCGTCGAACGGATGGTCGGCAAGCCGCTGGACGCGCGCGAGAATTCCCATGGCGATCGGGACCGACAGCAGCACGATCGGGACGCCGTAGAGCGCCCAGTCGAGGAAGGCGATGCGGAGACCCAGCGCCTTTTCGATCAGCGCCGCCGCGATCGCGTTGGTCGGGCTGCCGACCAGCGTGCCGAGCCCGCCGAGCGAGGCGGCGAAGGCGATTCCCATCATCACCGCGCCCGCGAAGCCATCGGTCTCGCCTTCCTGCACGCCGCCCGCGCGCACGACGGCGAGTGCGATCGGGATCATGATCAGCGCGGTCGAGGTGTTCGAAATGAACATGCTGAGCAGCGCGGTTGCGGTCATGAAGGCAAAGAGCAGGCCGCTTGCGGTCGGCGGGGCGCGTTTGAGCAGCGCAAGCGCCAAACGACGGTGCAGCCCGACGCGTTCGATCGCGAGCGCCAGAAAGGCGCCGCCGAGGATCAGGAAGAGGATCGGCGAATAATATTCCTTCGCGATCGCATTCGCATCCATCACGCCAAAGGCGGGCACGGTGAGGAAGGGCATGAGTGCGGTGACGGTGAGCGGCAGCGCCTCGGTCATCCACCAGATCGCCATCAATACGGTCAGCGCGGCGACGCGCCAGGCCGTGACCTCCATCCCCGCGGGCGCCGGGAGCAGAAGCATGATGCAAAAGACGACGAGCCCGCCGATCAATCCCAACCAGCGCGTGCGCGTCATCGGCCCCTTATCCTCCCGCCAGTCCGATCACCGACAATTGGCGGCCATAGGAATTTTCTCCTTTGTGGCACGCGCGGCGATAGCTGAAATAATCTTGGCGGTCGGCATAGGTGTCCTGTCCGCCGATGGCAATTCGCGTCACGCCAGCCGCGGCGAGCCGCGCCGCGACATAGGCGGCGATATCGAACATCGCATGGCCGGGCTTGCCCGCGGCGAAGAAGCGTTCGTTCGCGGGATCGTCGGCGACGAAGCGCTGCACGAAATTTTCATCGACCTCATAGGAGGCGCGCGCGATGCACGGGCCGATCGCGACCGCGATGTCGGCGCGCCTTGCGCCAAGGCTCTCCATCGCGTCCAGCGCGCTATCGGTGACGCCGGCAAGCGCCCCTTTCCATCCCGCGTGCGCCGCGCCGACGACGCCGGCGTCGCGGTCGGCAAACAGCACCGGGACGCAATCGGCGGTCAGGATGCCGAGCAATATGCCCGGCGTCCGCGTCGCGAGCGCGTCGGCTTCGGGCCGCGCGGCGAGGTCGGTTTCGTCATCGACGATGACGCAGCGATTGCCGTGAACCTGGTAGACGCCGGTCAGCGTCGCGCCCGGAAGCACCGCGTCGGTGACGCGCCGCCGGTTCTCCGCGATCAACGCCGGATCGTCGCCCGAACCGAGCCCGCAGTTGAGCGACGCGAGTTCGCCCGACGACACCCCGCCGCGGCGGCCGAAGAAGCCGTGCCGGGTGCCGTCGAGCGGCGCGGCGGTGACGAAGGGCGCGGTCACAGATCGAGCCTGAAGAAGCGGTCCTCGTCGATATGATTGCCGACGCGAAACGCGTTGCGGCCGACGTCATAGAAGCCGTAGCGGCGGTAAAAAGCCTGCGCGCGGTCATTCTCGGTGAAGACGGTGAGGTAGAGGATCGACGCGCGCTCGCGCGCCCAGGCGATGCCCCATTCCATCAGCGCGACGGCAACGCCCGTGCCCTTGGCGGCTTCGGCGACATAGAGCTGGTGCAGCTCGACGGCGTCGTCCGTCGGCTGATCGTCGGGCAGGTCGAAATCGACCGGACCCATCTTGATATAGCCGAGGATCGCACCCGCTTCGTCGCGCACCATTGCGATATCATGGTCATCGCTCGCGATCTGCGCGCGAACGCGGTCGGGCGGATTCCACTCCGCCAGGAAGGTCGCGAGGTCGGCGGGGTCATAGATGGTGCCGAAAGTGTGGGTGAACGATCCGTTGGCAAAGGCGGCGATGGCCTCGGCGTCTCCGGTTTTTGCCAGTTCGATGGTGGTCATGCGGCGTCTCCTTTGAATCCTGTGGGGGTGGGCCAGCCCGGTGCGGTACAGGCCATCACCTTGAACAAATCGCCCATCGCGCGCGGTTCGACGAGCCGGTCGCGCTGGCTCTTCAATTCCTCGGCGCGGTTCGGCGCGGCGGCGGCGAGCGATTGCAACCGCGCGTCGATGCCGAGCCGTCGCAGCCACGCGCCTTGCGTCGCCAGCGCGCTGACGGACCCGCCCGCGCCATTCGCGACTTCGGCGAGCGCCGTGAAATCGACATGCGCGGTCAGGTCGACCTCGCCCGGTTCGGCGAAGGGGTCGACGAACCGGTGCGCCTTTACCGCCTGCAACGTGTCGCCAGCGGCGGGGCCGGCATAACCATAATCGATGACGAGCATCGCGCCGCCCTGGCGCGCGAGGCGAAAGGCGCAGCGCTGCATGATCGCCGCCGAGACGGGCGTCGTTTCGACGATCGTGCCCTCGGGCTGGCTTTGCAGCGAAGCCGGAATGGCGTCGTCGGCCGGAATCTCGCCCACGGCGGGTGCCAATACGCCATCGCGGCGTTCGACCATGCGCTCGCGCCAGCCATCGGCGACGCGGACATATTGATGGATCGGCAGCGCGTCGAAAAATTCGTTCGCGACGATGAGCAGCGGCGCGTCGTCGGGCAGCGCGTCGACCTCGTCATGATGTTCGGCCGCGGGCAGGCGCGCGCGTTGCGCCGCGCGAAGCGTCGGACTCGTCTCGACCAGATGGATGCCGGCCGGCGCGCAGCCGAAACGCGCGATGGTGCGCAGCGCGTCGGCGGCGAGCGTCCCGCGACCGGGGCCAAGCTCGACATAGCGAAACGCCGGGTTGCCCGCCCGCTGCCACAGGTCGGCGATCCAGACGCCGACCATCTCGCCGAACATCTGGCTGATTTCGGGCGCGGTGGTGAAATCGCCCGCGGCGCCGAGCGGGTCGCGCGTCGCATAATAATGGCTGTTGGCCGCCGCCATATAGTCGGCGATCGTCGCCGGCCGCGCCGCCGCGATTTCGCTTATC
>NZ_DATFFD010000247.1:0-2396 GCF_035250425.1 Sphingopyxis sp.
GTGCTCGCCGCGGGGAGCGCGTCGCTGCTCGGGCTCTTCGGGCATGGCGCGCAGGCCGCGCAGGCCGCGCTCGTCATCCTACTGTTCGCGCGCGCCGCTGAAGCGATGCTCGGGATTTCGGCGCCGGTTCTGCAAGTCGTCGCGGCTTTCCGTCATCAGCTTACCGCCAGCATATTCGGCGTCGCCGTGGCCGTGGGTGCCGGATGGCTGATCGTCGGGCATCTCGATCCGCTGACCGGCGTGACGCTGGCGACGGCGATCGGGCTTGTGGTCATGGCCGCCATCCCCATGCTCCAGCTCGCTATCGTCGAAAAGCTTCACCCCTTCGATGCGCAATTTCCGGCGGTGGCCTTGCGCGGGATCGCGATCACCCTTGTTGCCGGTATCGCAGCTGTATTCGTCGACCTGCTGCCCGATGCCATATCGCTGCCCCTGCTCGGAATGATCGCCGTCGCCGCCATCTGGCTTGCGCTGCGCTTCGCCCTGCCACTTGCCGACCGCGTTTCGCTCGGCAAGACGGCGCGCAAACTGCGCTTGATCGAACCCACCGAGCGATGAGCGAGGTCGTTCCAATCCGCGTCGCGATCTACGACCTTGATCGTACCGTGCTGCGCACGCCGACCTTCACGCTGTTCCTGCTGTGGGCGGCGTGGCGCGAGGCACCGTGGCGCGTGCTGCTGCTTCCGGCGCTCGCAGTGCTGATGATCGGCTATGCGCTGCGCCTCTATGGCCGCGACCGGTACAAGCCCGCCGCGATTCGCCTGATGCTCGGCGCCAGCATCGCCCCCGCCCGCGCGGACAAGCTCGCCGCCGATTTCGCGGCCTGGCGCGTATCGCGCGACGTGCCGCCGGGCGCCGCCGCATGCATCGCGCGTGACCGCGCCGAGGGATACCGCCTGCTGATGGCCACCGCGGCGCCCGAATTCTACGCCAGCGCGATTGCCGAAGCGCTGGGTTTCGACGCGATCGTAGCGACCCGCCACCGGCGCACCGACGACGGCAGCTGGCTCCCGCTGCTCGACGGTGAAAATTGCTATGGCACCGAAAAAGCGCGCCGGGTGACCGAGTGGCTTGCCGCGAACGCGTCCAACGGCGCGGTGCATATCCGCGCCTATTCGGATCACCCTAGCGACGCCCCGATCTTTGCGCTGGCGAATGAATCCTGGCTGATCGGGCGCAGCCGCAAGCTGGTCCGTCTTGCCGCGCAGCATGGCTGGCGGACGCTGGATTTCGAGATCGGGCCCGGTTGAATGCGCCCGACCCCTATCGCCTTCCTCGCAATAGCCGAAGCACAGCAACTCTATCACTGGTTGCCCACGGCGCTTGAACTGGCCGGACGCGACGATGTCCGGGTTTCGATCTTGTCGCCGTCGCGCCAGATCCTCGATCTCATACTCAGCTATGATACGCAGCGCCGGTTCGAACCGGTCCTGCTGCGCCGACCGCCCTTCGGCCCCGACTCCTTGTTTCGCCAGCCCTCGCGCCTCGCGACGTTGCTGCTCAACTATCCGGCGATCCGGCGCTTTCCCGTGCTGGTCACGACGGAGATTTCGAGCGCCTGGCTGAAACGCATCCCCGGCTTTTCATCACGCATCGTCGTGATCAAGCATGGCGCAGGCGACCGCGAGGGCGGCTATCGCGGGCGGCATGCGCTGATCGATCTGACCCTCGTCGCGGGCGAAAAGGACCGGCGACGCATGATCGAACACAAGCTGTCCGAACCGAGTAATGTCGTCGTGGGCGGCTACGCCAAGTTCGAAATATGCGCCGAGCGGCAGCGCTTTTTCGACAATGAGCGGCCGGTGCTGTTCTACAATCCGCATTTCGACGCGAAGCTGTCGTCGTGGCCGGCGCACGGGTCCGAAGTGCTCGCCACCCTCGAGGCGCTCGAGGGGTGGAACGTCATCATCGCTCCGCATACGAAACTGGCGCAGCGCGTGCCGCCGATCACGACCACGGCGCCGCATATCCGGGTCGATATGGGAAGCCGCCATTCGATCGACATGAGCTATACGCTGAGTTCCGACCTTTATCTGGGCGACGTGTCGAGCCAGGTTTACGAGTTCCTCCTGCGCCCGCGTCCGTGCATTTTCCTCAACCTCGACCGGTTGGCGTGGCGTGACGATCCGGCGTTTGCGCATTGGCATCTGGGCCAGGTGATCGAAGACATCACCGACCTCCCTCGTGCGCTGGACCGGGCTGCGGACTTGCAACCGACCTTTGTTGATGCTCAGGAAACCGCCATGCAAGATTCGATCAACCAGTTCCCGACCCCCGCCTCGATGCGGCAGGCCGACATCATCCTCGATTTCGCAAGGACGCCGCGATGAGCGCGCCGATCCGTCTGCTCGGCGATAACGCCACCCCGATCTGGGGAATGACCAACGCCGAGCGCT
>NZ_DATFFD010000248.1:0-15927 GCF_035250425.1 Sphingopyxis sp.
CGATCCGCAGCCAGCGCGGCTGGTCAGCGAAGGGGCGCGTCAGGATCGCGCGCCGGGCAAGATGCTCGAACAGCGCCTGCGCATAGTTAACCTCGATCAGGCGAAATAGCGGACAGGCGCCGATGGGCTGGAAACCTCGACCAGCCAGCATCGCGTCGAGTGCGGCGGCTTCATCCGTAAGCTGTTGCCGTGCGGCGGCGATCCAGTCGCGATCGGCATAGGCAGCGGTTCCGATCATGATCGCCGCCGCCGACAGCGGCCATGCGCCGAGCCGTTCGCGCAGCGCCGCGACGATGGTCTTCGGTGCGACGACGAAGCCGAGCCGGACGCCCGCAAGGCCGAAGAATTTTCCGAAGGAGCGGAAGACGATTAGCCTTTGGTCGTCATCGACCAGTGGCGCGACGCTCGTGGTCGGATCGGGATCGGCAAAGGCTTCGTCGACCAGCAGCCAGCCGCCGTCGCGGCGACGATCGAGCAAGGCGCGCATTGCATCGGCGCCGATCGTTCGCCCGTCGGGGTTGTTGGGATTGGCGACGACCAGTGTGCCGCCCCAATGCGCGGCCTCGTCCGCTTTGATGGCAAGGCTGCCTGCGATCATTTCGCCATGGGTGCGATAACCGGGGGCGACATGGCGCGCCGGGCCGCCGATCAGCGCGCCGGTCAGGCGCAGGCCGGCTTCGGTCCCCGGCACCGCGCAGAGATGGCGGGCATCGACCCCTAAATAAGCGGCGGCGACGGCTTCGAGCCGCGCGAGGGCTCCTGCATCGGGCAGGCGCTGCCAGTCAAATGCCAGCGCGGCGGCGCCGGGCCATGGGTGCGGATTGATTCCGGTCGACAGGTCGATCCAGCCGTCGCCGCCGAAATGACGTTTTGCAGCTTCGATTCCGCCGCCGTGCCACGTCCAGGGGACACTCATGCCAGATGCGCCAACAGCACCGCCGCGCCAAGCAGCATGGTTTCTCCGATCTCGATCCCCGCGCCGTGCCCGTCGCCCGAAATTCCGCCGATCTTGTGCAGCAGCCACCAGCCCCAAGAAAAGAAGACCAGCGGCGCGATCAGCAGCGAGGGCGACGCCCACGCGGCGGCGATGAGGGTCAAGCCCCAGATCAGGAAGTCAGCCGGGCGCACCGCAGTGCGGAAACGCGAGCCGAGCCCGGCGTGCAGGTCGGGCAGGGCGCGCGACCATGCGAGCGGGCCGATCCGCGCGGCGAATGGGATCAGCGCGATCGCGGCGAACAGCTGGCGGTCGAGCAATGCATGGAGCAGCACCAGCTTGGCAATCAATTGCAGCGCGATCGCCACCACCGCGAAGCTGCCGACATGCGGGTCGCCGAGCACCGCGAGCAACCGTCCGCGGGCCTCGTCGGCGGGCAGCCGTCCGCGGGCCTTGTGCGCCGCCCCGCTCGCGTCGGCGATATCGCCGAGCCCGTCGAGATGCAGCGCGCCGGTGACCGCGACCCACAGGATCAGCGCGGCGAGCGCGCCGGTCCACGGGTCGATTCGCGCGCCCGCCCAGCCCGCGCCGGCGACGAGGGCGCCGACGATCAGCCCGACGGCGGGGAACCAGCGCATCGACGCCGCGAATTCGTCGCCCGACACCGAAATGCGCGGGGCCGGCAAGCGGGTCAGGAACTGGATCGCGACGATGAGCCCCTTCATGGATAAAGCCCCGCGACCTGCGCGCTCGGTTGTGCGCCCGGCCAGGTGCGGAGCGAGAGCCGCGCGGCATAGGGCAGATCGAACGCCCAGAGCTGGCATTGGTCGAAACCGCAGAGGCTATGGAGCGCCGCGCGCATTGCGCCGCCGTGGGTGACGACGAGCGTCGGGACGGGGGTCAGGTCGGCGATGGCGGCCGATACGCGCGCTACCAGCGCCGACCAGCGCTCGCCGCCGGGCGGCGGACAGGCATCGGGATCGTCCCAGAAACGGCCGAGTGCGTCGCGATCGATGGCGCTTGCCGCCTTGCCGTCCCAGTCGCCGAAATCGAGTTCGCGCCAGCGCGGATCGATGATCAGCGGTACGCCCAGCGCCGCGCCGATCGCTTCGCCCGCCGCGCGGCTGCGGTGAAGGCCGGACGCGATCAGGCGTTCGATGCCAAGGGTTTCGGCCTGCGCCACGCAAGCGGCGATGCCCTCGGTGATTGGCGCGCCATCGGTGCGGCCCATCAGCAATCCCGGCGTTTCGGGGGCGCCGTGGCGCAGCAGATGGAGCGCGAAGCCGGTCACAGCGACGCCGAAACCTGTGCCTCGGCAAAGGTCGCCATCCGGTCGTGCGCGGCGAGCGCGCTGCGGATGATGTTCGCCGCGACCGCCGCGCCGCTGCCTTCGCCCAGCCGCATGTCGAGCGACAGCAACGGATCGAGCCCGAGCAGCGCAAGCAGGCGCTTGTGTCCCGGCTCCGCCGAGCAATGGCCCGCGATGCAATGGTCCGCGATTGCGGGATTCTCGGCCGCGAGCGGGGCGATTGCCGAAGAACAGATGAAGCCATCGAGCAGCACGGGCACGCCAAGCTGGCGTGCGCGCAGGATCGCGCCCGCGATCGCCGCAATCTCGCGCCCGCCGACGCGGCGCAGCGTCTCGAACGCCGAACGCGGTGCATCGATGTGAAAGGCGAGCGCGCGTTCGACGACTTCGGCCTTGCGCGCAACGCCGTGGCCATCGACGCCGGTGCCGGGGCCGACCCATCCGGCCACACCGCCGGCGAAGCTGCGCGCGCACAGCGCGGCGGCGGCGGTCGAATTGCCGATCCCCATTTCGCCGAGGACGATCAGATCGAGATCGGCGTCGACCGCGGCCGCGCCGCGGTTCAGTGCGTCGAGGCATTCGGCCTCGCTCATCGCCGCATCGACGGTGAAATCGGCGGTCGGCCGGTCGAGGTCGAGCGCAACGACGGCGAGTTCAAGCCCGGCCGCGCCCGCCAGCGCGTTGATCGCCGCACCCCCGTTCGCGAAATTGGCGACCATCTGCGCGGTGACGCTGGACGGGAAAGCGCTGATGCCGTGGACAGTGACGCCATGATTGCCGGCAAAAATGGCGGCGCGCGCGCGGCCTATTCTCGGTCGTGCACTGCCCTGCCAGCCGGCGAGGAAGATCGCCAGATTCTCGAGCCGCCCCAGCGATCCGGCGGGTTTGGTGAGTTCGGCCTGCCGCACCCGCGCATCGGCTTCGGCATTGCGGTCGGGCTCGCGCAGGTCGGCGAGTGCGGCCGCGAAGGCCTGAACGGAAGCAAAGCTGGTCATTCGGCGACAAATCCTGGCGGTGGGGTGCGGGTGATGAAATGTCCTTTGACGCCTTCGGGCCAAAGAGAAAAGGGGACGCGGCCATGCTCGCTCGCGGCATAATGGACCGCATAATCGAGGATGGCTCGCGCCGATTCCATATCGCCTTGAAACCGGCCGAGAACATAGCCGACCTTGCCGGGCGCGCGCAGATGGACGGTGCAATGATCCTGGCACGCGAAAAAGCAGGCCATTTCCTGCATCGCGATGCCGGCGTAGCGCGAATCCTGTTCCTTGAGACGCTTCAGCGCCTCGACGAGCCGGGCACCGCCGCGTTCGCCTGTCGCGTCGTCCCGGGACTCGCGGCTGTACCGGCAGCTGTTGCACACTACCACCGCAGGCCCCGGGTCGACGCGTGTCAGCATCGGGCGGCCGTGGTGGTCTGCAATACCGGAACCCTCGCCGCCATGAGCAGCGAGACCGAGAGCGCCGACGCGCCGCGCTGCGACAGCGCGGCCATCAGAAGCGCCCCCGGATACCGGCGTAGATGCTGCGGCCGAGCGAGCCGTAACGGAATGCCGTCATATATTGCTCGTCGAAGATATTCTCGGCGCGCGCGAACAGCTTCACCGCGCCCGACAGCGCATATTCGGCGCGCAGGTCGACGAGCGTATAATCGTCGAGCCGCGTTGTGTTGCCCGCATTGTCATAGCTCTTGCCCGACCAGCGCACCGCCGCGCCGAGTTCGAGCCCGAAGCCGAAGGCATAGCTCGCCGATGCATTGGCAGTATTGCGCGGGCGGCGCGGCAGCCATTTGCCGAAATTGGCGGTGCCCGCCGAGCGGTCCTCGGCGACGATCCAGCTATAATTGCCGTCCAGCTTCAGCCCGCCGAGCGTCAGCGCGGCGGTGGTTTCGACGCCATGCGCCTCGCTGCGCGCGACGTTCGAATAATAGCCGAAGCGGCGCGTCGCCGGATTGCCCGGCACAGAGCACATCGGATTGATCGAGGTGCCCGAACAGCTGTTGAAGATGATCTGGTTCACCGTCGTGCGGTCGAACCATGCCGCGCCGACGACGAGCTTGCGGCCCAGTAGATGCTGCTCGATCCCCGCCTCCCAGCCATGCGCTTCTTCGGGATCGAGGCCGATATTCCCATATTCGCTGAACAGCTGATAGAGCGACGGCGCCTTGAAGCCCTCGCCATAGCTTGCACGCAGCACGGTGCCGGTGGCGAGGCGCCAGACGCCACCCGCGGCGAAGAGCGTCTGTCCGCCGTCGCGGTCGTGATCGTCGTAACGGACGCCGCCATTCAATGTCAGCCCGTCCAAGGGTTCGACACTGAGCTGGCCATAGGCGCTCGTCAGTTCCGCCTTGCCTCGTACAAAAGCCGGGATCGGGGTCGCGAGCGACGCGGAGGGCGAACGGCTGCGGAAGTCCGAGCGCTCATTCTCGACCCCGAAGATCGCGGTGATGCGATCGGTAAAGTCGAAGCTGCCCTGATATTCCCACCGTTTGTTCTTGCCGTCGGCCTCGAAACTGCGCGGACGCGCGCGATCGGGGTTGAAATTGTCGCGATTGGTGTCGGTGTAGGCAAAAGCGAGACGATTGCGAAAGCGTCCGCCGGCGAGGTCGAAGTTGAGCCCCGCATAGCCGACGAATTCCTTGTTCTGCCCATAATCGTTGCTGTCGGTGTTGAAGCCGTCGAATTCGACGCGGCCGCTCGAATAAGTGCCGCGCACCTCGGCGCTGATATTGTCGGCGAGCGCCAGCTCGGCGCGGCCCGAAACATTGGTGTTGCGATAGCCGTCGCGCTCGACCCCGCCGAACGCCTTGGCGTGCGACGAAATGCCGTCGGTGGTGAAGCGCTGGCCGCCGAGGCGCCAGCTCAAGGAGCCCGTGCGGCCGCCGATCGCGGCGCGCGCGCTGACGGTCTCGCGCGACCCCGCCTCAAGGTCGAAGCTGCCTTCGAGGCTCTTCTCGGGCGCGGCAGTGACGATGTTGACGACGCCGCCGATCGCCTGGCTGCCCCACAGGATCGACTGCGGCCCGCGCAGCACCTCGATCCGGTCGATGTCGCCGGCCAGCAGATTGGCGAAGTTGAAACCGCCGCCGGTCGACGACGGATCGTTGAGCTTCACCCCGTCGATCACGACGACGCTATGCTCGGATTCGGCGCCGCGGATGCGCAGCGAGGTCGAGGTGCCATAGCCGCCGTTGCGTGCGATGCTGATCCCCGGCGTGCGGAGCAGGAGTTCGGTGACGCCGATGTCCTGCGCGCGGTCGATCGCTTCCTTGTCGAGCACGGCGATCGAGGCGGGCACTTCGTCGAGCGCTAGCGGCGCGCGCGTCGCGGTTACGATGATGCTGTCGCCGTCGGCGGCGATGGCGTGTGCGGTCGACGCCTCGTCGGCGAACGCAGCGGAGGATGCCGCGGCGGCGGCAAGGCAGATCGAACTTCGGAAAATCACTTCGAACATAGGATAACCCTCGACAATGCCGCCCACGCGCACGGTCGATGCGGTTGTCCCAAGGACGCACGACATCGCCCGCGCGCATGCGCAGCCAAGCTTGTCGTCATGCGGGTTCACCCCCGTCCGCCCGGCACACCCTGTCCGCACGAAAGACGACGGCGACGGGCAGGTCTCCTGGCTTGCGGGTCAGCGCCGGTCGGCCGCCTTCTCGGGACCGGAATCCCAATGGCAAGTGGCCGATGGCTCACCGCGTACAGTTGCAGGGGCAGCCGGGGTTTTCCCGTTCCCTCTTAGTCCCCGTCGCCGGGGAACCTGTCGCTTGCGGCGGCCGTTAGCCTCTTTTTCGGGCCGCGGTCAATTGCTGCGACGCAGCAGGGGGTCGATCAGAACAGCCCGGGCAGTTCGCGCTGCGCCGCGCTCGGCCGCTCGGGGGTGAGCATTTCGGGCCGCGCCAACGCCGCCGACCGGCCGCTGCGCGCCGCCGCCCCCGCGCTGGCGTCGGCGATCTGCGTGGTACAGGCGGTGCCCGACAGGAAGCCGATCGCGGCGCGGATCGATGCCTCGCGCGGATCGCCGAGCGGGACGGTCAGATCGTCGCCCGCGGCGCAGCTGTTCGTGATTTTCGGGGCGAGCCCGTCATAATAGTCGCCCGCGCCGGTCGAATTGGCCGTTGCAAAGGCGACCACGCGCATGCGGTCGTCGCATTCGGCCTTGTCGAGCGCGATCTGGCCGACCGGCTTGCCATAGGTGTTGCCTCCGACGAGCGTCATATTGGTGCCGAGATGGGGCAGCATCGAATTGATCACGAGTTCGCTCGCCGATGCGGTCGACCCGGTGCCGATAAAGGCGATGCGCGTCGGCGCGATCGACTGGCTTACCGGCGTGAAGCGATGTTCTTCATTCTCGGCGGACTTGCTGGGGCGGAAACGGGTCTGCGAGAAAATCTGTCCGGCGCGATTGGCACCCATCAGATCGCCCATCAGATTGGCGGTCGAAACAAGGCCGCCGCCATTATAGCGGAAATCGATGATGATGTCGGTCACGCCGCGCGCGCCGAAATCGGCAAAGGCCGCCTTCAACTGGTCGTTCGCCGACGTGATGAAAGTGCGCAGGTTCAGATAGCCGTAGCTGCGGCCGCCCTCGGTGATGATCTTTGCGCCATAGCGGTCCGAAACCGGATCGAGCGAATAATCGGCCTTGGCGACCGTGACGTCGCGCGTACCGGCCGTGTCGGTGATGCGCAGGACACGGCTGACCCCGGGGTCGTTCGGGCCGAGCGCGTTGGTGAGGCCCGCGGTCCCTTCGGCGGCGACGATGCTTGCCACGGTGCGCAAATTGCCGCTGTTCGTGCCGATGGCGACGATCGCCGTGCCGCGATCGATCCCCGCGGCAAACGCCGGCGCGCTCTCATAAGCTTCGGCGATGAGGATGCGCTGACCCGCCGCATCATAGCTCATGCGGACGCCGAAACCCGCGCTCGATCCGCTGGCGTAGAAGGCGTTCTCCTCGGCGATCGAGGTGATGTAGGTGAAGAAGCGATCCTTGTTCAGCGCGCGCGCCGGGGCGACGAGCGCGTCGATATAGGATTGGACATCGTTGTGGCTCGCCGCGCTGACGTTCGCGACGTCGCTGGGGAACAGATACCATTCGTCGATCACCGCTTTCGCAAAAGCCTGGCGCGACGCCAGCGCACAATTGGCGGTCGGGGTAGGTGTGGGGCTTGGTGTCGGGGTGACGGTGACTGGACCGCCGCTTCCGGCGGTGCTTGAACCGCCCCCGCCGCCGCACGATGCCAGCATCAGCGCGGCGAGCGTCACAGCCGCGACCGACTGCCCCGACTCGGCCATCAAAATTCTCCCCCGGTTCGACCCATTACACTGTTTATTCCGCGTCCTTGCTCCGGCCCTTGAAGCCTTGGGCGATGACATAAAGCTCGGGCGACCCTTTACGGCTCGCCGGCGGTTTGGCGTGTTTTACCGTTGAAAAGTGACGCTTTAGTAAAGTCAGCAGCGCGTGGTCGGCGCCGCCTGCAAACACCTTGGCAACGAAGGCGCCGCCGGGCAGCAAATTCTGCACCGCGAAATCGGCGGCGGTTTCGGCGAGGCCGATCGTGCGCAGATGGTCGGTCTGTTGATGGCCGACGGTGTTCGCCGCCATGTCCGAAATGACAAGGTCGGGGGCGCTGCCCAGCGCTTCGATCAGCGCGTCGGGGGCCGCATCGTCCATGAAATCCATCTCGAGGATTGCGACGCCTTCGATCGGTTCGCAGTGCAGCAGGTCGATCCCCGCGACGCGCGCGCGCGGGTTCGCCTTGCGCACGACCTGCGACCAGCCGCCCGGCGTGATGCCAAGGTCGACGACCGCGCGCGCTTTCTTGATGAAGCCGAATTTCTCGTCGAGTTCGATCAGCTTGTACGCGGCGCGCGAACGATAACCCTCGGCCTGCGCGCGGCGCACATAGGGGTCGTTCAATTGCCGTTGCAGCCAGCGCGTCGACGAGACGCTGCGCTTGCGCGCGGTTTTGACGCGCACATGCAGGCCGCCGCGGCCCCCCGATCCTTTGGCGCCGCCGCCTTTCCCGCTTGCTCCGCTCATTTGCGATATTCGCGGCGGGTGACGGGGATGTCGCGGCCCTGCATCGCCAGCGTGCGCAAGATGCCCTCGCGGATGCCGCGGTCGGCGACCCCGACGCGCACGGCGGGCCACAGGTCGATGATGCTCTCGAGGATCGCGCAGCCCGCGACGACCAGGTCGGCGCGCTCGCGGCCGATGCACGCGATTTCTGCGCGATCGGCGATGCTCGCGTCGGCAAGGCGGCGGCTGATGTCGCGCATCGCGTCCGACGGGACGACCAGCCCGTCGACCGCGCGCCGGTCGTATCGCGGCAGGTCGAGGAAGACGCTGGCGAGCGTCGTCACGGTGCCGCTGGTGCCGAGCAGGCGCAGCTTCTGACCCGCAAAGCGTTCGGCGCGCCCGGCAAAGGCGGCAAAGGCGGTGCGCGTCACTTCGCGCATATGCGCATAGGCGGCCTGGCGCCCGGCGAGGCTGTCTTCGGGAAGCGGCGCATGCTCGGTCAGCGAGACGACGCCCCATGGCACGCTGATCCAGTCGTGGATTTTGACGTCATGGTCCGACACGTCGACGTGCATCAACTCGGTCGAGCCGCCGCCGATATCGAAGATCAGCGCCGGCCCCTCGCCGGGCTCCATCAGATTGTGGCAGCCGAGGACGGCGAGCCGCGCCTCTTCGGCGGCCGAGATGATGTCGAGGACGATACCCGTTTCGCGGCGGACGCGCTCGGCCAGTTCCTCGCCATTGGTCGCGCGGCGGCAGGCTTCGGTCGCGACCGCGCGCGACAGCGAAACGTGGCGGCGGCGCAGCTTGTCGGCGCAGATCGACAGCGCGGCGACGGTGCGGTCCATCGCGGCGTCGCTGATCCGCCCGCTGCCGTGCAGGCCTTCGCCCAGACGGACGATGCGCGAAAAAGCGTCGATGACGACGAGCTCGCCATTTTGCGGGCGCGCGATCAAAAGCCGGCAATTGTTGGTGCCAAGGTCGATCGCGGCATAGCTGCGCGGCCGCGTGATCGGCATCGGGCGCTCACCGCCGTCTGCCTTGCTTCGTCCTTTTACCGCCGGGCCGGGCCGCGGCGGTCGCCCCGATGGCGCTGCCATTTGCCGCATGGCTATTGTAACCTGTTCTGCTCACGCGCCCGCAAAAACGCGGGCGTGCACTTGAGGTCGAACCTAGGCTTCCCCCGCCATGTTGGCAAGTCCTCCCCCGGAGCCTTCGCCGCGCAAAGAAAACCCCGTCCGGCAAAGGCCGGACGGGGCAAAGGAGGGAAGGAAATTATTGGGGGTCGGGACAGCCTTTAACGGCAGCCGTCATTCCCCTTGTCGATCGCGCGGCCGGCGAGGGCGCCGACGGCGCCGCCGATGATCGTGCCGACCGTGCGGTCGCCGCGGCCGGCGATTTCATGACCGGCAAGGCCGCCCGCAATCGCACCGATCACGGTGCCGCCAGTGCCCTTGTCGCACTGGCGATAGTAGCGGCGGTCGCCACGGTAATAGCGGCGATCATTGCGGTAATCGCGGCGGTCGCGGCGATAGTCGCGGCGATCGTAACGATCGTAGCGGCGGTCGTCGCGATCATAACCGCTGTAATAGCTCGAATAGCCATCGCGGTCGTAATAACCGTTCTGCGCCGCGGCGGGAGCCGCCATGCCCAGCGTCGCGGCGGACATCAGGGCGGCGATCGAGAGGGTCACCATCTTTTTCATTGTCGTTCTCCTTCGTCGTCATTGGCCCGACTGGGGCTTTGTCGATGAAACAGGTTCTGCCCGATTCGCATTGAGCCAAGCCTGAACATCATTGTTGGCTATTGTTCAGCTTTCTGCGGCGAACCGCTTCCCTTTCGGACGCTGCCGCCCTAACCCGCGGCGATGCGCCGCCTGCTATCCGCTGCCCTAATCTTCCTTGCCGTTGGGCCGGTGCCCGGCACCGTCATGCGCTTTCCAGAGGACGACTTCACGCAAGCGGCGTCCGCGCGTGCGCTCGTCTTTCCGCCCGCGACGAGCGGCACGATGCGGTTCGTGCGCGGCTGGCATCTCGTCAGCCCGCATAGCCGGTTCGGCGGCTTTTCGGCGCTCGCCCGTACCGCGCCGGGGCAGTTCCTGCTGATCGGTGACAATGGTTATGCGACGCGCCTGACGTTCGATGCGCGCGGCGCGGTAGCGTCGGTCCAGATACGCGCGCTGCCGACGATCGATGGGCGGCCGGCGCGCAAGGCGGCCGCCGATACCGAGGCGATGTTCGTCGACGCGGCAAGTGGCAGGATCTGGGTTGCGCTGGAGGTGATCAATCAGGTCTGGCGTCTCGACGCCGGCCTGTCGCAAATCGAATCGCACCGCAAATTGCCCGAGCCGCACTGGCCAAGGAATAGTGGGCCGGAGGCGATGACGCGGCTCGCCGACGGGCGCACGGTGATCTTTTCGGAGGACGCCGATGACGATCCGCGCGGGCGCGAGGCGTTGCTCTACACCGGCGGCCCGGCCGCCCCGGGGCCGTCTCCGATTCGCTTCTTTTATGATTCGGCCGGGCGCGGGCTGGTCAGCGACGCCGCGGCGCTGCCCGACGGGCGCATCCTGCTTATCCACCGGCGGCTCGGTTTCGACCCCGTTTTCACAACGATCGTAGCGATCGTCGACCCCGCGGACATAAAGAAGGACGCCATCGTGCGGTCACGGACGATCGGCCGCGTTCCCGGCCCGCTCGCCGAAAATTATGAAGGCGCGGCGATTTCGGTCGAGCAGGGGCGGACCTGGCTGTGGCTCGTCGCCGACGATAATTTCAACAGCTGGCAACGCAGCCTGCTGCTGCAATTCGAGTTGGTGGGCCTGCCGCCGGAAGCGGGGCCGGACAGCAAAAAGGCCGCGCGGTAACCCGGCGGCCTGATTGCTTTTAGCGATTCGAAAGCGCTTAAGCGGCCTTTTCGGCCAGCTTCTTCGCGACTTCCTTCTTCACCTTGCGCGCCGAAGTCGACAGCTGATCGTCGCCGGCTTTCAGCAGCCAGTTGTCGAGACCGCCATTATGCTCGACCGTGCGCAGACCATGGGTCGAAACGCGCAGCTTCACACCCTTGCCGAGCGCGTCCGACAGCAACGTCACATTCTGCAGGTTGGGCAGGAAGGTGCGCTTGGTCTTGTTGTTGGCGTGGCTCACATTGTGGCCAACCTGGCGGCCCTTGCCGGTCAGTTCGCAGATGCGCGACATGGTCTTCGTCCTCGTCAAAAAATTTCAGGTCGGCGTCCGGGTACTTCCCGTAAAACGGGGAATACAGAACCGGAGTGAGCCGGGAAAGGCGCGCGCTTATCGGCTTGCCGGAGATTCGTCAAGCGAATAGGGCGCTTTCATGGCTCAGTTTCCGCTCCCCGAACCGATGCGTCGCGCGCTCGATCTGGCCCGCATCGCCGCGGAATGGGGCGAAGTGCCCGTCGGCGCGGTGATCGTCAAGGACGGCGCGATTATCGCCGAAGGCCACAACCGCCCGCGCGAATCGCACGACCCGACCGCGCACGCCGAAATCGTCGCGATTCGCGCTGCGGCCGCCAAGCTCGGCAATGAGCGGCTCGACGGCTGCGACCTTTATGTGACGCTCGAACCCTGCGCGATGTGCGCGGGCGCGATCGCTCACGCGCGAATCGCGCGCCTCTATTATGGCGCGGACGATCCGAAGGGGGGCGCGGTCGTCCACGGTCCGCGCACCTTCGCACAGCCGACGATCCATCATAGGCCCGAAATCTATGACGGGATCGGAGAAAGCGAAGCGGCCGGGCTCCTCAGGGATTTCTTCGCCGCGCGCAGATAAAGCCCGCGCCCCTGCGAAGGCAGGAGCCCATCTCCGGACGGCGCGTCCCAAACAAACGGAGATCCTGGCCGATAGTAGAGGTGATGGGCTCCTGCCTTCGCAGGGGCACAGTCAATCCAGCATCTCCTCGACCCACGCCGGCACCAGCGCCGTCGCCGGCCCGTGCCGTGCCTCGTCGAACCAGTGTGACCCCTGGCTCGGCTCCATATTGAGCTCGAGCGTCCGCGCGCCCGCCGCCCTCGCCTCGCGCACGAAGCCCGCGGCGGGATAGACCGCGCCCGATGTGCCGATCGACACGAACAGGTCGGCGCGGTTCAGCGCGTGATAGATCTCGTCCATCCGGTACGGCATCTCGCCGAACCAGACGATGTCGGGGCGTAAGGTGCCGACGATGCCGCACGCGCTGCACGCCGGCCGGTCGAGCAACGGCCGCGCCCACGGCACGCGCGCGTCGCACGCGGTGCACCAGGCGTTCAGATGCTCGCCGTGCATATGGATCAGCCGCTTGGCGCCCGCGCGCTCGTGCAGGTCGTCGACATTCTGCGTGACGATGAGCAGTTCGCCCGGCCAGGCGGCGTCGAGCCGCGCGAGCGCCTGGTGCGCGGCGTTCGGCGCCTTGGTCTGGATTGCCTCGCGCCGCATGTCGTAGAAGCGCAGGACCAGGTCGGGATCGCGCGCGAACGCCTCGGGGGTCGCGACATCCTCGACGCGGTGCTGTTCCCAGAGGCCGCCGCTGTCGCGGAAGGTGTCGATGCCGCTTTCGGCCGAAACGCCGGCGCCGGTCAGGATCACGATATTGCTGATGTCACTCATACGCCCTCTCTATCCGCTCGCATCGAGCGAAGTCGAGATGCCCATCGAAATAGCGCAATGCCGATGGGCATCTCGACTTCGCTCGATGCGAGCGGCTAAAGGGAGCGGCAATTTAGGGGACAAGTCATGGTGAGCATCGGCATTATCGGCAGCGAAGGGCGGATGGGCATCGCGCTCGCCGCCGCCATCTCCGAAGCGGGACAGCGCAGTTGCGGCGTCGACCGGGGCGGCAATGTTCTGAGGCTCGCCAGCGACGCCGACGTTCTCGTCGATTTCTCCTCGCCCGCCGCGCTCGAGGCGACGCTCGATGCCTGCGTCGCCGCGAAAACGCCGATCGTCATCGGGACGACCGGGCTCGAGGAGCGTCATCATTATCTGATCGACGATGCCGCGAAGGACATCGCGGTGCTCCAGACCGGCAACACCTCGCTTGGCGTCACGCTGCTCGCGCATCTGGTGCGCGAGGCCGCGACGCGGCTCGGCGCAGACTGGGACATCGAGGTCGTCGAGATGCACCACCGGATGAAGGTCGATGCGCCGAGCGGCACCGCGCTGTTGCTGGGGCAGGCGGCGGCGCAAGGGCGCGGGATCAATCTCGACACCTGCTCCGAACGCGGCCGCGACGGCCTCACCGGCGCGCGCGGGCATGGCAAGATCGGTTTTGCGAGCCTGCGCGGCGGGACGGTCGCGGGCGATCATGACGTGATCTTCGCGGGGTCCGAGGAAATGATCACCCTGTCGCACCGCGCCGAAAACCGGATGATCTTCGCGCGCGGCGCGGTTCGCGCGGCGCTGTGGCTGCTCCAGCAGAAGCCCGATCGCTATACGATGCCGCAGGTGCTCGGGCTTAACTGATCCGATGAAGAAGGCCGACATCTTCGAATTCTACCGGAGGCTCGCCGAGCTGAACCCAAGTCCCGAGACCGAGCTGGAGTTCGGCAACACCTATCAGCTGCTCGTCGCGGTGGTGCTGTCGGCGCAGGCGACCGACGTCGGGGTGAACAAGGCGACGCGGAAGCTGTTTCAGGAGGTGACGACCCCGCAGGCGATGGTCGACCTCGGCGAGGATGGGCTGAAGCAGCACATCAAGACGATCGGGCTGTTCAACGGCAAGGCGAAGAATGTCATCGCGCTCTCCGAAATCCTCGTCCGCGATTTTGGCGGACAGGTGCCCGCCGACCGCGACGCGCTCGTCGAACTGCCGGGCGTCGGACGCAAGACCGCCAATGTCGTGATGAATTGCGCCTTCGGGGCGGAGACCTTCGCGGTCGACACGCATATCTTCCGCGTCGGCAACCGCACCGGGCTCGCGCCGGGCAAGACCGTGCTCGCGGTCGAAAAACAGCTGGAAAAGAACACACCGGCGCCGTTTCGCGTCGGCGCGCATCACTGGCTGATCCTCCACGGCCGCTACATCTGCAAGGCGCGCACCCCCGAATGCTGGCGCTGCCCGGTGATCGATCTTTGCCGCTACAAGCCGAAAACCCCGGCGCCAAAGGCGAATAAGGCGGCATGATGGGAACGACTGCTTTGGGGTGGTGAACCGCCGCTATCTCCTTTGTCATCCCGGGTCGGAATTGGTCGGCACATGGACTGCGCAATCATTCCAAAGTTCAGGAAAGTTCAGCCCTATGCATCGCCCGTTTTTGGATCTGGCGTGCTGGACACGCGCGGTACGCCCCGCCGTGGCCGCACCCGCAAACGACCGCTTTTATCCACCAAATGAAAGAGCCGACTGAAGGCTGGCACGGCCGGATAATGTAGGAAAGGCTTATTTGAAGGCGGCGTCAGCTATGGGTGGGGAGCGGACGTTGCCTCTTCGGGCCGTCCGTGGCGCGCGCGAGGCCGCATGCGTGCTCAACCGCGGCGCCGAAGCGTTCATCCGCGATTATATCGCCGCCCGCCATCCGGAAGACGCCGATCGGGTGGCCGGCTTCGTCAGCACGACGATGTCCGGGCTCTCCGCCAAAGCCCGGAACGGACACGACCTGCCCCGCCTCCTCGCCACCGCGCGTCTCGCCGGATGCGTGCTTGCGCAAATCCTGCCCGATTGAACGACGGACCGGCCCGATAGCCGATGCCCCCTTGCGAAGGCGCCCCGACGCGGCATAGTCCGTCGCCATGCGTAACCTCACCGCCCCGCTCGCCCTCGCCGCCGCCCTGCTCGCCGCCGCGCCCGTCCACGCCAAACCCGCCGGCACCGAGGCGGCGAAAAAGATCCTGAAGGACAGTATCGCGATCCCGACGGTCGAGGGGCGCGGGCAGGTGCCCAAGCTCGCCGCCTATTATGCGAGCGTGCTGAAAGCCGCGGGTTATGCCGACAGCGATATCGAGATCACCCCCATCGGCGAAACCGCGACCTTCGCCGCGACGCTCGCCGGGACGGGGAAGGGCAAGCCGATCGTGCTGCTCGGCCATATGGACGTCGTCGCGGCCGATCCCAAGGACTGGACGCGCGATCCCTTCGTTCCGATCGAGGAGGAAGGCTATATTTTTGGCCGCGGGTCGGAGGACAACAAATTCGACGTCTCGATGATGGTCGCGACGATGGCGCAGCTGAAGCAAGAGGGCTTCAAACCGAAACGTGCGATCATCCTGCTACTCTCGGGCGACGAGGAAACCTCGATGATGACGACGCGCGCGCTCGCGGCAAAGTACAAGGGCGCCGAATTCGCGCTCAACGGCGACGGCGGCGGCGGGCTGATCGGCGAGGACGGCAAGCCCAAATATTACGGACTGCAGGCGGGCGAAAAATCCTATGCCGACTTCACGCTCGAAGTGACCAACCCCGGCGGTCACAGCTCGCGCCCGACGGGCAGCAATGCGATCGTCCAGCTCGCGAACGCGCTCGCCAGGGTCGGCGCCTATCGCTTCGCGCCGCAGCAGAACGAGCTGACGAAGGTCGGTATGCCGATCGTCGCCGATCAGGTCGGCGGTGAGATCGGTGCGGCGCTCCGCGCCTTTGCGGCCGACCCCGCCGATGCGAAGGCCATCGCCGCGATCCGCGCCGAGCCCGAATATGTCGGCCAGATCGGCACCACCTGCGTGCCGACGCTGGT
>NZ_DATFFD010000249.1:0-12129 GCF_035250425.1 Sphingopyxis sp.
CAAGATCCGCCCCGAGATCAAGATGGCGCCGCGCCAGATCTACACACGCTCGAAAGTCCGCGCCGACGTCGCGCGCATCATCGAACTTTACAAGCGGCAGGGCCGCTTCGCCGCGACCGTCGAGCCCAAGATGGTCTCGCTCGACCAGAACCGCGTCGACGTCGTCTTCGAAATCAACGAAGGGCCGAAGTCGAAGGTCCGCCAGATCAACATCATCGGCAACGAGAAGTTCAGCGACGGCGACCTCAAGGACGAAATGGCGACCAAGGAGGCGGGGCTGCTGACGATCCAGGTCACCGAGAACCCCGTGATCAACCGCGTCATCCTGGAAGGTAATAAGCGCCTGAAGGAAGACAAGGTCCGGCCCGAGATCAAGCTCGCACCGCGTCAGATTTTCACCCGCTCGAAAGTCCGCGCCGACGTCGCGCGCATTATCGAGCTCTACAAGCGCCAGGGCCGCTTCGCCGCGACGGTCGAGCCGAAGATGGTGTCGCTCGACCAGAACCGCGTCGACGTCGTGTTCGAGATCAACGAAGGACCGAAGTCGAAGGTCCGCCAGATCAACATCATCGGCAACGAGAAATTCAGCGACGGCGATCTCAAGGACGAGATGGCGACGAAGCAGTCGAGCCTGATGACGATCCTCTCGTCGAACACCAGCTACGACCCCGATCGCCTCGCCTATGACCAGCAGAAGCTGCGCCTTTTCTACCTGACCAACGGTTACGCCGATTTCCGCGTGATTTCGGCGGTGGCCGAGCTGACGAGCAACAAGCAGGACTTCATCATCACCTATGTCGTCGAGGAGGGCGAACGCTACAAGTTCGGCGACGTCGACGTGAAGAGCGAAATCCGCGACTTCCAGCCCGAGATGCTGAAGAAGCTGCTGCCGATGAAGAAGGACGACTGGTATGACGCCAAGCTCGTCGAGGATACGGTCGAAAGCCTGAGCGAAACCGCGGGCCTGTTCGGCTATGCCTTTGCCGACATCAACCCCGAATTCCGCCGCGACCCCGAAACGCGAACGATGGCGATCACCTTCAACGTCGCCGAAAGCCCGCGTACCTATGTCGAGCGCATCGACGTCAACGGCAACACGCTGACCCATGACAAGGTCGTGCGCCGCGAATTCCGCCTGAACGAAGGCGATGCGTTCAACAGCTTCGGCGTCAAGCGCACCGAGAACCGCATCAACAGCCTGGGTTATTTCCAGGAAAATCTGGAAATCGAGCGCAAGGAGGGCAGCGCGCCCGACCGCATCATCCTCGAAACCAATGTCGAGGAAAAGCCGACCGGTGAACTGTCGCTGTCGGCCGGTTTCTCGTCGATCGAGAATTTTCTGCTCCAGGCGTCGATCCGCCAGCGCAACTTCCGCGGTCTCGGCCAGCAACTCCAGGCGTCGGTCAATTATTCGAGCTATTCGAAGTCGATCGAACTCGGCTTCACCGAACCCTATCTGTTCGACCGCAACATCTCGGTCGGCGGCAGCGTCTATCGCCGCGATCTGAACTCGTTCAACTTCATCAACAACGACCGCCGCACGACGTTCCAGCAGGTCACGACCGGCCTCCAGCTCAACGCCGGCGTGCCGCTCACCGAATTCATGTCCTTCTTCGCGCGCTACAGCCTCAACTTCGACGATGTGACGCTCGACAAGGGAATCTATTATTTCGGCGACGAATGCGACCCGCTCATCGCCGGCCGTTACCTCTGCGATGCGATCGGCAATCGCACGACCTCGCTCATTGGCTACACGCTCGCCTATGACGACCGCGACAACCGCTTGCGCCCGACGCGCGGCCAGTCGCTGTCATTGAGCCAGGATTTCGCCGGCCTTGGCGGCAGCGTCAAATATGTCCGGACGCGCTTGAACGGATCGAAGCACTTCAACCTCGGCAGCCGCTTCATCCTCAACCTTTCGGCCGAAGGCGGCTATATCTATCCGTTCGGCGGCCGTCCGACCCCGACCAGCGACAAGGTCCGCCTGACCGACCGTTTCTTCCTCGGCGAACCGCAGATGCGCGGCTTCGACATCCGCGGCATCGGCCCTCGCGTCATCCGTTATTCGGTCAATAACGCCGATCCCGCCAACCCCATTGTCGTCACGGACGGTGACGGTGATCGTGGACAGATCGACGACGCGCTCGGCGGCCGGGCCTATTATCAGGGCCGGATCGAACTCGATATTCCGCTCGGCACCGGCGCGAAGGAAATGGGACTTCGCCCGTCGATCTTCCTCGACGTCGGCTCGGTGTTCAGTGTTCGCCGTCCGACGCTGACGACGCTTGCCAATTTCAAGGAAACCAACCCCAACGCGCCTGGCTTTGGCCTCACCAAGTCGCTTTGCCGCAACGCGACCACGGGTGTCACCCAGTTCGCGACCGAAACGATGACCACGCCGGCGGGCGGCGTCCCGACCGGGACGGGCCAATATACGACTTGCCCGACCGATTTCTCGCGCCTCGATCCGTTCGAGGAACGCTTCTTCGGCGACACCTGGATGCCGCGCGTGTCGATCGGCGCCGGGGTGAACTGGAACTCTCCTTTCGGTCCCTTCCGGATCGATTTCGCTTACGCCCTTCGCAAAGAAGAGGGCGATGATACAAAACGCTTCTCATTCAATGTAGGAACCCAATTCTGATGAAGAAAATCCTTGCCGCCTCGGCGCTGGCGATTGCCACGCTGTCGGTTTCGCCCATCCTGTCGGCCCCCGCGATTGCCCAGGCAAAGGGTGTCGGCGTTGCCGACGTCCGCGTCGCCGCTGCCCGCTCGAACGCGTTCCAGACCGCCTCGAAGCAGATCGAAACGACCTACAAGGCGCAGATCGACCAGCAGCAGTCGCGCGGCCAGACGCTGCAGGCCGAAGTCAACGTCCTGGTCGCGAAATATAACGAAGAAATCAAGAAGACGCCGCGCAACGAAACCGCGGTCCAGGCCGCCGGCAAGGCCGTTCAGGACAAGCAGCGTGCTGCACAGGCTGAACTCGGCCAGATCGGTGCGCCCATCGACCTCGCCATCGCTTATGTCGAGGACCAGATCAGCGTTCGCATGAACGAAGCGATCAAGGCCGCGATGACCGCGAAAAAGGTCGACCTGCTGGTCAATCCCGAGGCGGTGATCGCGCGCGAAAACAATGTCGACATCACCGACGCGGTGGTTGCCGAACTCAACCGCATCCTTCCCAATGTGTCGACCGCGGTTCCGGCCGGTTACCAGCCGGGCCAGCTTGTCCAGCAGCGCAACCAGCAGCTGATGGACCAGGCGCGCGCCGCACAGGGCACGCGTCCGGCGACTCCGGCGCCGGCACCGACCGGCACCGCACCGACGACCCGCTAAGTTCGATGACGGATGGGGAAAAGCCGGACGGCGCCTTGGGGCCGGTGGATATCCGCCGGATCCTGACGCTGCTGCCGCATCGTTATCCGATGCTGCTCGTCGACCGGGTGGAATCGATGGTGAAGGACACCTCGATCCACGCGGTCAAGGCGGTGACGATGAACGAGCCCTTTTTTCAAGGGCATTTCCCCGGCCGGCCGATCATGCCCGGCGTCCTCATCGTCGAGGCGCTGGCGCAGGCGGCCGGCATTCTCGCGATCGAATCGATGGGGCTCGCGGGTACGGGCACGCTTGTTTATTTCATGGCGATCGACGGGGCGAAGTTCAGAAAGCCGGTCGAACCCGGCTGCCTGCTCGACCTGCACGCCACGATCATTCAGGCCAAGCGCAGCGTTTGCCGTTTTGAGGGCAGGGCGATGCTGAATGGCGCGCTCGCCGCCGAATGCCAGTTCACCGCGATGATCGCCGATCCGCCCGGCGACTAAAGAATTACACACTCTTCATCGTCACCCCGGACTTGATCCGGGGTCCACGACTTCAGCGCCGGCATGGATCCCGGATCAAGTCCGGGATGACGAGGTGAGGGGTGTTGCATTTTCCACGATTCACCGTTAGGGGCCACCGCTTCGCGGCCCCGGACGGGGAAGCATCGACTCACGCGGCTGGTCGGAAACCAGCGGCACAGGAGCCAAGAGACATGAAAAAAGACATTCACCCCGCGTACCACATGATCACGGTCAAGATGACCGATGGCACCGAATATCAGACGCGCTCGACCTGGGGCAAAGAGGGCGACACGATGACGCTCGAAATCGACCCCACCGCGCACCCGGCCTGGACCGGCGGCACCGGACGCATGCTCGACGCTGCGGGTCAGGTCGCCAAGTTCAACAAGCGTTTCGGCGGTCTCACCCTCAAGCGCTAAGCCCAGTCTCGGACCGGTTGCTCCCTCCCCCTTGATGGGGGAGGCAGCGAGACTTGGCAGCTTGCTGCCTAGTCGCAGCGGTAGGGGTGCGTTCTCGGCCTGAACCGACGGCGCTCAACCGCACCATCACCCCCATCCAACTCCGCCTAAGCCGCTATCGCGGCCAAGGCTTTATATCCTTCCCCCATCGAGGGGGAAGGGCGGATGTCCACTGCCTCAGCCCAAAACCTTTGCAAGCGCGCTTTGCCAGCCGGCAAGGCGCGTTTTGCGTTTCCCGGCACCCAGCGCCGGCGTGAAGCGCGTAGCGGTGCCGCGCATCGCCTTGGCCGCGCTCGCGAGGTCGGGATAAAGGCCCGCCCCAGTCGCGGCGAGCATCGCGGCGCCGAGTGCGGTGCTTTCGACGAAAACGGGCCGCTCGACGGTGATGCCCAGCATGTCGGCCAGATCCTGCGCCATCCAGTCGTTCGCCGCCATGCCGCCGTCGATCCGCACCTCGGCCCAGTCGACCCCGTCGGCGGCGAAGGCCGATTTCAGGTCATGCGCCTGATAGGCTTGCGCTTCCAGCGCCGCGCGCGCGACATGCGCCTTCGTCGTTGCGAAGCTCAGTCCCGATATGGCCGCGAGCGCATCGGGGCGCCAGTGCGGCGCGCCGAGCCCGGTGAGGGCGGGGACCAGATAGACGCCGCCATTGTCGCTCACCGAGCGCGCGAGCCCCTCGCTCTCGCCCGCATTGGCGAGCAGACCCAGCCCGTCACGCAGCCATTTGATCAGGCTGCCGGCGACGAACACCGATCCCTCGAGCGCATAGGAGCGCACGTCGCCCTCCTGCACCAGCACCGTCGCGAGCAGGCGGTTCGCCGATTGCGGCCGCACCGGGCCGCTGGCCGACAGGATGAAGGCGCCGGTGCCGAAGGTCGCCTTGGTCTGCCCGGGCGACAGGCACGCCTGCCCGATCGTCGCTGCCTGCTGGTCGCCCGCCATGCCGCAGATCGGGATCGCGCCGCCGAACAGTGCCGGATCGGTCGTGCCGACGCGCGTCGTGCAGCCGGTGATTTCGGGGAGCAGCGCCATAGGGACGCCGAGCAGGTCGCATAGCTCGCTATCCCAGCCGCCCTGGCCGCCCAAGTCCATCAGCAAGGTGCGCGACGCGTTGCTCGCGTCGGTGACATGGACGCCGCCGGTCAGGCGATAGATCAGATAGGATTCGATCGTCCCGACCGCGAGCCGGTCGCCGGCCTCCTTCAGTTGCGGCCAGTGCTTCAGCGCCCAGCCGATCTTGCTTCCCGAAAAATAGGGATCGAGGAGCAAGCCGCTCCTTGCCTGCACCATATCCTCATGGCCCGCCTCTTTCAGCACCGCGCAATCGGCGGCCGAACGCCGGTCCTGCCACACGATCGCGCGCGCCAGCGGCTCGCCGGTCGTGCGATCCCAGAACACCACCGTCTCGCGCTGGTTGGTGATCCCGATCGCGGCGACATGATCGGCGCCGCCCGCCTGCGCGATCATTTCGCGCGTGCAGGCGAGGGTCGCGTCCCAGATTTCGGCGGCGTCATGCTCGACGAGGCCGGGGCCGGGATAATGCTGCCGGATCTCGCGCTGCGCGCTGCCGAGCGGGGTGCCGTCGGCGCCGAAAAGCATCGTGCGCGTCGAGGTCGTGCCCTCGTCGATGACGATGATTTTCTCTGCCAAAGCACTATCCCCTCGTCCGTTCGTGCTGAGCTTGTCGAAGCACCGTACTTCTTTTCTCCGTGATGAAGAAAGAACGGTCCTTCGACAAGCTCAGGACAAATGGGAAGGAGAAGAATAGCTTTATCACGCAATAATCTTGCAATTGCCCGCAACCCATGCCATATGATTGTGCAGCGCAGCATGGCGGGATCACCCGCCGTAACCACCGGCAGCGTGATTTCCCGCCCATTTTCAGGCGCGGGCGAGCCGGACCAGCGCTTTGTCCCCAGAGGCACCCTTTCACGCGGGTCGTTTCGAACCCGCGGCCCGTGCGCCGTCCGTTCGATACGAATGGATGCGCCTGCGCGTCGCCCTATGTGAGTATTTTATGACGACTTTTAACGACTTTGGCCTGCACGCCGACATCAATCGCGCGCTTGCCGCCAAGGATTATACCGTCCCGACCCCGATTCAGGTCCAGGCGATCCCGCCGCTGATGAAGGGCCGCGACCTGTGCGGTATCGCGCAGACGGGCACCGGCAAGACCGCCGGCTTCTCGCTGCCGTCGATCCATCATCTCTTGACCTATCCGCACCGTCCGACCCCGCGCGGCTGCCGGATGCTCGTCCTCGCGCCGACGCGCGAACTCGCCGCGCAGATCGCGCAGAGCTGCCGCGACTATGGCCGCTTCACCAAGCTCAGCGTCACGACCGTCTTCGGCGGCGTGCCGATCAACAAGCAGATTCGCGAACTCAGCCAGGGCGTCGACATCCTCGTCGCGACGCCGGGCCGTCTGCTCGACCTCATCGACCAGCGCGCGCTGCGCCTCGACGACGTCGAAATCTTCGTCCTCGACGAAGCCGACCAGATGATGGACATGGGCTTCATCCACTCGCTGCGCCGCATCGCCAAGCTGCTGCCGTCGCGCCGCCAGAACCTCTTCTTCTCGGCGACGATGCCGAAGGAAATCGCGCACCTCGCCGAACAGTTCCTCGAGGATCCGGTGACGGTGTCGGTCACCCCGGCGGCGACCACGGTCGAAAAGATCAGCCAGTTCGCGACCTTTGTCGAACAGAAGGAAAAGCAGGCGCTGCTGCATTCGGTCGTCGCCAGCGAAAATATCGACCGCGCGCTGATCTTCACCCGCACCAAGCATGGCGCCGACCGCGTCGTGCGCCACCTCGCGGGCGCCGGCATCAAGGCGATGGCGATCCATGGTAACAAGAGCCAGTCGCAGCGCACCCACGCGCTGCAGGCCTTCCGTTCGGGCGACATCAAGCTGCTCGTCGCGACCGACATCGCCGCGCGCGGCATCGACGTGTCGGGCGTCAGCCATGTGATCAACTTCGAGATCCCGAACGTGCCCGAACAATATGTCCACCGCATCGGCCGCACCGCGCGCGCCGGCGCCGAGGGCAAGGCGATCAGCTTCATCGCGCCCGACGAGCGTCCGTACATGCGCGATATCGAGCGCGTGACGCGGTCGAAGTCCGAGCCGATGCCGCTGCCCGAGAATTTCAACGAGCTGGTGCGCAACCTGCCCAAGCCCGTGGCGCCCCCCCGCGACACCGGCAGCCAGGGCCGCGACCCTAATCGCCAGCGTCAGGACGCGCATCGCGGCAAGCCGCAAGGCGAACGCGGTCCGCGCCGTGATGGCGCGGCAGCCGGCGAGGGCGCCGAAGGCCAGCGCAAGCGCCGCTTCCGCCCGCGCAACAAGAGCGTCGGCGCGCACAAGGGCGCGGTGAAGCGCGTCGGTTGACGTAGCTCTCCGCGCCGCTAGACCCTCCCTAGCCCCTCCCCTTCAGGGAAGGGGCAGCGAGACTTGCGAACTTGTTCGCTAGTCGCAGCGGGGTGGGGGCTATCGGCCTTGCGCAAGGGTTCGAACCCCCACCCCAACCCCTCCCCTGAAAGGGAGGGGCTTAGCAAGGGGCAGCGGATGACGAACGAAGCAGCGGTAATACCCACCAAAACCCGGCAGAGTGAACGCAAGGTCATATTGGCCTCGTCGCTCGGCACGGTGTTCGAATGGTATGATTTCTACCTCTATGGCCTGCTCGCGACGATCATTTCGGCGCAATTCTTCTCGGGCGTCAACGAAACCACCGGCTTCATCTTCGCGCTCGCGGCCTTTGCCGCGGGCTTTGCGGTAAGGCCGTTCGGGGCGCTCGTGTTCGGCCGCATCGGCGATCTCGTCGGGCGCAAGAACACCTTCCTCGTCACCATGGGGCTGATGGGCGCGTCGACCTTCCTCGTCGGCGTTTTGCCCAGCTATGGCTCAATCGGGGTCGCGGCGCCGATCCTGCTCGTGCTGCTCCGCCTCGTCCAGGGGCTCGCGCTCGGCGGCGAATATGGCGGCGCGGCGACGTACGTTGCCGAACATGCGCCCGACGGCAAACGCGGCCTGTTCACCAGCTTCATCCAGACCACCGCGACGCTCGGGCTGTTCGCGGCGCTCGGCGTCGTCATCGCGATCCGTTCGGTCATCGGCGAAACCGCCTTCGCCGACTGGGGCTGGCGCATTCCCTTCCTGATTTCGGTGATCCTGCTCGGCGTATCGCTGTGGATTCGCCTCCAGCTCGAGGAAAGCCCGGTCTTCAAGCAGATGAAGGAGGAGGGCACGACGTCGAAGGCGCCGCTGACCGAAGCCTTCGGCCGCTGGGAAAATCTCAAATGGGTGCTCGTCGCGCTGTTCGGCGCGGTCGCGGGGCAGGCGGTCGTCTGGTATTCGGGACAATTCTACGCGCTCTTCTTCCTCGAAAAGACGCTGAAGGTCGACGGCGCGACCGCCAACATCCTGATCGCCATCGCGCTCGCGCTCGGCACGCCTTTCTTCATCTTCTTCGGCTGGCTCAGCGACAAGGTCGGGCGCAAGCCGATCATCCTCGCGGGCTGTGCGCTCGCCGCGCTCACCTATTTCCCGGCGTTCCAGATGCTCACCGCCGCCGCCAACCCCGCGATGGCCAAGGCGCAGCAGAACGCCGCCGTCATCATGGCGGCCGATCCGGGGGCCTGCTCGTTCCAGTTCGATCCGATCGGAGGCAACAAGTTCGAAGGCAGCGGCTGCGACATCATCAAGTCGGCGCTGGCCAAGGCCGGCGTCAACTACACGGCTTTCACGCGCGAGCGCATGACGGGCGAGCCCGCGCGCGTGCGCATCGGCTCGCGCGTCCTCGCCGCGCCCGATCCCTGGCGTATCGCCGAGGAGGATCGCGCCGGCGCGATCGCCGCGTTCCGCTCCGAACTCCAGAACGCGCTGGCCGACGCCGGTTATCCGGCGAAGGCCGATCCGGCGGCGATCAACAAGCCGCTCGTCGTCGCGATCCTCTTCTACCTCGTGCTGCTCGTGACGATGGTCTACGGCCCGATCGCCGCTTTGCTCGTCGAACTCTTCCCCAGTCGTATCCGCTACACCGCGATGTCGCTGCCCTATCATATCGGCAACGGCTGGTTCGGCGGCTTCCTGCCGACGACCGCGTTCGCGATGGTCGCGGCGACGGGCAATATCTATTACGGCCTCTGGTATCCGGTCATCGTCGCGGTGATCACATTGATCGTCGGGCTGCTGTTCCTGCCCGAAACCTTCCGCCGGTCTCTTCACCCTTAGGATAGATTGACCCACCAGACGGGCGCGCGCTAGGTTCGCGCAGAGCCTTGAGGGGGGCATGATGATTGCCGACGACATAGATTTCGACCCGCCGCCGCCACCGCGGCGCCCGTTCTTCCGGCGCAAGCGGGTGCTGATCCCGCTCGCGTTATTGCTCGCGATCGTCGTCGGCTTCCTCCTGCTCCTGACTCCCGACACCGACCGCGACGCGATGATCGCCAAATATGGCGGACCGGACGCGGCGTTCGCCGCGGGGCCGGCGGGGCAGCGCATCCATTACCGCGATCAGGGCAGGGCGGGCGGCCCCGCGATCATCCTCGTCCATGGCGCCAATGCCAGCCTGCATACGTGGGAACCGCTGGTGAAGCGGCTCGGCGCCACCTATCGCATCGTCACGCTCGACCTGCCCGGACACGGGCTTACCGGCGCGACCCCCGACACCGATTATTCGGCCGAGGGCATGATGGACGCGGTCGACGTCGTCGCGGCGAAGCTCGGGCTCGATCATTTCATCCTCGGCGGCAATTCGATGGGCGGCTGGGTCAGTTGGCGCTACGCGCTCGCGCAGCCAACACGCGTCGATGCGCTGTTGCTGATCGACGCGGCGGGCATGCCGCTGCGGCCGGGCGAGAAACGGCCCGAATCGAACGTCGGCTTCCGCGTCCTCGAATATCCCTTCGGCCGCTGGCTCGCGACGCGCGTCACGCCGCGGATGCTGGTCGAACAGTCGCTGCGCGGGTCGGTCGAGAAACAGGCGATCGTCGATGAGGCGATGATCGACCGCTATTGGGAATTGCTGCGCTTTCCCGGCAATCGCGAAGCCACGGTGCTGCGCGCGCGGATGGACCGCGAGCCCGAGGTGGCGGCGCGCGTGGGCGAGATCGAGGCGCCGACCCTGATCCTGTTCGGCGACAAGGACCGGATTATCAACCCGAGCGCCGCGAAGACCTTCAACGAACGCATCGCGGCGTCCGAGGTCGTGATGCTGCCGGGTATCGGCCATCTGCCGATGGAGGAAGCCCCCGATGCGACCGCTGCGGCGATCGCCGACTTCCTCAAGCGGCGGCTTGTTTCGCAGCCGCCGGCGAATCCAGAAACGCGCTGATCCGCTCCGCGATGGCCGCGGCATGGGTGAAGGGGAAAAGGTGCGATCCCGGCACCATTTCCAGCACCGCGCCGTCGATCTGGTCGGCAAGCATCTCGCCATAGCAGGCGGGCATCACGCCATCCTGCTCGCCCATCAACACCAGTGTCGGAAGGTTTTTCAGCCCCGACAGGAAGCCCACGCTGCTCCATCCCGCCATCGCGGCGCTCTGGTACGCGATGCCGAGCGGGGTCGCGGTCTGGATCTTGAGCCCGCTCGCCAGCATGTCGTCGTCGAACATCGCGGCCCATCCGATCCCCGGCGCGCCCATGACCGGGGTCGTGGCCATCAGCACCAGCCGGCGTACGCGCCCCGGAAACTGGATCGCGATCTGCTGTGCCAGCGCACCGCCCCAGCTGAAGCCGGCGACGTCGACCGTCTTGTGGCCAAGGCGGTCGGCGATCTCCATCACCACCGCCGCGATCGTCGGCGCGCCATAGGGCAGCAGCGCGTCGGGCGAGCCGCCGACGCCGGGCATGTCGAGCGTCCACACCTCGCGGTCATGGATCTGCGCGAGCAGCGGCGCGGCGGCGGCCAGATCGGCGCCGATACCGTTGAGGAACAACAAAGGCGTACCGGGCGTGCCCTCACTCTGACCGGCACGCCAGCGCGCGACGCGCAGGCTCAGGCCATAGACATGCTCGCTGCTGATGGCCGGGCGGCCGCTGATCCTGCTCATGGCGGGTGCCTTCGCATATCTGGATGACCGGCGAAAGACCGCTGATCTACTCCGCCTGCCGCGCGGCCTCCGCGGCCTGCTCGAAGCGCAGGCAGTCGAAAATCTTCGCGCCCGCGAGGAACACCGATCCGGTGCAGGCGAGCAGCAGCAGCTTGCCGCCGGTCCCCGGATATTCGTGCAGATAGGCGGCGCCGCGCGCCATCGCCCCGACGGCGAGGGCGTAGATGATGAGGCACGCTTCGAAGCGGGTCTTGATGACGAACAGGCGTCCGATTTTTTTCAGCATCACCATAGCCTAAGCAAGCGCCGTGCCACTGGCGCAAATGCGCGATTCGGCGCGCCGGGCTTATGGTAAACTGTAAGTTAATCCGACAGATGAGGGAAGAGCGGAGGTGGCGACGAATGTCTGCAATGGGCGGCGAACCGCATTATCTTCTTTCGTCATCGCGGGTTGGAACCGGCCGGCATATGGGCTGTGCAATCCTTCCAAAGTTCAGGAAAGTTCAGCCCTGTGCGGCGCCCGGTTTGGATCTGGCGGCGGGCTGGACGCGCGCGACACTCCTCGCCGTGGCGGCACCCGCAACAGCGACCGCTTTATCCACCAAATGAAAGAGCCGGATGAAGGCTGGCACAGCCGGATAATGTAGGAAAGGCCTATTTGAGGGCGACGTCAGCTATGGGGTGGAAAGCGGACGTTAATCTGCTGCTGGGCATCTCGGAATTCAGCTGATGATCCCGGAAATTGCCAACTCTGCTGAGTTCGGCACGTTCAT
>NZ_DATFFD010000250.1:0-8653 GCF_035250425.1 Sphingopyxis sp.
CCTGCTCGAGGGGCATGATGTGCTCGCCACCGCCGCCGCGATGCGCGCGATGGGCGCGACCATCGAGCGTCAGGACGATGGCGAATGGCGCATCCACGGCGTCGGCGTCGGCGGGCTGCTCCAGCCGCGCGAAGCGCTCGATATGGGGAACAGCGGCACCTCGACGCGCCTGCTCATGGGCCTTGTCGCGAGCCACCCGATCACCACGACCTTCATCGGCGACGCCAGCCTGTCGGGCCGCCCGATGGGCCGCGTCATCGACCCGCTCAGTCAGATGGGCGCCGACATCAGCGCCTCGCCCGGTGCCAAAGGGACCAAGACCCTGCCGCTGATGGTGCGCGGGCTCGCGCCCGCCATCCCCCTCTCCTATCGCCTGCCGATGGCCTCGGCGCAGGTGAAGAGCGCGGTACTGCTCGCAGGTCTCAACACGCCGGGCATTACCGAAGTGATCGAGCCCGTCCCGACCCGCGACCATAGCGAACGCATGCTCAAGGGTTTCGGTGCCGACCTGACCGTCGATTTGGGTGCCGACGGCACCCGCCATATTCGCATCCGCGGCGAGGCCGAGCTGAAGCCGCAGACGATCACCGTCCCGGGCGATCCTTCGTCGGCCGCTTTCTTCATCGTCGCCGCGCTCCTCGTCCCGGGGTCGGACGTCACCATCGCCAATGTCGGCCTCAATCCGACCCGCGCCGGACTGATCGAGGTGCTGCAACAAATGGGCGGCGACATCGAACTGCTGGACGCCCGCACCGTCGGCGGCGAGCCCGTCGCCGACCTCCGCGTCCGCTACAGCGCGCTCAAGGGCATCGCCGTCGACCCCGTCATCGTGCCGAGCATGGTCGATGAGTTCCCGATCCTCTTCGTCGCCGCCGCACTGGCCGAGGGCCGCACCGTCACGACCGGGCTCGACGAGCTGCGCGTCAAGGAAAGCGACCGTATCGCGGTGATGGCCACCGGCCTCAAGGCGATCGGCGCGCGCGTCGAGGAAAGCGAGGACGGGCTGATCATCGACGGCACCGGCGGCGATCCGCTGCCCGGCGGCGCGACCATCGCCGGCCACCTCGACCACCGTATCTGCATGAGCTTCGCCGTCGCCGGCCTCGCCAGCAAGGCGCCGGTGACGATCGACGACATCGCCCCGGTCGCGACCAGCTTCCCCAATTTCGAGCAATTGCTCGCCGGGCTTCAGCAATGATCATCGCGGTCGACGGCCCCACCGCGTCGGGCAAGGGCACGATTGCCAAAGCGCTGGGCGAATATTTCGGCCTGCCTGTGCTCGACACCGGGCTGCTCTATCGCGCGGTCGGCTATCAGACGCAGCTCAACCATGGCGACGCCGACAATGCCGCCGACGCGCTCGCCGCGTGCAGCTTCCCCGACAGCCTGCTGGGCGATCCGGCGCTGCGCTATGAAACCACTGGCAGCCTCGCGAGCCGCGTGTCGGTCCATCCTGCGGTTCGCGCCGCACTGTTCCAGCGCCAGGTCGATTTCGCCAACCGGCCGGGCGGCGCGGTGCTCGACGGGCGCGACATCGGCACCGTCATCGCGCCGCACGCCGATGCCAAGCTGTTCGTCACCGCGAGCGCCGAAGAACGCGCGCGCCGCCGCCATGCCGAGATGCTCGGGCGCGGCGTCGACGTCGGCTTCGATGCCGTGCTCGCCGACGTTCACGCCCGCGACGCGCGCGACACCGGCCGCGCCAACGCGCCACTCCTCCGGGCCGAAGACGCGATGCTGCTCGACAACACGGACATGGACAAGGACGCCGCGCTCGCCGCCGCGATCGCCTTTGTCGAAGAGCGCCGGAAGGCCCGCGGCTAGAACGGGCTTTCCGCCTTGCTTTGGCAGGGGTTGCAGACTATATGCGCGCCGTCCGACGGGCTTTATTGCAGGTCGAGGCATGGACCGACCGCCGCTCGAACCGAGCGTCGGGCGCGATGGGATGCACCCGCCGCGCCCATTTTGCTTTGTCCATGACTCGCCGGCAACCGGTTCGAAGGATGCTGCGTCCTGCATCCGGCAGGCGTGGCGGATCGGCCACAAGACCAGCGGAACCAACCGCTTGGCCGGAACAGATGAAGTAAGGAATATCCACTATGGCCACTACGGCTTTCCCGACGCGCGACGATTTCGCCGCGATGCTCGATGAATCGCTTGGTGGTGCTGACGGCGGCTTTGAAGGCCGCGTCGTCAAGGGCACCGTCACCGCGATCGAAAACGACCTGGCAGTTATCGACATCGGTTTGAAGAGCGAAGGCCGCGTGCCGCTTCGCGAATTCGCGATGCCGGGCCAGAAGGCCGACATCAATGTCGGTGACGAAGTCGAAGTCTATGTCGACCGCGTCGAAAACGCCAATGGCGAAACCATGCTGTCGCGCGACCGTGCTCGCCGCGAAGCCGCCTGGGACCGCCTGGAAGAAGAATTCAACAAGGAAGCCCGCGTCGAAGGCGTCATCTTCGGCCGCGTCAAGGGCGGCTTCACCGTCGACCTCGGCGGCGCCGTGGCGTTCCTTCCCGGTTCGCAGGTCGACATTCGCCCCGTACGCGACGTCGGCCCGCTCATGGACCTGCCGCAGCCCTTCCAGATCCTGAAGATGGATCGCCGCCGCGGCAACATCGTCGTGTCGCGCCGCGCCATCCTCGAAGAAACGCGCGCCGAACAGCGCTCGGGCCTGATCCAGAACCTCGAAGAAGGCCAGATCATCGAAGGCGCCGTCAAGAACATCACCGATTATGGTGCGTTCGTCGACCTCGGCGGCATCGACGGCCTGCTCCATGTCACCGACATGAGCTACAAGCGCGTCAACCACCCGAGTGAAGTCATCAACATCGGTGACAATGTCCGCGTCCAGATCATCCGCATCAACCGCGACACGCAGCGCATCAGCCTCGGCATGAAGCAGCTCGAAAGCGATCCGTGGGAAGGCGTCGCCGCCAAATACCCCGTCGGTGCGAAGCTGTCGGGCGCCGTCACGAACATCACCGATTACGGTGCGTTCGTCGAACTCGAAGCCGGCATCGAAGGCCTGGTCCACGTCAGCGAAATGTCGTGGGTCAAGAAGAACGTCCACCCCGGCAAGATCGTTTCGACGAGCCAGGAAGTCGACGTCATCGTCCTCGAAGTCGACAGCGACAAGCGCCGCATCTCGCTCGGCCTCAAGCAGGCTCAGTCGAACCCCTGGGGCGCATTCGCCGAAACCCACCCCGTGGGCTCGGTCGTCGAAGGCGAAGTCAAGAACGCGACCGAATTCGGTCTGTTCGTCGGCCTGCCGGGCGACGTCGACGGCATGGTTCACATGTCGGACATCGCCTGGGGCATCTCGGGCGAAGAAGCGCTGCACCTCCACCGCAAGGGCGAGGCCGTGCAGGTTGTCGTTCTCGACGTCGACGTCGAGAAGGAACGCATCAGCCTCGGCATCAAGCAGCTTGAAAAGGGCGCTCCGGCCGTTGGTGGCGGCACCGCCGCTGCAGGTTCGGTGAAGAAGAACGACGTCATCACCGTCACCGTCCTCGAAGTCCGCGACAACGGCCTCGAAGTCCAGGCTGGCGAAGATGGCGCCACCGGCTTCATCAAGCGCGCCGACCTTGGCCGCGACCGCGACGAACAGCGCGCCGAACGTTACCAGGTCGGCCAGAAGTTCGATGCTATGGTCATCGGTTTCGACCGTTCGAAAAAGCCGAACTTCTCGGTCAAGGCGATGCAGATCGCCGAAGAGAAGGAAGCCGTCGCTCAGTACGGTTCGTCGGACTCGGGTGCGTCGCTCGGCGACATCCTCGGCGAGGCGCTGAAGGCCGGCAAGAAGGATTAATTTCCTCCTTCCGCCGTCAGGCGAAACAAAGGCCCGCAGAGTGTCCCTCTGCGGGCCTTTTTCATGTCGTGATATATTTTTGACCGGACAGTGATTCGTGATACCTTCTCCGTGCGTTGGGAGGGGTCTCACGCACAATGGGCCGGCAACGACCGGACGCCTGCTTCGGCGGGAGAAGCGTGATATATAATAGGGGAAGCTCATGATCCGGTCAGAACTGGTTCAAAAGATCGCAAGCGAAAACAGCGATTTGCGGCTCGAGGAAGTCGAGCGGATCGTCGACACTTTCTTCGATTCCATCGTCGATCAACTCGCCTCGGGCGGTCGTGTCGAACTGCGCGGCTTCGGCGCCTTCTCGACCCGGTCGCGCGAATCGCGCACCGGCCGCAATCCCCGGACGGGTGCGGCGGTCGATGTGAAGGCGAAAAACGTGCCCTATTTCAAACCGGGCAAGGAAATGCGCGAACGTCTGAACGGCTGAGCGCGCGCACCAAACAGGATTTCGCGTCCACCATTTTCGTCACCCTGAACTTGTTTCAGGGCCCATGGCCTGTTCACGCCTTCAGCGCAGCGCGGAAGGCAACGGTACGTCGTGGATGCTGAAACAAGTTCAGCATGACGATGATAGGGAGATCGGCCGGGAAATCAGTTCTTGAGCCGGTATCCGGTGCGGAACATCCAGAAGATGACGCCCAGGCACAGCGCCAGGAACAGCGTCACCGCGCCCATGCTGACTTCGATCCCGACATCGCCCTTGCCGAAGAAGGTCCAGCGGAAGCCGCTGATCAGATAGACGACGGGGTTGAACAGGGTCACCGTCCGCCACGCCGCGGGCAGCATGTCGAGCGAATAGAAAGCCCCGCCCAAAAAGGTCAGCGGATAGATGACCAGCATCGGGATCACCTGCAGCTGTTCGAAGCTCTGCGCCCAGATGCCGATGATGAAGCCGAACAGGCAGAAGGTCACCGCCATCAGGATCATGAAGGCCGCCATCAACAGCGGGTGCGCGACCTGCACGTCGACGAACAGGTGCGCGGTCGCGAAAATGATCGACCCGATGATCACCGACTTGGTCGCGGCGGCGCCGACATAGGCGATCACCGTTTCCAGCGGCGACAGCGGCGCCGACAGCATTTCGTAAATCGTCCCCGTCCATTTGGGCATATAGATGCCGAACGAGGCGTTGCTGATGCTTTCGGTGAACATCGTCAGCATCATCAGCCCGGGCACGATGAAGGCGCCATAGGGCACGTTGCTGACCTCGGTCATCCGGCTGCCGATCGCCGAGCCGAAAACGACGAAATAGAGCGCCGTGGTGATGACCGGCAGCATCAGGCTGGTCCAGAAGGTGCGCCCGAAGCGCGCCATTTCGAAGGCGTAGATCGCGCGCACGCCGCGCCAGTTCGCGGTCATGCGGCTTCTCCCTTTGCGCCGTTCGATTCGTGCACCAGCCCGACGAAAATATCCTCGAGCGAGCTTTGCCTTGTGTGCAGATCCTTGAACTGGACCCCGATGTCGGTCATCCGCCGCAGCAGCGAGGGCACCCCGGTCGCCTCGGCCTGGCTGTCGAATTCGTACACGAGCTCATGCCCTTCGCCCGCGAGCGCAAGCTTCC
Source organism: Sphingopyxis sp. (assembly GCF_035250425.1). GTDB lineage: Bacteria > Pseudomonadota > Alphaproteobacteria > Sphingomonadales > Sphingomonadaceae > Sphingopyxis. The sequence continues at coordinate 5,428 of NZ_DATFFD010000250.1, forward strand.
AGTCGGCAAGTTCGGCGGGCACGGCCTCCAGTTGTTCGGCCAGATTGAGCGTCAGCGTCTTGCGCCCCAGCTTCTTGATCAGCGCATCCTTCTGCTCGACCAGGATCAACCGCCCGCCGGTGATCACCCCGACGCGGTCGGCCATTTCCTCGGCCTCCTCGATATAATGCGTCGTGAGGATGATCGTGACGCCGCGTTCGCGAAGACCGCGCACCATGTTCCACATATCGCGGCGCAGTTCGACGTCGACGCCGGCGGTCGGCTCGTCGAGGAACAGGATCTCGGGCTCGTGGGAGAGCGCCTTGGCGATCATCACGCGGCGCTTCATGCCGCCCGAGAGTTCCATGATCTTCGAATCGCGCTTGTCCCATAAGGACAGATCGCGCAGCAGCTGCTCGATGAACGCGGGATTACGCGGCTTGCCGAACAGCCCGCGCGAGAAACTCACCGTCGCCATCACCGTTTCGAACGCGTCGGTGTGCAATTCTTGCGGAACCAGCCCGATCATCGTCCGGGCGGCGCGATAGCCCTGCGCATGATCGTGCCCCGCGACGGTCACGCTGCCCGTGGTCGCGGTCACGATACCGCAGACGATGCTGATCAGCGTCGTCTTGCCCGCGCCATTCGGCCCGAGCAGCGCGAATATCTCGCCTTTGTTGATGGAGAGGTCGACATCGCTCAAGGCTGTGTGACCGCTTTTATAGGTTTTCCCGAGGCCGGAAATTTCAAGGACTGGAGTCATCCACGCCGTCTAGCCGAGCCGCCGCATGACGTGAAGCGCCAAACATCGCTTGACCTCCATCGGCCCATCGGCTTGACCGGCGTCGGTCATGCGGACGTGGCGAAATCGGTAGACGCAGCAGACTTAAAATCTGCCATCCTCTGGGTATGCGGGTTCAAGTCCCGCCGTCCGCACCAGCCTTGCGACAGATCAGGCCTTGCGACAGATCGGACAGCAAGCCGGATGCCCACTTCCGGTTTCGCCCGGCATCACTATGATGCACCCCGATGCCGCCGAAAACAGACATGCCGAAGCCCAGGCCCAAAACACTCCTGCCCAAGATCATGGTCGGCGTCGCCCTCCTGTCGCTTGCCAGTTGCGGCCTGTTCGGCGAGCGCGGCCCGGTCAAGATCGCCGCCATCGGCGCGCTCAATCCCGCCGCGAACCCGGCGGCCGGCGAGCTGTCGTCGGCCAATGCCGCGCTGCTCGACGCCACCTCGCAGGGCTTGGTCAGCTATGATGGCGAGGGACAGATCGATACCGGCCTCGCCGACCGCTGGACCGTCACCACAGACGGGCGCAGCTATATCTTCCGCCTGCGCGAAGCCAAATGGACCAATGGCCGCAAGGTCACCGCCGAGGATGTCGCCGCGATCCTGCGCTCCTATCTGGCGCCCGCCAGCCGCCACGTCCTGAAGAACGACTTCCCCGAGGTCGAGACGATCAAGGCGATGACCGACACCGTCATCGAAATCCGCCTTTCGGTGCCGCAGCCCGCGATCCTCGAACTGCTTGCGCAACCCTCGATGGCGATCGTCAACAAAGGCATGGGCTGGGGGCCGATGCGCGCGCGCAAGATCGGCCGCGCGGTGCTGCTCTCGCCCGTCCCCGATCCGCTCGCCGAGGATCCCGAGGCCGCCGAAGCCGCCGCGAACGATCCCGCCGCGTCGATCGAGCTGGTCGGCACCTCGCCCGAAGGGGCGCTCGCGCGGTTCAAGAATGGCTATGCCGATGGCGTCATCGGCGGCCGTTTTTCGACCCTGCCCTATTTCGCCGCCTCGAACGTTGGCCGCTCGCGCCTCGTCGTCGATCCGGTCCCCGGCCTGTTCGGCCTGGCGTTTGTCCGTGCCGAGGGTTTCCTCGCGACCGACGCCAACCGCGACGCGCTCGTCCGCGCGGTCCGGCGCGAGCGGCTGATCGAGGCGTTCGGGCTCGCCGAATGGCAACCGCAGGTCACGCTGCGTCCGTCGCTCTACGCGCGCGACGGCGGTCCCGCGCCGCGCGTCCCCGTCTGGGCCGAATATGACGAGGCGTCGCGGGTCGCGCAGGCGAAGCGCGCGGTCGATGCCTGGCGCGGCGCCGGGCGCGAGATCGAACCGCTGCGCATCGCCGTCCCCGACACTCCCGGCGGCCGCATCCTCTTCGCCTATGTGTCGGCCGATTTCAAAGCGATCGGCGTGCCGAGCCGGCGCGTCCCGATGGCGTCGACCGCCGACCTCCGCCTGATCGACGAGGTCGCGCCGAACGACGATGCGCTGTGGGCGCTGCGCCGCCTCTCGTGCCGCCGCGATACGCTCTGCAACCGCGAGGCGCAGGGGTTGATCGACCAGGCGACAGCCAATATCGACGCCGGCCAGCGCCGGGTGCAGGTGAGCGAGGCCGAGGCGGTGCTCGGACGCTATGCGCCCTTCATTCCGCTCGCGACGCCGCTCCGCTGGTCGGTCGCGTCGCAGCGTCTTACCGGCCTGCGCGCCAACGGCCGCGCGCAGCACCCATTGAATCATGTGATTGCCTTACCTAACTAATACAGCGGCGCTGCACCTTCGAGCGCTTTTGAAAGGACCCAGATGGCCCCTTCGCCCCCGAATCCCGACGCGATCTTCGACGCGCTGATTTCCAATCGCAGCGATCCCGCAGCCTTGCGCAAACGCGTCGAGACGCTGGAAATCCTGCTCGAACGCAGCTTTGTCATCCCCGGGATCAACCGCCCGGTGGGCCTCGACGCGATCGTCGGCCTTGTTCCCGTCGTGGGCGACGTCATCGCCGCGACGATGGGCGCCTATCTGATCTGGGAAGCACGCAACCTCGGCATGCCGAAATGGAAGATCTGGCGCATGGTCGGCAATCTCGGCGTCGACACCGCGCTCGGCGCGATCCCGCTTGTCGGCGACGCGTTCGACTTCTTCTTCCGCTCGAACACGCGCAATCTCCGGATCATCAAGAAACATCTCGACAAGCATCATCCGGGCACGATGATCATCGACCAGTAGGCGCTGCGCCTTCTTCCCTTGGGGTGTCTAATGCTGCTAGCACAGCGCCATCACACCCCAGGGGAGACTATCGAATGATCCGCGCCAGCCTTGCCGCGCTTGCCCTCAGCTGTTCCATCACCGCCGTCGCCGCGCCCCAAGACAAGGATCCCTACCTCTGGCTCGAGGATATCGAGGGCACGAAGGCGCTCGACTGGGTCAAAAAGGAAAATGCGGCAACCGACAAGCTGATCAC
>NZ_DATFFD010000251.1:0-4424 GCF_035250425.1 Sphingopyxis sp.
CGCGTCGGCAGCAGCGATGTGAAGGCCGTCGACGTCCGCGTCATCTCCGCGACGCACCAGGATCTCGGCGCTGCGATCGCCGATGGCAAATTCCGCGAAGACCTGTTCTTCCGGCTCGGCGTGGTTGTGCTCCAGGTCCCCGGCCTTGCCAACCGCGTGGAGGATATTCCGGCGTTGATCCGCCATTTCCAGCGCCAGATGCCCGCCGACGCCAAATGCCGCTTCGACGATTCGGCGATGACGCTGCTGATGCAGCATGCATGGCCGGGCAATGTCCGTGAACTACGCAATTTTGTCGAGCGCGCCAGCGTTCTTCATGGCGGCGAGACGCTCGGTCTCGATGACGTCGCCATACTTCTGAACCCCACCGCAGCGCTGGCACCGCGGCGGGCTGTCCCCAGCAGCCCCGCCCTGATGCCGGCCAGCGCGGAAGATGTGGCCTCGGCCACGCCGCACGCCAAGACGCCAGCGCCGGGCCGTCCGATCGACCTCAAGCGCGAGATCGAGACGATCGAACTCGAGCAGATCCACGTTGCGCTCGACCTCGCCGACGGCATCATTTCGGAAGCGGCGCGCCTGCTGACGCTGAAGCGCACGACGCTGATCGAAAAGATGCGCAAATACGGGGTTCACCAGCAGGCCGCCTGACCGGCCGCGACACAAGTTTCAGCACCCGCTGAAAAAGGGGGCTCTGGTCCGCTCCCGCACCACCCGGCCGCCCGTCCCCACCATGGGCGGCCGGGTAACCAGCGGGCCCATTTCAACGACGACGGCCCGCTTCTCATTCGAGGGGCGGGCCGTCGTAGCTTCTCAGGTTTGGTCAGCGAAGCTGGCGCCAGGCGGCACTGATCGTCAAAATCCCTTCGAGCAGTTCGGCAAGACCCTCGGCGCTATTCGCTGCCACGGCATCGTCGAGCTTGCGCCGCATGCTGCGATAGACGCGCGACAGCGCGGTGGCGACATCGCCGCCCTTGTCGCGGTCGAGCCCCGCATCGAGGCCGATCAGGATCGCGCGCGCGCGGTGCGCGGGCTCGGTGGCCGAGACGCGCTGCCCCTGCCGGATCATGGCGCCGAGCACGCCGACGGCGGTCTCCAACTCGTCATAGAGCATGGTGACCAGCTCGACGGGGTCGGCGGCCGCGGCGCGGCTCTCATGCTGCAACCGGCGATAAAGCCCGGTCGCCCGGACGGTCGAGGCAGTAGCGTTCACGGCGGTGGTCCCCAAGTCCTGGTTCTTAGTCGTTACCCTGGTTGGACCAGAGCTTGATTTGCTGTTCGAGATAGGTCTGCGTCGCCTTGAACGCCGCGAGCTTGGCTTCGAGCGTGCTATATTGCTTCTCGAGCCGCGCCTTATAAGCGCTCTCGCGGTCCTCGATTTTCTCGAGCTGATCGGCGAGATTTTCCTTTTTCGCGTCGAGCGATTTCGACACGCGATCGATCACGCCGTTGACGCCGACCGCCTTGTCGCGGATCGCGTCGAGCGCAAAGGCGATGCCGGGATCGCTCATCTCGGTGTGCGTCGCATCGCGGCGCGGGTTGAACAACGCCTCGACCGCGCCGGCGTCGCTGGCGAGCACCTTGTCGAGCTTGGCATTGTCGACGGTGAGCAACCCTTCCTTCGTCGTCGAAATACCGATGTCGGACAGCTTGTTGATGGTGCCATGGCTGGACAGCACCTTGTTGACCAATCCCTGCAACTCGCGTTCGAGCTCGCGCAGCGACGCGGTCGATCCCGACATGCTGGAAGCCGACGTCAGGCTCTTTTTCAACTGGTTATAGACCGAGACGAAATCGCCGACGGTCTGCTTGATCATGTCGAGCGGGCGGCTAGCGCCGATGTCGACGGGCTGCCCGGGCGCCGCCTTCTTGAGCGTCAGCGACATGCCCGGGACGACGTCGTCGATGATGTTGGTCGCGCGGCTGAAGGCGACGCCGTCGATCGTGAATTCGGCGTTGGCGGCGCTCTGACCTTCGGTCAACCCGCCCGCGGTCGCAAAGGCGGAGAGGCCGGGATCGGCGCCGGGATCGGCGGCCAGCGTAAAGGCGCCGACATCGCCCGTCGGACCTTTCAGGATCAGGCGGTGGCCGCCCTCATCGGCGATGATCGACGCGGTCACGCCGGCGCCGCTCGCGTTTATCGCATTGGCCAGCCCGTCGAGGCTGTTGTTCGCCGCATCGATGGTGATCGTCTTGGCGGCGCCGCCGACGGTCAGCGTCATCGTGCCCGCGCCGATCGCGGCGGTGCGATCGGCGACGACGCCCGAATAATTGGTCTGCGCGCGCGCGAGCTGCGTGACGACAACGGTCGCGGCGAAGCTGTCGGCGGAGAGGCCGGCGCGGCTGGTGGCGCCGAGCACGCTTTCATCGGAAACGGTCGGCGTGCTGCGCAAGGTGCCGTCGGCGACCATCTGGCCCAGCGAATCGGCGAAGCCGTCGAGATTCGATCGCGCCTGCGCCAGCGCGCTGATCCGCGTCTGGTTCGCCTGGGTGAGCGAGGCCATGCGCGCAATTTTCGGGTCGCGCGACGCATTCGACAGGTCGGTGACGAGCTGTTTGACGTCGAGGCCCGATCCGAAGCCGAGGCTGTTGGCGATTGAACTGACCATGGCAAAATATCCTTCGAACCCCTTAACGGCGGTCGCGACGCGATATTAAGCCTGACGTCGCCCTTCGGGATCGAAACGATGCGAGGACGGCACGTCGACCGCCGGAGGCGCCGTGCCTTCGGCGGCCGCGCGTTCGAGCTGGAACACGAAGGCGAGCACCGTTGCGACCGCGACGAATAATTCCTCGGGGATCACGCGGCCCGCGCGCGCGGTGAAATAGATCGCGCGCGTGAGCGCCGGATATTCGAGCAAAGGGACATTTGCATCGCGCGCAAGCTCGCGGATCGACAGCGCGACATCGCCGCGGCCGCGGGCGACGACGACGGGCGCTGCATCGACCCCCGGACGATAACGCAGCGCAACCGAGAAATGCGTCGGGTTGGTGAGGACCACCGTCGCGTCGGACACCGCCTTGCGCGCCGAACCGCTCAATATGTCGTGCGCACGCTGGCGCTGCGCCTGCTTGAGTTCGGGAGCGCCGTCGGACTGGCGCATTTCGTCTTTTACTTCCTGCTTGCTCATCATCAGCCGTTGGTTGCGCTGGAACCATTGCACCGGCACGTCGATCAGCGCGATGACGACCAGCCCACCGGCGAGCGTCAGCATCGCATGGCCGATTTCCTTTCCGGCCAATCCTATCGCGGCGATCAGGTCGGTCGACGCCATCGTCATGATCGCGGGCAGGCTGTTCAGGACGAGCCAGTAACCGATGGTGCCGAGCAGCAGCACTTTCGCCAATGCCTTGCCGAGTTCGGTGACGCCTTGCATGCCGAACATGCGTTTTAGCCCGGTCATCGGGTTCATTCTATTGCCCTTGAAGTGCAGCGCCTTGCCGCGCCAGCCGATCGATCCGAGCAATGCGGGGCCGGCGATCGCGGCGCCGAGCGCGAGCGCGAACAGGCTCGCGAGCGGCAGCAGGATTTCGGCGCCGTTGCGCATCAGCGCCTCGGCGGGTGCGAAATCGGCGACGTCGGCGGCGGTCAGGGTCAGGCCGCGGCGGACGAGGTCGCCCGCCGACTGGACGAACCAGCCGCCCGCGGCGACCATCCAGCCCGCGGCGGCGAGCATCATCAGCGCGGTGGCGAGTTCGCGCGACATCAGCACATCGCCTTCGCGTGCCGAGTCCGTCAGCTTCTTCGCCGTCGGCTGTTCGGTTTTCTGGTCCTTCTCGGTCGTGCCCGCCATCGCCTAGATCCCCGCGACCATGCGCGCGGCGTCGAGCGCGTCGGACAGGATGCGTGCGATCGCCTCGGCCATCGCGGGGGTCGCGACGCCGAGCAGCACGATCCCGGCGAGCAAGGTCGCCGGAATACCGACCGCGAACAGGTTGAGCGCCGGCGCCGAGCGGCCGATGACGCCCATGATGATCTGGACGAGGATCAGCACGAAGCCGACCGGCATCGCGATGGTGAGCCCCGCCGCGAACATCAGGCTGCCGAAACGGATGATGCCGCCGATCGCGTCCCAGGACGGAAAGGCGTTGCCGGGGGGCAGCGCGCTGTAACTGTCGACGATGATGTCGATCAGCACGAGATGGCCGTCGGCGGCGAGGAACAGCGCGGTGGCCATCATCGACAGAAACTGGCCGATCGCCGAACTCGACGCGCCGCTCAAGGGATCGACCATCGATGCGAAGCCGAGCCCCATCGCGTTGCTGATCGCCTCGCCCGCGAGCAAGGCGGCGGCAAGCCCCATCTGGAGCACGAAGCCCATCGCGAGGCCGATCACGACCTCGCCAATGATGAGGAAAAAGCCGGGAACCGACACGATCCCTTCGGGCGGCAGCGCCATGCCCGACGCCGCGACCGCGGGCACCCC
>NZ_DATFFD010000252.1:0-17171 GCF_035250425.1 Sphingopyxis sp.
CCAGCCCGGCGCGGCGGGGATCGTCCACGCGATATTGGTCCGCGACGGCCAGCATGTCCGCGCCGGCCAGCCGCTGGTCGAACTCGATCCCACCGTCTCGGATGCCGACACGGCGCAGGCCGGCAAGGCGCTGGAGACCGCGATGCTCGACGCCGCGCGGCTGCGCGCCATATTGTCGGCGCTCGACGGCCGGGGTCTGCGCTTCACCCCGCCCCCTGGAACCACGGCCGAAGTCGCCGCCACCCAGATCGCGCTTGCCCGCGCCCAGCTCGCCGAGATCCGGGCGGGGAGTCAGACGCGCGCCGCCGACACGCAGGCCGCCCGCGCGGCCCGCGCCGAGGCGCAGATCCAGGCGGACAAGCTGAGCGAAACCCTGCCGCTGCTCGACGAGCAGATCGCCGCCAACGAAACGCTGCTGGAGAAAGGCTATGTCTCGAAGCTGCGCGTGATCGAGATGCGCCGCCAGCGCCTCGTCGCCGCGCGCGACCGCGACGCCGCGCTCGCCACCGCGCGCAAGGCGGAGGCCGAGATCGCGGTGGCCGGCGGCAATTCGAGCCAATCCACCGCCGAGGCGCGCGCCCGCATCCTCGCCGATCTCGCCAAGGCCGAGAGCGACGCGCGGCTGCGCAAGGAGGAGCTGACCAAGGCGACCAAGCGCGGCAGCCTCCAGCGCCTCGTCAGCCCGGTCGACGGCACGGTCACGCAGCTCGCCGTCCACACCGTCGGCGGCGTCGTCGAGGCGGCGAAGCCGATCATGGTGATCGTGCCCGCGCGCGGGAAGCTGGTCGCCGAAGTGATGATCGCCAACAAGGATGTCGGCTTCGTCCGCGCCGGCCAGCCGGTCGCGCTCAAGATCGAGGCGTTTCCCTTCACGCGCTATGGCGCCGTGCCGGGCAGGCTCGAGCAGATCAGTTCGGACGCGGTACAGGATGAGAAGCGCGGGCTGATCTACACCGCGCGGGTGACGCTGGACCGGACGACGATCGTGCGCGATGGGGCGACGATCGCCCTCACCCCCGGCATGGCGGTCACCGCCGACATCCGCACCGGCCGCCGCTCGCTCGCTTCCTATCTGCTGAGCCCGATCGACGAGATCCGCACGACGGCGGCGCGGGAGCGTTAACGTCTTCTTCCCGAACCTATGGCTGGGCGCTTCCGATGGCGATTGTCACGATCGCTTCGCTCGTGACCGGCCGCCTGCGATCTCGCGAGCCATGCGTATCAGCCGCGGGCCTTGCGCGCCCGCTCGATCAGCATGGCGGCTTCGTTCAGCAGATCCTGTGTCGCGCTGACGGCACGCGCCGCATCGCCGGCCAGAATGGCATTGGCGATCGTGCGGTGCGCTTCGATGTCGGCGAAATCCACGCCCTTTTCCAGATCGGTCAACTGAATGCTGAAGCGCAATGCGGTTTCAACAAGATCGCGGCACTGGACCATGAAGCGATTGCCGCTGGCCAGCAGGATAGCGACATGAAATTCGATGTCCGCTGACAGCGACGCGGCGCGGTCATGGGGGCTCACACGTTCCATCGTTTCAATTGCGGCCTCGATCGCCGCAAGGGCTTTGCGATCACCGCGCCGGATCGCGAGCATGGACGCCTGCGGTTCGATTGCGCTGCGAAAGGCGGTGAATTCGGCGAGCAGATCAAGCGAGAGGCCGCGGCTGAGCAGCCAACGCAAAACGTCGGGATCCAGAAAGTTCCACTGTTCTTCCGGTGCGACCCTGGTTCCATGCCGCGGGCGGGATGAAATCAGGCCTTTGGCGGTGAGCATCTTGACCGCTTCGCGTGTCACGCTGCGGCTGGCGGAATAGCGTTCCGACAATTCGGCCTCGATCGGCAGCGGTTGTTCGGCGTAGTCCCCCGCCACAATCGCGCGCCCGAGCTGATCGACGATCCGGCGGGTGATATTGCCCCCGTCCTGGCTTATGGCGCTCCCATCCGAAGCAGAGGATTCCGCGGGCATCGCGTCACCACCATGTCGCATAAAGTGCAATTAGAATTGCAACGATGGCACCGCTGGCCACATTGAAACCGCTCGTCGTGCGATATCTGATGCCAGTTGTCGCAATTCGGTCGCTTCCGGCGCTTGCGGGGACGATGAATGACAAGACCACTGCGATGGCCAATGCCGCCAGAAATACGATTCCCATACGATCCAGGAATGGCAGCTGCGGCATCACGGCCTTCAGGAAATAGGAAAATCCTACCGAAGCGATCGCCGCACCGATGGCCCCGGCTTCGCTGGACTTCTTCCAAAAGAGGCCGAGCAGAAAGATTACGGTGATGCCGGGGGTAAAAAAGCCGGAAAACTCCTGAATGAACTGAAAGGCCTGATCGGCTCCGCCCAGCAGCGGGCGGGCAGTCAGCAGGGCGAGCAAGGTTGCAACCGCTGCGCTGATCCGGCCGATCAGGACGAGATGTCTCTCACGCGCAGTCTTGTCGGCATCCTCGCGGGCTGGACGGAATTTGGCATAAAGGTCGAGGGTGAAAATCGTGGCAATCGAATTGATCTTGGATGCGGTCGAAGCAACCACGGCAGCCATGAGTGCGGCAAAGACCAGGCCCAAAACGCCGCTGGGAAGAAAGCGCATCATCGACGGATAGGCTTCATCCGGCTTGGCGAGATCGGGCGAGAGAATGACAGCGCAAATACCCGGCAGGACCACGATGGCGGGCATCAGAAGCTTCAGAAAAGCAGCAAAAACAATTCCCTTTTGCGCCTCGGACAGGCTCTTGGCGGCAAGTGCGCGCTGAATGATATACTGGTTGAACCCCCAATAGGAGAGGTTGGCGATCCACATGCCGCCCAGCAGCACCGAAAGGCCTGGCAGATCCTTGTAGAATGGGTTGTCAGGCGCAAGGATCATATCGAATTTCCCGGGCAGTTCGGTGGTCAGGCGGGTGAAGCCACCCAGGATCCCTGCATCGCCGCCGATCTCCGCAAGCGTGATGCCGGAAATCAGGAGGCCTCCGAACACCAGCAGGGTGACCTGCACAATATCCGTCAGGGCGACGGCCTTCAGCCCGCCATAGAGCTGGTAAACCAGCGCGAACCCGCCGAGCGCGAAGAGGGCAACATCCTGATCGAGCCCGGCGACCTTGTTGACCGCGATCGACCCCAGCCAGACAATCGAGGTCAGGTTTACGAAAACATAGAGTGCCAGCCAGAAGATCGCCATCAAGGTCCGGATCCGCGTGCCGTAGCGCTGCTCCAGAAATTGCGGCATCGTGACGATATTGTTCTTGAGGAAAATCGGCAGGAAAAACTTGCCCACGATGAGGAGCGTCAAGGCCGCCATCCATTCGTAGGATGCGATGGCGAGGCCGATGGCATAGCCCGAGCCGGACATCCCGATGATCTGCTCCGCCGAAATGTTGGCGGCGATCAGCGATGCCCCGATCGCCCACCACGGGAGGTTTCTGGACGCGAGGAAATAGTCGGACGAGTCCTTCTGGTGGCCCGCCCCTTCCCGGCTGACATATTGCGCCAGTCCGAAAATGAAGATCGCATATGCTGCGATTACCACGATGTCGATGGTGGCCAATGTCATCGGCCAAGCCCCCTTCCCAAACACTCTTTATGCGCGATATTGCATTTATATGATAAATGGACAATAGCCTTTCGGGATGATTGCTCGCGGAAGGATGAAAAGGTGTCGCAACGCGCAATGAACAGGCATGATTTGGCCGGCAGGCTTCCATTATTCGCTGTCCTGAGAGGGCTTGAGCCAGAGAGAGCGGCGGATGTCGCGCGGACCCTCGTCGGCGCGGGCTTCGAGATTCTCGAGGTCACGATGAACTCGCCCGATCCCCTCACCAGCATCGCCGCGGTATCGGAAGCGGTCGGGAAGCACGCCCTCGTCGGAGCAGGGACCGTCACCTCCATCGCTGAGATCGATTCGGTTATCGCGGCGGGCGGCAGGCTGATCGTTTCGCCGCATTGCGACCCGAAACTCATCGCCCATGCATCCGGGCGAGGACTGGTCGTCCTGCCCGGCGTATTGACTCCCAGCGATATGTTCAGCGCGCTGGATGCCGGTGCCACAGGCCTGAAAGTCTTTCCGGCAGAGCTGATGCCCCCGTCAGCGATCAAGGCGATCAAGGCCGTGCTGCCCTCCAGCGCACCTGTTTTCGCGGTTGGCGGCATTCATGCCGGCAATATGGGCGAGTATCTGGCCGCCGGAGCCGCCGGCTTTGGCATTGGCGGCTCGCTGTTCAAGGCGGGTAAGCCAATGGCCGAAATCGAACGGGATGCGATCGCGTTGGTCGCGGCTTTCCATGAGGCGCAGGATAGGGCCGCATGACGAGGGGACGATTGCACGCCGCGATATTCGTATTGGAAGCGCTCAGGACCTAGCGGCGAACGTCTCCTCCGCCATTTTGCATGCTCTCTATGTCGGTCACGCTTGCCCGCAAAAAATCACCGCTGACACCATGGCTCCATCGTGCCGCAGCCGCGGCAAAGCCGATGGTTTGATCCAGATCGTGGCCGCTCACCAGCCCGTGTACCACGCCTGCCGCAAAGGCATCGCCCGTGCCGATGCGGTCGATTATGCCGTCCAGGGCGAGCGTCGGGCTTACTGCCAAACCCTGGCGATCGGCGATCAGCCCCGTCAGGCGCTGGCTTTCGGCAGAGACGATCTCGCGCCGGGTCGCGGCAACAAAGGAAAGCGCAGGTGCGGCGGCGAACATGGCGCCGGCGGCCTCGTGGAACCCCTTGTCGGGGTCTTCGGTGTCGAATGCCTCGCCCAGTATCATCGCGATCGCCCGGCGACCGGCAAACAGAAGCTGTGCCTGACAGGATAACTCCCGCAAAATCTCGGCCGCGCGTTCTTCGCGCCCTTGCCAGAGCGAAGGCCGGTAATTGCAATCAAAGGCAATTTTCACGCCGAGCTGCTGTGCGCAGGCAAGCGCCGAACGCAGCGCCGACAGGGGGCCGTCCCCCAATGCGGCGGTAATGCCGCCGACAAATAGCCAGTCCGCACCCGCGAGCATTTGCTGCCAGTCAAGCCCGTCCGCATCAAGATTGGCAAATGAGGAGCCCGCGCGATCGTAAATGATCTCGGCTGGCCGTGTCATCGCTCCAGGGGTCAGAAAGTAAAGGCCCATGCGACCTGGTCCGGTCATGACCCCCTGAGTCTCCACGCCAAATCGCCGCAGCTCGCTTCGCGCTGCTTCGCCAAGCCGGTTTTCCGGAACGAGGGAGATCATGCGCGCAACATGGCCGAACCCGCTCAATGCAACGGCCACATTGGCTTCGGCTCCACAAATTGTGGCCTCCAGCGCCGAATCCTGAAGAAGAAGCGCGGGCGGTCGCGCGGCCAGCCGCAACAAAATTTCGCCAAACGACACGATAACGCCCAAGGTTCCGCTCCAGATGAATCAAACTTGCCATGTTTGAATTATATGATAATTGAAAATGTGCAAGCCGGCACGAGCTCGAACTGGCCCGCTGCGATGGGTTTCCCGTCCGCGACGCTCCGATCGGCGACAGGGGGGATGCATTGAGCGACCAAACAACCGAAGGGCGACCGGCGAGGACGCGAGTCGTCATACTGGGTGGCGGCACGGCGGGCTGGATGGCGGCGGCGGCACTTCAGGGCCATCTGGGGCGACTGGTTGAGCTGACCTTGATCGAATCGCAGGACATCGGGATCGTCGGCGTGGGAGAAGCGACGCTGCCGCACATCCGGGACTTCATTCAGGGACTCGGCATCGACGAAGCGGAGTTCATGGCGGCGACACAGGCCACCTTCAAGCTCGGCATCAAGTTCGTCGGCTTTGGCGCCGCCGGAGAAAGCTATATCCATCCGTTCGGGACTTTCGGCAAGGACATCGCGGGCGTCGGATTCCATCATTACTGGCTGCGCGCCGGACGGGGCGCGATCGGCGACTATTCGCTCGCGGTCGCCGCGGCCCACGCCGATCGCTTCAGCATTCCGGGCAGCAATGGCAGCACTTTGGCGTCGACCTATGGCTACGCCTATCAGTTCGATGCCACGCGCTTTGGTCCGTTTCTTCGCGACTGGACGGCCGGGAAGGGCGCCACGCGCATCGAGGGGCGCGTCGTCGATGTCGAACGAAACCCGCTCGACGGGAGCGTATCCGCGCTCGTTCTGGAAAATGGCGACCGCGTCGAAGGGGAGCTGTTCATCGACTGCTCGGGTTTCCGCAGCCTCTTGCTGGGCGGCGTCTATGACGAAGCCTGGGAAGACTGGTCTCGCTGGCTTCCTTGCGATCGGGCGGTCGCGGTTCCATGCGGCTACGCCACCGACACCATCGAACCGCTCACCACGGCGATCGCCATGCCCGCCGGATGGCGGTGGCGGATTCCGCTGCAAAGCCGGGTCGGCAACGGCTATGTCTACTCCAGTGCTCATCTGGGCGATGACGAGGCCCAGGCCGCCCTCATGGCACAGCTCGATCAGCCGGCGCAGGCGGAACCCCGCCTCCTGCGCTTTCGCGCGGGGCGTCGCCGCAGGAGCTGGGTGGGGAATGTCGTGGCTCTCGGCCTTTCGTCCGGATTTCTAGAGCCCCTCGAGTCCACCAGCATCTACCTTGCGCAGGTGGCCATCGCGCGGCTGATCGAACTCTTCCCGGTCGACGGAATCCGCGAGGCCGACCGGGTCGAATTCAACAGGGCGATCGACCTGGAATATGACCGGGTCCGCGACTTCCTGATCCTGCACTATAACGCGACGCGTCGCACCGACTCTCCCTTCTGGAACGATGTGCGCACGATGGATGTACCGCCCAGTCTTTCGGACAAGGTGAAATATTGGAAGGCGACCGCAAGGGTAGCCCATTATGAGGAGGGCCTGTTTCTGGAACCGAGCTGGGTTGCCGTATATCTGGGCCAGGGCGTCATCCCCGATCATTATGACGCACGGGCGGACATTCCCGACGGAACGGCACTGGCGCGCGCCCTCGACAATTTGAGGGACGAGATCGGGCGCGAAGTCGCGGCCATGCCTTCGCATCGGGCGCTGCTGGCACGACAGTCCGTTCGCGCCGCAGGGAACCGATAACATGCCCGCACCCAGAGCTCCCCTCGAACGGGTCATTGTCATCGGCGGCGGCACGACCGCGCTGCTTTGCGCCTGCACGCTGAAAAAGGCCGTGCCCCACGCCCATGTGATCCTGATCCCAGCCCCGGTCGACCGATCGGCGCTGGCGGATCATTGCCACAGCGGAACGCCCGAAGTCGTCCGCTATCACGAAAAGCTCGGCCTCGATGCGGCGATGGTCCTTCGCCGGGCCGAAGGAACGCATCGGCTCGCGACGCGCTTTGAGGGTTGGAACGCCGCCGCACCCTTCACGATCGGATATGGGGCAGCGCCCGATCCCGCTGGAGAGCCGAGCTTCCGCGCCGGCTGGATGTCGCGGGCTCCGGATCCGGATTCAACCGGAGGCTCGATTTCCGTGGCCGCCGCGCTCGCGATCAAAGATCTTTTTGCCCTCCCGTCGGACGATGCGACGTCGCCTTTCGCCGACCTCGACTATGCGCTGCGTTTCGACCCGGATGCCTTCAGGCGGGGCTTGCAGGCGCTTGCGCGCCACATGGACGTGGAACTCATCCCGTCCGGACTCCGCTCGGTCAATCTTCGATCCGACGGAGCAATCGACGGCATAGGCACCACCGACGGCCACGGCTTTGCTGCCGATCTCTACTTCGATTGCGCGGGCATGGACGCCTTGGCGTCGCGCATGCCCGGCAGCCGCGATTGGGTGGACTGGTCCGGCCGCCTTCCGGTCGATCGCATCCTTCCCGGCCCCGAACGAACTGCGGCCCCGTCCCCGCTCGACGAGGTCGTCGCGCAGGAAGCCGGATACCGGCTGATTTCGCCGGGACGCGCTTCTGCGCACATGATCTATTGCTATGCCTCGGCGTTGATCGACGACGAAGCGGCGGCCCGATCGATAGGCGCACAAGCCGCCGACGCGATATCGCTCAAAGCCGGCCGGGCGGCCGAGGCATGGACGCACAACCTGATCAGGATCGGCGATTCAGCCGCTGCATTCGAACCGCTGGGCTGGCTCAATCTTCACCACGCCGTCAAGCAGCTGGAGCTGCTCGCCGCACTGCTTCCGGGGCGCGACATCGAGCCGCTGGAACGACAGGAATTCAACCGGCGCGCCGCGATGCTGGCGGATCGCATCGCCGATTTCATCGCCGCGCATCATTGCCGGGCCGCGGGCGGGAAGACGGCTTTCGAGAAGCATTGCGCCGGCTTGGCGCGAAGCCCCACCCTTTCCCGCACCCTCGATGAATTCGTGCGGCGCGGCCGACTGCCGCACCATGACGACGAGGCTGTTCCCCGCGACCTCTGGTGGCAGCTGCTCGCCGCCCTCGGCGTCGGCCCCGGCCCGGCAGCCCGCCTTCTCGCATTGCCTCCGGCCAGCCTCGACGAACGCCGGCGCGCCCACGAACACCGCGTCGCCGCCGCGCTGGCGCAGGCGCCCCTCTATCGCGAGTGGCTCGCCGCCGCATTAGGCGCAACGCGGACCTGATCGACGATACCGAGTAGCGTTGTTCGCCATTCCGCTTCGCTCGTTCCCATGCGATTCCGTTCTTGAATATATAAAGCAAATTTATTAATCTACTGCCAGATAATGAAGAGAGGATTCCGGTGACAAGGCATAAATGGCTCGGGAGGGCGCTGGCCCCCATCTTGGTCGCGGGCATGTTGAGTGCGCCGGTTCTGGCGCAGGGCGACCCTATTCCGGTTCCCGACCCGAACACGCTGCGTCCCTCGCAAGACCCGGCCCGGACATCCAACGGGCTGGCGATGACCCCGCCGATGGGGTGGAACAGCTGGAACCGCTTCGCATGCGAAATCGACGAAAAGCTGATCCGCCAGACCGCCGATGCGATCGCGTCGTCGGGCATGAAGGCGGCCGGATATGAATATGTCATCATCGACGACTGCTGGCACGGCGAACGCGACGCCAACGGCTTCATCACCGCCGATCCAAAGCGCTTTCCGTCGGGGATCAAGGCGCTCGCCGACTATATTCACGCGAAGGGGCTGAAGTTCGGAATCTATTCGGATGCCGGGCGCAAGACCTGCGGCGGGCGGCCCGGCAGCCAGGGGCACGAATATCAGGACGCCCTCACCTATGCGCGCTGGGGCGTCGATTATCTGAAGTACGACTGGTGCAACACAGGCTCGCGCGACGCCGAAGAAGCCTATGCGCTGATGGCGGACGCCTTGCGGTCGACCGGACGCGACATCGTCTTCTCGATGTGCGAGTGGGGCAACAACCAGCCCTGGCTCTGGGCGGAAAAGATCGGCAATCTCTGGCGCACGACCGGCGACATCACCGACAAGTGGCAAGGCAAGTACGGCCATAGCTGGGGTGTGCTGAACATCCTCGACATGAACGAGCCGCTGTGGCCGCACGCGGGGCCCGGCCACTGGAACGACCCCGACATGCTCGAAGTCGGCAATCCCGGACTCGACGCGGTCCAGAGCCGCTCGCATTTCTCGCTATGGGCCATGATGGCGGCCCCGCTGATCGCCGGACATGACGTCGCCAAGATGACGCCCGAAATCCGCAATATCCTGCTGAACGAGGAGGTGATCGCGGTCGATCAGGACAGGCTTGGAGTACAAGGCCATCGTGTCTGGAGGGATGGCGACCGCGAGGTCTGGGTGAAGCCGCTCGCCGATGGCGGGCGCGCCGCGTTGCTTTTCAATCGCGGCGCAGCGCCGGCCGAAATCGCCGTCACCTGGGAACAGCTCGGCTATCCGGCCCATTTGACGGCCCGGCTGCGCGATCTGTGGGCGCACCGCGATCTCGCACCCCGTTCGGGCTCGTACCGCGCGACGGTGGAGGCGCACGGCGTCGTGATGCTGCGGGTTCAGCCATAGCCGGCCGCGGCGCGAACGATACCATATCGGGGGGAGAACGGCGCATGATTGAAACGCCGGAAAATCGCGGAAGCCCTGGAGCCTGCGCCGCCTATGCCATCCCTGTCCTGTGCCGCGCGGCGCTGGCCGCCGTCTCGTTGGCGGCCGGCTGCACGCCGATTTTCGTACCAAACTCGATGTCGTCGCCGATTTCCTGGGCAGCCTGCGCGCGCCGGACGGCAAATTGGTGCCCGTGATCTTCCGCCCCTTTCACGAACATAACGGCGACTGGTTCTGGTGGGGCCGCGCGCATGCGGGGATCGACGAGTTCAAGACGCTCTGGCGCTTCACGGTAAGCCATCTGCGCGACGACAGGCGCGTCCATAATCTGCTCTACGCCTATTCGATCGACGTCTTCGACAGCGAAGCCGAATATCTCGAACGCTATCCGGGCGACGAGGTCATCGACCTTCTCGGCTTCGACGATTATCGGAGCGTCGAATTCGGATATACGCGCTGCACCTTGGTGAACCGGCTGTGGATGCTGTCGCGGATGGCGCACGACCGCGGCAAGCTGGCCGCGCTCACCGAAACGGGAGCGGAGGCCATCCCGCGGGCCGACTGGTGGACCGGCGTCCTGTTGCCGGCGCTGAAGGCGCCCGAGGCCGGACAGGGGATTGCCTATGTGCCCGCGTGGCGCAACGCCAACCACGCGCACGACCGCAAGAACCATTTTTACGTCCCGTTCAAGGGACATCCGGGCGAAGCCGATTTCATCAAGTTCAAGCAGGATCCATTCGTCCTGTTCGAGGACGAATTGCCGCCGGTCTATCACTCTTTAACAGCACCGGTCGCGCCGGCCGCACAGGGGGACGCGGCGTCCGGGAAAGCCCGTTCGTGCGATTAGGGTCTTTATTCAATCAATAGAGAGGGGAGGATTTTCAGTGAAACCCATGTTTCATGCTTTAAGCGGCTTGCTCCTGCTGCTGCCGGCGGCTGCGGCCCATGCCAAGCCGGCGGATGAAAGTGCCGGCATCCTCGAACATCTGATCAACAACCCCTCACCTGGCGCGATGCGCGTCGAAGGGCTTCGCGAGCCCCCGCCGGTGCGCAGCGACTCCGGTGTCCAGGGAGGCAAGGCCTTGATCATCGCCGTCCCGGGCCTTTCGAAAGATGTCTGGTCGGTCCAGGCAAAGAGCCCTACCACCGGGCCGGTCGAGGCCGGCGACGAACTTGTCTTCGCGGTGTGGGCCCGGCTGGTGAAGAGCGACGGCGCCAAGGTGGCGGACGTGCCCTATGCCGCGCTTCAGGAGACGAGCGAACCCTGGACCGCAGTGGTCAAGGGGGAGTTTTCCGTTGGCCCGGATTGGAAGCTGTACAGCTTCACCGGCAAGACGGCAAAGCATTACGCGCCCGGCGACCTTACCATATCGCTGCATCTGGCCACCGGAAAGCACAGCATCGCGCTCGGGCCGGCCTTCGTTCTGAACATGAGCCGGACGGCATCGGCGAAATAGCGCCGGGGCGATGCCCGCCGCCAAAAGGTCACCCCGCGTCGCCGGCATTCATCACGCTGGGCGTCTTCCAGAGCGACGTGTCGCGCGGCAGCAGGAAATAGCTGAAAGGAAGGATTGCTCCGCCGACGGCGGGCGCGTCTTCCGCCAGGGCCGCGCGCTTTACGGGGGCGATGGCCGGTACGTGGTCGCGATGGCGCACAAGCGCCTCGTTGAGCATGGTGGCAAGCTGGTCCAGATGAGGACCGGGCAGGCGTCCTCCGATCAAAACCGCCTCGGGGTTGATGAGGCAGCTGACCGAAACCAGCGGCTCGGTGAGCAAGGCGGTCGCGGTTTCAAGCCATTCGTGCATCGCCGCCGTCCCCTTGCCGCCGGCTTCGCCACCGATGACGGCGCCAAGGTTAAGATGCCGCGATTTCAGGTGCCGCCGCAGGCCCGACAGCGAGACGGTGTTCTGGATCTGCTCGGGCCGTCCGTCCGGCCCGGTGCCGATGAGAAAGCCCAGCTCGCCGCTGCGTCCTTGAGAGCCCCTGAAATAATTCCCGTCGATGACCAGCCCGCCGCCCAGCGCCAGCGAAATAAGAATGTAGAAGAAGCTGGAACTGCTCTGCCCCAGCCCGAACTGCATCTCTCCCATGGCGGCGGCGGCGGCATCATTCTCGACGAAAACCGGGAGGTGCAGCGGCTCGGCAAACAGCTGCTTCAGATCGAGCCTGTCCCATTCCACATAGCCGCCGGGCCGTCCGGGCAGGTCGACCGCGCCCAGATCGTCGGGAATCGCAAGCCCCACGCCGACGAGGCGCCCGGGGTCGATCCCCGCTTCGTCGATCAGTTCGCCGACCCAGTCCGCATAGATCGCATGCGCCTCGTCCGGCAGCGCGAATGCGACCTCGCGGCTCCGCCGGGCAATGATTTCCCCCAGGAAATTCACCAGCACGCAGGTGATATGGTCGCGGTCGATGTTGAGGCCGATCGAAAAGCAGGCGTCGGGCGCAATCTCGTACCGCGTGGCGGGTTGCCCCCTGCCGCCGCGAAGCTGTCCCGCTTCGATGACCAGCCGCTCGTTCAGCAGGCGTTTGATGATATTGGCAATCGCCGGGGGCGTCAGCCCCGTGATCTTCGCAAGCCCCACGCGCGTCAGCGCGCCATTGACCCGAATGGCATGCAGGGTCACGCGCTGGTTATGATCGGCGGCACGCTCCAGGTTCGTTCCCGAAAGCCGAACCTTGCTGTCGACAGAACTCTTGCTTTTCAATCGCCTAAGCTCCGTCTGAACCATCGCCCCGGCAAGCGTCTACAGGGTGGCTCGGCATGGCGGCAAGATAAATTTGTCGCGGGCCGACTTGCGCGGCCGGGCGAATATGCGCCTCGGCCGCGGCTCTGGCGATCCGGGCCGCCGCAAAGGCAGCGGCACATGCCTTCGTCTTCGGCCCGAAGGCCATGCATATCGAATATATAAATTTGTTGTATTTAATCGTCCATCCACCTATGAACCCGGTCCACAACGAGGCAGCCGCGCCATGACGGCTCCGGAGGAGAGGAATATGCGCAAGGTTCGGGCAGGCGTATCACTGGTTTCGATGGCGCTCGCTTTCCCGGCGATCGCGGCGGTTCCTGAAAACGGCGGCCCATATAATCTCCGGGTGCTCGAAGGCGGAATTGGCGTCGAGCGCGACCTGAAGGACGTCGACCCGCTGATCGCGGCGGCTCGTCCGTTCACCCTTTCCGCCTGGATTCGGCCCGACCGGGTGCAGCAGGCCGAAGTCGTGCTGATCGCGCTTGGCGACGCGGCGACGGGCGATTGCCGCTGCCTGATGCTCGACAACGGGCGGCTGGCCCTCCGCAGCGGCGGCAAGACGCTCGCCGCGTCCGCCGGCGTGACCGCCGGCCGCTGGACCCATGTCGCGGTATCGTCGGACGGGCGCACGGCGACCCTCTACATCGACGGCCGCAAGATAGCCTCGGGCGCCGTTCCGCATCCGGCCGTAACCGCGAAACTCTCGGTTGCGCCGGCGCTTGCAGACAAGCCGCACTTCGGCGGCTCCCTCGTCGAGGCGACGCTGAACGACGCGCCGCTGTCGCAGGCCGGTGCCGCCGCCGCGGCCCGCGCCCGGCCCGATTTCGACCTGGTCCAGATATGGAATGTCGGGGTCGGCTGGGAATGGCAGAACCGGGCGAATACCGGCCTGTGGCGCCAGCAGGATCCGTGGACGCTGCCGCAGGGCAAGGGCGGCTTCACCGCGCCCGTGGCCAAAGAGGTGGCCGCGCGGCCCGCGCTCGAGGCGGCGGGCGACGATCGCTGGCAGGTGAACGGCTGGCGGCTCGCGGCGGCGCCGGATGTCAAGGCCGACGGCTCCGTGCTATCCACCGCTGACTTCGATGCGCGCCCGTGGCACGCCGCCACCGTTCCCGGCACCGTTCTCACCACCCTGGTCGATCGCGGCGTCTATCCGGACCCCTATTACGGCCTCAACAACATGGCCATTCCCGAGAAGCTGGCGCGCCAGGATTATTGGTATCGGACCAGCTTCGCCGTTCCGCCGCAAGCGGCCGGCAAAAAGCTGACCCTGATCTTCAACGGCATCAACTATGCTTCCGAGGTGTGGCTCAACGGGCGCAAGCTCGGCGGCACCGTCGGGGCCTTTATCCGCGGACAGTTCGACATCGATCCGGTGCCCGGCGAGAATGTGATCGCCGTCCGCGTGTCGCCGCCGCCGCATCCGGGCATTCCGCACGAACAGTCGATCAAGGGCGGCGTCGGCGAAAATGGCGGCCAGATGGCGATCGACGGCCCGACCTTCGTCGCCGCCGAGGGCTGGGACTGGATCCCGGGCATCCGCGACCGCAATACCGGCATCTGGCTTCCCGTCGAGCTGGAAGCGAACGGCGCGGTGCGGATCCTCGATCCGCAGGTAATCACCGACCTTCCCCTGCCGCGCACCGACAGCGCCGACATCCACATCGCGGTGCCGATCCGCAACGACAATGGGACGTCGCGCCCGGTGACGGTTCGCGCCGCGTTCGGCGACGTGACGGTCGAAAAGACCGTCACCGCGCCCGCGGGCCAATCGAGCGTGCGCTTCTCGCCGTCCGAATTCCCCGCGCTGCGCGTCCGCAATCCAAGGCTGTGGTGGCCGAACGGCTATGGCGAGCCCGCACTGCACGATCTGACGCTCACGGTGCTCGACGGCAGCGCCCCTTCGGACAGCAAGCGGCTGCGTTTCGGCATCCGCGAGGTCAGCTATGACCTGTCGCTTTTCGACCGCGGCGGCAGGCTCCGCCGCGTCAACGTCCAAACCACCGACGGCAAGCTCGCCGGCCAGAAGCTGATCGACGTCCGCCACGAAGCGATCAAGCAGAGCCCGCGCGGCTGGGCCGAATCGCTGACGCCTGCGGGCGAGACATCGCCCGCGGTCACGCCCGTTGCCGAGACCCTTCCCGAGCCGCATCTGACCATCCGCGTCAACGGCGTGCGGATCGCGGCGCGGGGCGGCAACTGGGGCATGGACGACGCGATGAAGCGCGTGCCGCGCGAGCGGCTCGAGCCTTATTTCCGGCTTCAGCGCGAAGCCCATATGAACATCATCCGCAACTGGATGGGCACCAACACCGAACCGCAATTCTATGACCTGGCCGACGAATATGGCATGATGGTGATGAACGATTTCTGGCAATCGACCCAGAATTTCCAGGTCGAACCGCAGGATCCGCAATTGTTCCTCGCCAATGCCCGCGACACGGTCAGCCGCTATCGCAACCATCCGTCGATCATTCTCTGGTTCGGGCGCAACGAGGGCGTGCCCCATCCGGTCCTGAACGAAGGCCTCGACGATGCGGTCGCCGAACTCGACGGCACCCGCTGGTTCACCGGCAGCTCCAACGTCGTCAACCTGCAAGGCTCCGGCCCCTATAATTACCGGCCGCCGGCGGGCTATTTCACCGATCTGGCGACGGGCTTCTCGGTCGAGACCGGAACGCCGTCGCTTTCGACGCTGGAATCGGTGAAGGCATCGGTTCCGCAAGCGGATCGCTGGCCGCTCAGCGACACGCTCGCCTATCACGACTGGCATTTTGCCGGGAACGGCGACACCAAAAGCTTCATGCAGACGCTGGACACGATGTTCGGCCCGGCAACCAGCCTCGAGGATTTCGAGCGCAAGGCGCAGATGATGAACCTCGAGACCCACAAGGCGATGTACGAGGGCTTTCTGGGGCATTTGTGGTCGAAGAACAGCGGGCGCCTACTGTGGATGACCCACCCCGCCTGGCCGTCGAACGCCTGGCAGATCTACAGCTGGGACTATGACACCCATGCGGCCTATTATGGCGCGAAGAAGGCCACCGAACCGCTGCACGTCCAGCTCAACCTTCCGGGCAACGAACTGGTCGTGGTCAACACGACGCGCGAGGACGCCGATGGCCTTACCGCGACCACCCGCGTCGTCGGTCTCGACAATCGCGAGTTGTTCGCGCGCACCGACCGCGTTGACGCGAAGGCGAACCGGGCCATGAACCTCCCCGCCGTGCCGCTCGACCGTCTGCTCGCCGAGCACGGCATGGCCCTGGTGTCGCTGCGCCTCACCGACGCCGCGGGCAAGCTCGTTTCGGAAAATTTCTACTGGCGGGGCCGCGATACGGCATCCTATCGGGCGCTCAACGACCTCGCACCGGCTGCGCTCGAGCTGCGCGCCGATGCCGGTGCGGTCGAGGGCAAGGACAGGCTGATCGTCGCAACCCTGAACAATCCGGGCGGCGCACCCGCGCTCAATGCCAAGCTGACGCTGGTCGACGAGCGTGGCGAGCGGATCCTGCCCGCTTTCTACAGCGATAATTATATTGCGCTGCTGCCGGGCGAAACGAAGACGATCGCGATCCGCTATCCGGCAGGCGTCGGGGCGGCCCCGCGGCTCACGCTGAGGGGCTGGAACGTCGCCCCCCGGACCGTCGAAGTGGAGCGGCCCGCCGGCATGAAGGGCGGAAAGTGAAACTTCGGACACATCAGGTCGAAAAGCCATGGGGCAGGACCGAACTGCCGCCCGTGTTCGGCAGCACCGACGGCCGCCGCATCGGCGAAATCTGGTTCGACGCCCCGGGCCGGGACGACCCGCCGCTGCTCGTCAAATATATCTTCACCAGCGAGAATCTCTCGATTCAGGTCCACCCCGATGACGGCGAGGCGCGCGAACGCGGGCTCGATCGGGGCAAGAGCGAGTGCTGGTATATTCTCGATGCGGAGCCCGGCGCCACGCTGGGCCTCGGCCTCCGTTCGGCGGTCGCGCCCGGCGCGCTGCGCGCGGCCGCCCTCGACGGTTCGATCGAGGAGATGATGGACTGGAAGCCGGTCAAGCCCGGCGATTTCTTTTATGTTCCGGCCGGCACCGTCCATGCGATCGGCGCCGGAATATCGCTGCTCGAATTTCAGCAGAATAGCGACGTGACCTATCGCCTCTATGATTATGGCCGGCCGCGCGCGCTTCACCTGGACGACGGCATCGCCGTCTCGAAACCGGCCCCCTATCCCGAAGGGCTCGCCCGCGGCGCCGAGGCAGAAAGCATCCTCCTCGTCGCCGGACCGCATTTCACCCTGTGCCGGGTCCGCGCGGCGGCCGACATGCCCGCCGCCCTTGCCGGGCGCGAGCGCTGGGTGATGCCGATCGAAGGCACCGTGCGCTCGGGCAGCGACGAGGCCGGACCCGGCGAATGCCTGCTGCTCGAACCCCATGCACCGCTCGATCTGACGCCGGGGAGCCATATTCTGGTCGGCGCCGCCGGCGCGCTCTGATCGCGAATGATGCGACAGC
>NZ_DATFFD010000253.1:0-10975 GCF_035250425.1 Sphingopyxis sp.
TTCAGCCTTATGCATCGCCCGATTTGAGCCTCGCGGCGTGCTGGACGCGCCCGGCACGCCCCACCCTGGCCGCACCCGCAAGCCAGGCAGCAACCGCTTTTATCCACCAAATGAAAGAGCCGGATGAAGGCTGGCACAGCCCGATAATGTAGGAAAGGCTTATTTGAAGGCGACGCCTGCCTTGGGGTGGGGAGCGGACATAGTCAGTTCCTCCCCGGAACGGGGAGGTGGCAGCCCGCAGGGCTGACGGAGGGGTCGCAACCTCTCGTCAAGACGCACCGTCCCGACCCCTCCACCACCGCCTACGGCGGCGGT
Source organism: Sphingopyxis sp. (assembly GCF_035250425.1). Lineage (GTDB taxonomy): Bacteria > Pseudomonadota > Alphaproteobacteria > Sphingomonadales > Sphingomonadaceae > Sphingopyxis. The sequence continues at coordinate 316 of NZ_DATFFD010000253.1, forward strand.
CCCCCTCCCCGTTCCGGGGAGGAACTAAAACGTCCGCAATCGGTCGTCAGCTGACGTGAGCGAAGCCCGCCTTCACCGAAAAAAGCAATTCACCCCCGCGAACAGCGCGTCGATCTTTGCCGCGTCGCCGGGCGCCGCGAACATGCCGCCGATCACCTTGTCGCCGGTGCCGATGCTGAATTCCTCGCCCAGCGTGCTGTCCTCGAGATCGACGATCGAGACCGATTCCTTCGCCTTGGCGCGCGTCGTGCCGATGGCGATGCCGCTCATCGTCGAATAGGCGTCGGCGCCGGGTTCGTTGCCAAGGAACCAGCCGACGAACTTGCCACCCTGGAAATTCAGCGTCATCGCGTCATAGCGGGTGAATTCCATCGCGCCCGCGCCGCATTCGGCGTTGGTGCTGCGATCATCTTCCTTGCCCGCGACATTGGCGAGCGCGGTTTCGGCCTGGGCGCGCGGGACGCCGAAGGCGAGCAGGCTGGTCCTGCCGCTATTCTTGTCGACGAAGCGCAGCCCCTCGCCATCGAGGCTGACCGCGGTGGTTGCCGCGTTCGGCCCGTCGGCCTTTGCCTCGGGCACCGCCGGCGCGATGGGATCGGCGTCGATAGGAGCCTTGTCGGCGGCGGGTTTGCACGCGGCGAGCAGCGCCACCATCGCGAGGGTCGTGAACTTGCGCATGCCTATCTCCTGTCGCGGCGCGGGATTATGAGCACCAGTATCGCACCGAGCAGCGCGAGCGCCATATCCTTTTGCGCGTCCCAGATGTCGCCCTGCTGCCCGTTGTAGCGGTCGGCGGTCTCGCCCGCCGCGACGATGGTGAGCAACCATTCGAAGATTTCGTAGAGGCACGAGATGGCCAGGACCCAGCCAAGCACCGCAAAGGCCGCGCCGCGCGGGCCGAGGCCGCCCCAACGCCTTGCGATTTCGGCGATGGGGATGACCGACAGGGCGCCGAAGGCGAAATGGACGAGCCGGTCATAATGGTTGCGCGTCCAGCCAAAGGCGTCGGAGAAGCTGGTGCCGGTCAGCGACCGTGCCCAATCGTCATAGGGGACGTTGCTGTAGGCGTAGCGTCCGCCGAGCGTGTGGAGTGCCATGAAGAGCGCGATGCACGCGACCGACGCGGTCGACAGCGGCCAGCGGCGGAGCAGCCAGGGCGCCGCAACGATCAGCAGCATCGTCGGGAAATGCTGGAGCAGCGCGACCTCGGGATAGGGCTGATCGATCTGCGCGAGCAATAGCAGCACAAGGAGTGCGCCGAGCAGGCGTTTTTGCGCTTCAGGGCGCGCTGAACCGGCCGTCATCGACCGAAATCCGCCGAGACAGGAATGGCGGAAAACTGCCTAACTTCACTCGCGATTACACAAATCGGGCGTGGGGTCGGTGCTTGCATCATCCCGAGGATCTAATGCAGCAAGATATTGTAGGACAGCGATTTTCGTGGCGGTCACCAGCGCAGCGACATGCAACTGAGCCCGGCGTCGATGCGCGCGATCTGTTCGGTCGCCATCGGGCGGAAGGGCACGCCGCGCGCCGCGAGCATCGCGTGGGTCGCCAACCAGCGGTCGCCGATCAGCACTGTATCGCGCACGCGCAGGATGTTCGCCGCTCCTTCTTCGCCGGTTGGGGTCAGCACGACTTCGAGGCCGGCGAATTCGGGGCAGTCGCGCATCGCGGGCACCGCGAGGATCGTCCGTTCGTCGATCAGGCTGCAGCCGGTCTTGAAATGGAGCACGCCCGGCGGCGTCTGCGCGATTTCGGCGTGCTGGCCGAGTTTCGCGAGCAGCCCCGCCAGTTCGGTCGCCCCCGCGCGGTCGGTGCGGTCGGACAGGCCGATGATCACGCGGTCGGCGAGGCGCAGCACGTCGCCGCCCTCGGCATGGCCCGTCGTCATTTCGAGGAGGCGCGGATGATGGGCGGCGAGTGCATCGCGGATATGGTCGACCTCGCCCGTGCGGCTCGGCGCGCCGGGGCGGAGCAGGATCGCACCTTCGGGAAAGGTCAGCGCGACATCTTCGGTGAACAGCGCGTCGGGGAAATCATCGAGCGGCGGAAGGACTTCGACCGCGAGGCCGAGGTCGCGGAGGGTGGCGACATAGGCCGCATGTTCGGCGGCGAGGCCGGTGAAATCGGGATCGGGGCCGCCGTCGGCGCGGATGCCGTGGACGGCCGATGGAGCCGGGGTGCGGCAGAGGGCGTGGGTGAAGTGGTAGGGGCTGGGCATGTCAGCGGCATAGCTTGGATGCCGGCGCGTAGCCAAGAGATCCTCCCCATCGACTTGCGATGGGGAGGTGGCAGCCCGGAGGGCTGACGCAGGGGTAGTAACGCAGACGTTGCCACCCCTCCACCACGCCCTGCGGGCGCGGTCCCCCTCCCCATCGCAAGTCGATGGGGAGGATCTTATAAATCTCAGCCCTTCTTCAAATGGCGCCGCCCCAGCAGTTCCGCGATCTGCACCGCGTTCAGCGCCGCGCCCTTGCGGAGGTTGTCGGAAACGCACCACAGGTTGAGGCCGTTTTCGACCGTCGGGTCCTCGCGCACGCGGCTCACGAAGGTCGCGAAGTCGCCGACGCATTCGACGGGGGTGATGTAGCCGCCGTCCTCGCGCTTGTCGTGGAGCACGACGCCGGGGGCTTCGCGCAGGATGCGCTGGGCATCCTCGGCCGACAGTTCCTTCTCCATCTCGATGTTGATCGCTTCCGAATGGCCGACGAAGACGGGCACGCGGACGCAGGTCGCGGTGACCTTGATCTTGGGATCGAGGATCTTCTTGGTCTCGACGACCATCTTCCACTCTTCCTTCGTCGAGCCGTCGTCGAGGAATTTGTCGATGTGCGGGATGACGTTGAAGGCGATCTGCTTGGTGAACTTCTGCACGTCCTTTTCGTCGCCGACGAAAATCTGGCGCGTCTGGTTCCACAGCTCGTCCATGCCCGACTTGCCCGCGCCCGACACCGACTGATAGGTCGAGACGACGACGCGCGTGATCTTGGCGGCGTCGTGCAGCGGCTTCAGCGCGACGACCATCTGCGCGGTCGAGCAGTTCGGGTTCGCGATGATGTTGCGCTTGGTATAGCCGTCGATCGCGTCGGGGTTCACCTCGGGCACGATCAGCGGCACGTCGGGGTCCATGCGGTAAAGCGAGCTGTTGTCGATCACGACGCAGCCCGCAGCGGCGGCCTTCGGCGCGTGGATCGCGGTCGCGTCGCTGCCGATCGCGAAGATCGCCATGTCCCAGCCGGCCCAATCGAAATTGTCGATATTCTGGCATTTGACGGTGCGGCCGCTGTCGCCGATTTCGACGTCGGTGCCCTGGCTGCGCGACGATGCGACCGCCGCCAGTTCGTCGATCGGGAATTCGCGCTCGGCGAGAATGGCGAGCACTTCGCGCCCGACATTGCCCGTGGCCCCGGCGACAACGATACGATAACCCATTTACTCACTCCTCAGCGTAGAACCGTGATTGGAAACGAAGGTCAGACTTTCCAGCGGAAATGGCCGGTCAGCCTGTGGTCGAAAAGCGCATCCTCCTCGCGGGTGCCGCCGCCGATATTGTGCAGGACGAGCGGAGTGCCGGTCGTGTCCTTGCGGTCGGACACGATGCCGGTGTGCGGCAGGCGCCCGCCGACCAGCGAGGTGAAGATATCGCCCGCCCGCCAGTCGGCCGGATTGTCGGTGACGGGCAAAGATGCGCCCTGCCGCCGCCAGAAAGTTGCCAGATTGGGAACGCGGCGATGGTCGATGTTGCGATCGGGGCGCCTCAGCCCCCAGTTTTTCGGATAAGCCCCAAAATTGGCGCGCATGTCGGCGTTTACAAGGGCCTGCAGGTCGTGGCCGAGCGCATCGCGGAAGGCGCGGATGACGACGTCGGTGCACACGCCCTTCGCGCGATCGACATCGCCGTTCGGGAAGGACAGCACCGTATAGGCCGGATCATAGGACAGCGTCACGCCGACCTGCCGCCGCGCGGCGGTGACCAGTCGCTGCGCGTTGGTGAGCGCCATCGCCTCGCCCGACACGCCGAAAGCGAGCACCGCGCCAAGAAAGGCGCGCCGCGTCGGCTGGAACGGGAGGACGGACTGATGCATGAAATTCGCTTTGCCCAAATGAAAAACGACCGGCTCTGCCTGTTGGCGGAACCGGTCGTTTTGGAAAGCTGTTTTCGCTTGGGGTTGGGAAAGTCTCCCTTAGCCCTCGCTGGCTTCCGGCCGGTAATCGCGGCGCTCCGCAATACGCGCCGATTTACCAGTGCGGCCACGAAGATAATAAAGCTTCGCACGACGCACGGCACCCTTGCGGATGACGGTAATGCTGTCGATGTTGGGCGAATAGAGCGGGAACACGCGCTCGACACCTTCGCCGAACGACATTTTGCGCACGGTGAAGTTGGAGCCCATGCCCTTGTTCGAGCGTGCGATGCACACGCCTTCGAAATTCTGCACACGAGTACGTTCGCCTTCGACCACCTTCACGCCGACTTTCAGCGTGTCGCCGGGACGGAAGGTCGGAATCGTCTTCGCCGCTTTGGCGATTTCTTCGGCTTCGATCGTCTGGATGAGGTTCATGTCCTCTAGTCCTTTTCTTGTCGCCGCGCGCCAGAGGCAGGTCGGGCCCGAGCATCGATATGACGCTCCCAAAGGTCCGGCCTGCGTAACCGTGTATGATCTTGCGCCTGTTGTTTCCGCCAGGCCGCGATCTTCGCATGATCCCCCGATCGCAGCACTTCGGGGATCGTGCGCCCTTCCCATGTGACGGGCCGGGTATAGTGCGGATATTCAAGCAAACCGTTTTCGAACGATTCGTCGTCACCGCTTGAAGCCGCGCCCATTACGCCGGGAAGCAGCCGAATGCAAGCGTCGAGCAGCAGCAGCGCGCCCATCTCTCCGCCCGAGAGGATGATGTCGCCCATCGACACCTGTTCGATCGGCCGCGCGTCGAAGATGCGTTCGTCGAATCCCTCGAACCGGCCGCAGAGAATGATCGCACCGGAGCCCGCCGCAAGGGTGCGTACGCGCGCCTGCGTGATCGGGGTTCCGCGCGGGGTCATGGCGAGGATCGGGAGGCCGGGATGCGCCGCCGCCGCATGGTCGATCGCGGCGCCGAGGACATCGGCTTTCAGCACCATCCCCGCGCCGCCGCCCGCGGGCGTGTCGTCGACGGTGCGGTGCTTGTCGGTCGCGAAATCGCGGATCTGCACCGGCGCGCACGACCAGGTCCCGCTTTCGAGCGCGCGCCCCGCCATGCTGTGCCCGAGCGGGCCGGGGAACATGTCGGGGTAGAGGGTCAGGGGGACGGCGGTGAAGGTCATGACGGCGGCTCCAATAGCGCGTCGGTGAGCAGGTGGCGATCCTTCTCGATTTCACCGTGCAGCCATTCGCGGAAGCGCTCGATCTTGCGCACCCCGACGCGGTTGTCGCGGTGGACGAGCCACATCCCCGACGATGCCGACACATAGAGCGTGTCGAAGGGCTGGACCATGCGGCCGCTTGCAAGCTCGACCTGCCAGTAGAGCGGGGTCATCATCGCGATGCCGAAACCCGCCTGCACCGCGCTTGCCTCTTGAAGCTGGCTGTCGAGCTCGATGCCGCGGCGCGACGGCAGCGGCGGCGTCGTCACCCCAGCGGCAGCGAACCAGTCGGCCCACCAGCTGTCGTTCGGCGCGAGCCGCTGGACGCGTAGCAGATCGGCGGGCTCGCTTATGTCATGCTCTTCGATAAAGGTCGGCGAGGCGATCGGCGCGAGATACTGGCGCATCAGGAAATCGCTGCGCAGCCCGGGCCAGACGCCCTTGCCGATGCGGATCGCCACATCGACGTTGGAGGCGTCGAAGTCGACGAGATCGTTGCTCATCGCCATGCGCACCGCCAGTTCGGGATATTGGAGCTGGAAGCTGCCGATGCGCGCGCTGAGCCAGGTGCCCCCGAAGCTGGTCGCGGCGTTGATCGTCAGCACATCGGCCTCGTCGCTGCCCAGCGCGGCGAAGGCGTCGCCCATCGTCGCGAAGGCATTGCTGACCGCAGGAAGCAGTCGCTGGCCGGTTTCGGAAAGGCGCACCCGCCCCTTCTCGCGCACGAAGAGCGCGCGGCCGAGTCGATCCTCCAATTGGCGGATTTGATAACTCACCGCCGCCTGCGTCAGCCCCAGTTCCTCGGCGGCGCGCGAGAAATTCTGCAGGCGCCCGGCGGCTTCGAAGGTGCGCACGGCGGCGAGGGGCGGCAGGCGGGACATGCAACCTTATAAGTCAGGCTTATGATATGGTCCACGCCTTTTGTTGGCGGCGGGGCGCCGCGAGGTGCATCTAGGTGACACCAAGCGAAAGGAAATGAACGATGAAAGACGAGCAGTTCATGCGCGTTTGGAATGACGGTCATGATCATTTCAGCGCCGATATCGCCCGTGGCCTCCACTGGCTCGCGACCCCCTTCCGCCGCCTCGGCGAATGGATCGCCCTGCCGAGTGCGCCCGGCGAAGACAGCGTCTTCACCCGCGTCGCCGCGCGCTGCGGCGTGCGCCCGCGCCGGGCGCGATAAGAGCCCTGCCCCTCCCCCTCAAAGGTCAGGGCGAAACGGGGTGAGGCTGTCCCTTGCTAAAGCCCCACCCCGTCGACATCAGCGCGCTTCGGGCGGCACGACGCGCAGGCGCAGCGCCTGGATCGTGACGGGCGTCGTCGGGGCGAGCAGCAATATCCCGTCGAGCTTGCCCTTCGCGCAGTTGAGGCGGAAGGCGGTCGACATCGCGCCCGTCGGCGCGAGCGGTTCGTCGGTGGGGCACGCCCCTACCTCGGCCTTCAGTCTCGCAAATTCGGCTTTCCAGTTTTCGGCCGAGCGGTCGAGCAGGAAGTTCATCGCGAGCTTGCCTTGTAGCGGGCCGAGGTCGCCCGCGGCATAAGCCGCCTTTGCCGCCGCATAGGCGTCCGCCACGGCCGGGGATAGCGGCACGGCGCGTGTTTCGAGCAGCCCCGCCTTGTCCATCAGGGCCGCGGTGTCCCATGCTGGCCCCGACGGACCGGCGTAAGTGCGGTTCGACAGCGCGAAGACGCCGACGCCGTGTTCGGGCATCAGCATCACATGGCTGCCATAGCCGGGATAGCCGCCGCCGTGCGCAAGCGTGAGGCCGAGGTCGCAATCCTGCGCGACGCGCCAGCCCATGCCATAAGCGCTCGACAGCTTGCACGCCTCGGCGCCGCTCGCGCCGGTGCGATTGACGACCGATGTGAAGTTCAGCCCCTGCGCGATTTCGCGGATGGTGGCGCGCTTGACCGGGCCATTGTCGGCATCGTCGCGCGCGGGCCAGGCCGAGAGCAGGAAGGCGATCCATTTGGCATAGTCGTTCGCGCTGACCTGCAACCCGCCCATCGCGTTGAAGGCGCCGTCGATCATTTCGGGTTCGGGCGACCAGCGTTCATTTTCCCAGCGATAGCCAAGCGCGTAGCGCGCCTTGGGCGCTTTGGGCGCATCAAAGCCGCTGCTCGTCATGCCGAGCGGGGTCAGGATCGTCCGCTGGACATAGGCGGTGTACGATATGCCCGACGCGTTGGCGACGATGCGGCCGAGCAGCGCATAGCCGAAGTTCGAATATTCATGCTGGCTTTGCGGCACGCGGCTGAACGGCACGCCCGCGGCGATCATTTTCGTGAACTCTTCCTGCGGCAGCACCTGCTGGCGGTCGCCCCACGGATCGTCGGTGACGAAGCCGCCGACATGCTGGAGCAGGTCGCGCACCCGGATGCGCGGGCTGTCCTTCGTCGGATAGGTCCAACCCTTCATCTCGGGCACATATTGCTCGGCAAGATCGTCGAGGCGCAATTTGCCCTCGTCGCGGAGGTGCAGGATCGACAGCGCGGTGAACGCCTTGGTCATCGAGGCTATGCGGAACAGGCTGTCGGGGGTGACGGGGCGGTTGTCGGCGATGTTCTGGACGCCGATGCCCTTCACATAGGCAAGCTTGCCGTCCTTGACGACGCCATAGACCATGCCGGGGACATGCGCCTCGGCCTGGAATCTGGCGAAAAGCGCGTCGATTTCGGGGGTGAGCTGGTCGAGGGTTTTGGGGGCAGGTTGTTGCGCGGCCGCTGGAATTACGCTTCCCAGCAAGAGGGCAAAAGCAAAACTCGATTTCAAACGCATGCCATCCTCCGCCGCAATTTGCGGAAGAGCTATCAGCGCGGACGACCATCGGCAATTGAACAAGATCGTATCCCGGCGAAGGCCGGGATCCAGAGCGATACGAAGCTGGCGTCGATCTATGGATGCTCTGACCCCGGCCTTCGCCGGGGTGCGGTAGATTTATTCGACGAACGCCGCGTCGACGGTCACGCCGTCGTCGTTCCATGCGGGCACCGCGCGGACATTCATCGGCACCATGAAGCGCTTGCCGTCGGGCTTTGCGATTTCGAGGATGTCGCCCGCGCCGAAATTCTCGATCGCGGCGACATGGCCGATGGCCGTGCCGTCGGTCGACACGCACGGCAGGCCGAGCAGATCGTGGTGATAATATTCGCCCTCGCCAAGCGGCGGCAGCGCCGAGCGCGGGACGGTGAGGAGGGTGCCGCGCAGCGCTTCGGCGCCGCTGCGGTCGGTGACTTCGGCAAAGGTCGCGACCGCGCCCTGATTGGCGGGGCGCACCGATTTCAGGGTCAGCTTGCGATCCCCCGCCTCGAAAACGGAAAAGGCGCGGAGAGCCTCCGCGCCTTCGCCGAACAGTTTGAGGCGCACCTCGCCCCGTACCCCATGCGCGCCGGCGATGGCGGCGAGGGTGACGGGGCGATTCGCGTCGGCCAAGGCTTAGCCTTCGGCCTTTTCTTCGCCGGCTTCTTCAGCAGGCGCTTCTTCAGCAGCCGGGGCTTCTTCGGCGGCTTCGGCAACCGGGCCGCCTTCGGCGACTTCTTCGGCGATCGCGGTCGCGTCTTCGGCGGTCGCCTCGGCCGGGACTTCGTCGGCGACGGCTTCGGCCACCGCTTCGGCGGTCGCTTCGCTCTTCACCGAACCGGTCGCGTCCGATTCAGCAGCTTCGGGAGCGGCAGCTTCTTCAGCGGCAGGCGCTTCTTCGGCGGCCACTTCCGAAGCGGCTTCTTCGACCACGGGTTCGGGCGCCGGAGCGGCGGCAGCGGCGGCTGCGGCTTCTTCGGCGTCAGCCAGCTTCTGGGCCTTTTCTTCGGCGCGTTCCTTGGCCTTTTCGCCGGGGACAGCCTTGTTCGGGTTGTTGCGGGCAGCGCGTTCGAGAACGCCCGCGGCGTCGAGGAAGCGGGCGACGCGGTCGGTCGGCTGCGCGCCAACCGAGACCCAATGCTTCGCACGGTCGGCGTCGAGCTTGATACGCTCAGGATTGTCCTTGGCGAGCAGCGGGTTGTAGCTGCCGATACGCTCGATGAAGCGGCCGTCGCGCGGGCTGCGCGAATCGGCGACGACGATCTTGTAGTAAGGACGCTTTTTCGAACCGCCGCGTGCGAGGCGAATGGAGGTTGCCATGATATTTTCCTTCAGAGTTTAACGTTTAAAGTCGGGTTGATTATTTCTTCTTATTCATCAAATTAGCGAGCTCGGGCGGGATCGATCCGCCGCCACCGAGGCCGGGGAGGCCACCGCCCCCGCCGCCGCCCATACCGCCCATTCCGGGAATGCCGCCGCCCTTGCCGAACAGCGCGCCGAGACCCTTGAGCCCGCCCATCTTGCGGATCTTTTTCATCGCGCTGGCCATTTCCTGGTGCATCTTCAGCACCTTGTTGACCTGCTGCACCGTCGTGCCCGAGCCGTTGGCGATGCGGATCTTGCGCTTCGCGGTCAGGATTTCGGGCTTCGCGCGTTCCTTGGGGGTCATCGAGCCCATGATCGCGTCGAAATGGACGAGCATCTTGTCGTCGGCGCCGCCCTGCGCGGCTGCGACCTGCGCCTTCTTGATCCCGGGGATCATGCCGGCGAGCGCGCCGAGGCCGCCCATGCGGCGCATCTGGTTCAATTGCGTGCGAAGATCGTTGAGGTCGAACTGGCCCTTGGCCATCTTCGCGGCCATCGCCTCGGCCTCTTCGGCCTGGATCGTTTCGGCGGCGCGTTCGACGAGGCTGACGACGTCGCCCATGCCGAGGATGCGGCCCGCAATGCGCGAGGGCTGGAAGAGTTCGAGCCCGTCGAGCTTTTCACCCGTACCCGCGAATTTGATCGGCTTGCCGGTGACCGCGCGCATCGAGAGCGCGGCACCGCCGCGCGCGTCGCCGTCCATGCGGGTGAGCACGACGCCGGTGAGCGGCACCTGATCGGTGAAGCGCTGCGCGACCTGCACCGCATCCTGCCCGGTCAGGCTGTCGACGACGAGCAGGGTTTCGGCGGGGTTCGCCGTGCGCGACACCGCCTGCATCTCGTCCATCAGTTGCTGGTCGACGTGGAGGCGGCCCGCGGTGTCGAGCATCAGGACGTCATAGCCCTGAAGCTTCGCGGCCTGCAGCGCGCGCTGCGCGATTTCGACCGGCCCCTGCCCCGCGACGATCGGCAAGGTCGCGACGTCGATCTGGGTGCCGAGGACGGCGAGCTGTTCCTGCGCGGCGGGGCGGTTGACGTCGAGCGACGCCATCAGCACCTTCTTGCGCTCTTTTTCCTTGAGCCGCTTGGCGATCTTCGCGGTCGTCGTGGTCTTGCCCGAGCCCTGAAGGCCGACCATCATGATCACG
>NZ_DATFFD010000254.1:0-9272 GCF_035250425.1 Sphingopyxis sp.
CCAGCCCGCCCGCCAGGCCGAGCAGCGCGCTGGGCGGGCCGAACCGGAGCGACAGGCCGAGCGCCGCGGCGGTGACGAGCGCGAGCGCGAGGAAGGCGAGCAGCGGCCCGATCAGTTGATAGACGTTCGCCGCGACCATGATCGCGGCATAGAGTGTCGCGATGCCCGCGCCTGAAAGCGCTTGGGGCACGCGGACGTCGCGCAATTTTTCCTCGTTACGCCATGCATATTCGGCGCCGCCGATCAGCGTGAAGCCGAACAATAGCCCGGCGACGATCTGCACGCCGGGGGTGAAGATGCGCGCGAAAAAGCCAGCATCGATCGCATAGCGAACGATCAACACGCCGGCGATCGCGAGCGTGAGCCCGCCGGCCCAGATCGGCAGCGTCTTTCCGAACAGATTCTCGAACCGCGACGCGAGGCTGACGGGCGGCTCGGCCGGAGCGGGCGTCTTTGATGGTTTCGGCGCAGGCGCCGCGACGGCGGCGGGTGAGGGCGGCGTTTCAATAATGCTCTCGACGGGATCGGCCGATCGCACGGGGAGCGGTGTTGCGCCGGCAGCAGCGGCGGGCTGGCTCTGCACCGGAACGGCGACTTCGTGGACCGTTGCCGCGATCTCAACATCCGCGTCCTCGGTCACGGGCGGCCCGGCTCCGCGCTGCAGCGCGCCGATCCGTTTGGCCGCCTCCAACAGCGTCGCCTCGGCCCGTTTCAACCGGCCGCGGGTGTCCATCAACAGGATGAACAGGATGATAATGGCCAGAAACGCGAGGACGTCGAACACGTTGATCCCTTCAGTCCGCGTTCCTAGCAGGCAGCGGAAGCAATTTCGATCTGTTTGGCAGGATAAAAAGCTTGGCGCATTAGCATTAGGCCCGGCGGCATATCGGGTATAGGAAGCCGCTAGGGAAAAGTCCCTGGGGAGGGCGAATGAAGCGGTTGATTGTTCTGGCCCTGTTCGCGGCATTGTCGCCGGCTGACAGCGCGGCCTTTCAGAAGCGCGAAAGCCTTGCGGGCGGCAATTCCTATTACAGCCAATGCGTCGCGGGTCCGAAGGATTATAGCGCTTGCATCGGATATTTCATGGGCATCGCCGATGCGCCGGTGATGAACACGGGGAAAACGCCCGAAGAGGCCGTGTACTGCCCGCAGGCCGGTGCGACCTACGAGCAGTATCGCGACGTGTTTCACAAATTCCTTCGCGACAATCCACAGACCAGGCAATTGTCCACGCACCATCTGTTCCTGATGGCGATGAACGCCTCCTTCCCATGCAAGAGCTCGCCCTATCTCTCGGTCGATCCGAACACCGGGGGTGTGTATATCTCGGTGCCCAAACCGCGATAGGGACGTGCATCGACCACGTCTGAACGACCGATCGGCGATGGGAAGACCTGTCCCAATCCCGCCGCTGACGATGCCCTTGCCGAAACAGGATTCGCCCTAGGGGATGGCCCAATTAGGTTTTGACCCCGCGAACTGGTAGCGCTACCATAATGTGGCAAGCCACGATCTACGATGGCCGGTTGGGGAGGGTCTGGATGAAAAAGGCAATGATGCTTGCCGCGACGATCGCGTCGATCGCGGCACCGGCAAGCAGTATGGCGGCTCCTCGCGGGCTGCCCGTCGGGCCTTGCATCAACATGGGCAACAGCCTTGAGCCGCCAACCGAAACGGAATGGGGCGGGCATCGAATTGCCGACAGCGATTTCGCCAATATTGCCTCGGCCGGTTTCAAGACCATTCGCTTGCCGGTGCGCTGGGACAGCCACGCCGGAAAGGAGGCGCCCTACACGATCGATCCGGCATTCCTCGCGCGGGTGCAGCATCTGGTCGGCGCGGCGCAGGCGGCAGGGCTCAACGTCATACTCGACAGCCATAATTTCGAATCGATGCACAGCGATCCGTTGGGCAGCGCGCCGCGCTTTGCCGGGATCTGGAAACAGATCGGCGTCGCCTTTGCGGACCAACCCGCCAAGACATTGTGGTTCGAGCTGGAGAATGAGCCGCACGACAAGTTCACCAACGCCAACCTGCTCGAAGCGCTGTCGCCGGCGCTGGCGGCGGTGCGCGCCACCAATCCCGACCGGCCGGTGATCATCGGTGGCGAGTTCTGGAGCGGCATCGATTCACTCAAAACGCTGAAATTGCCCGATGATCCGCACGTCTATCCGACCTTTCATTATTATGAGCCGTTCGATTTTACCCATCAGGGAGCGACGTGGGTCGATCCGGTGCCGCCGCTGGGGCGCACCTATGGCAGCGCCGACGATGCCGCGCGGCTGGTGCGCGATGTGCAGAAGATTCGCGATTACGCGGCGCGCACCGGCCTGCTCCCCTTCATGGGCGAAACGGGGGCGCATACGACCGTTCCGCCTGATCAGCGGGTGCAATATCATGCCGCGGTGACCAAGGCCTTCGCGCCGCTCGGCGTCGGCATGTGCACTTGGGCCTATACCAACACCTTTCCCTTCTATGACAGCGAGAAGAAGGCGTGGTTGCCCGGCATGCGCGGTGCGATCGGGCTGCCCGATCCGACGAGCGCGCCGTCGCCCGCCGCGGCTCCGCCGGCATCCGCGGGCGAGCGGCAGGCGACGCCCGAACTGCAGGCGCTCGACGACAGCCTGCCGGGCACACTGATCAATGACCCCTCGGCGCTGAATTGGGCCACCTTCGGCGCGATCATGAAGTCGAGGATCGTCAAATCGGCGGACATCCCGGGCGGCGGCGCCGCGATGCAGTTCGCGCTGCAATCGCTTGGGGTCGCGGCCTATGACGCCGGTGCCAATGTGCCGATCCGCACCGCGCTGCGGACCAAGGGTGACTATGTCGCGGCCTTCTGGGCGCGCACCGTCAAGTCCGACGCCCCCGACGGCAAGGGACGGATCGGCGTCCGTTTCCAGCAGAATGTCGCCCCCTATGCGGGGTTCGGCGACACGGTGCTGACCGTTGGTTCCGAATGGCAGCTCTATGAAGTGCCCGCCACGGCCAACCGCGATGTGCCGAAGGGGCAGGCGGTTCTCGGGCTGCAACTGGCCGGAGCGCGGCAGACGATCGAGATCGGACAAGTCATCATCGTCGAGGGCGCGAAGTCGATCCGCCAGGCGCCCCACACTGCGGCGCCCGCCCCCGACCCCGAACTGCCGCCGCAACTGGCCGGAAAGGGCACCCTGCTCAACGATCCGGCAAACCGCGAATGGCTGCTCTATGGCGACAAGCAGGCGGCGAGGGCGACGACGACCAACGTCTATGGCCGGGTCGCGACCCTGCTGACGGTCGGTGCGGCGGGGGCCAATGTGTTCGACGCGGGCGCCGCGGTGCCGCTGCGCGACGCGATCGCGAAGGGCGACCGCCTGCGCATCGCGGTGCTGGCGCGCACGGTGTCGGCATCGACCCCTGACGGGCAGGGCAAGCTGGCGGTCCGGGTGCAACAAAATGCTGCACCTTATGACGGCTTTGCCGACAATATGCTGACGGTGGGTCCGAACTGGCGGCTCTATCAGATCGGCACCACCGCGTCGCTCGCGCTCGCGGCGGGGACCGGACAACTGGCGCTGCACACCGCCGGGGCGGCGCAGGCGATCGAGATCGGCCCCGTCTATGTCTTGCGCGAAGCGGGCCAAGCTGCGGGCAAATGAGCGCCGACCGACCGTTCGCGACGCGGACGCTGACGGCAGGGCCGTCGCGGCTGACGCTTGTGCCCGAGGCCGGCGGCGCGATTGCGGCTTGGCGGATCGGCGACCAGCCGATGTTTTATGAGAGCGGAATCGCCGCCCAGCCGGGCTGGGATCCGCGGGCGACGGCGAGCTTCCCGCTCGTGCCCTATTCGAACCGCATCGGCGGCGGCTCCTTTATGTGGGACGGCCTGGCGCGCCGGTTGCCGCCGAACATGGCCGGGTTTGTCTATCCGTTGCACGGCGTCGGCTGGCTGCGGGGGTGGGCGGTCACCGAAAGCACCGATGCCCATGCTGTGCTGCGATATGAGCATCGCGGCGACGCGGACTGGCCGTGGGCCTTTTCGGCTGAGCAGCGGTTCGCGTTGGCGCCCGAGGGGCTGACGGTCGATCTGATCGTCACCAACCGCAGCGCCGGCGCCGTGCCGCTGGCAATTGGAATGCATCCCTATTTCGACGCCGCCAAAGCGCATCTGCAATTTACCGCCGAACAGATGTGGCTTGCCGGAGCCGACCAGTTGCCGTTGCGCGCTATCGCGTCCGATACGGCAACCGACTTTGCGGCGGGCCGCGCGATCGCGGGTTGCGAAAGCGATAATTGTTATGACGGGTGGGATGGCCGCGCCGCTATCTGGTGGGACGACCGCCCGCTCGGCCTGACCATCCTGTCCGACCTGTCGTGCGCAGTCGTCTACACCCCCGCCGATGCCCGTTTCTTCTGCTTCGAACCCGTGCCACACGGCAACAATGCGCTGAATCTTGGCGGGGCGGGGCAGCCGATGCCGGTTGCGGCGCCGGGCGAAACGATCCGCGCACGCATCGCCTTTGATGCATGGGAGCGTATATGACCGAGGGCGGCGCGCCGATCCGAACCGTCGTCATCGTGGGCGGCGGCACAGCGGGATGGATGGTCGCAGCCGCCGCGGCGCGGTTCCTGAACGACGGCCAGCGGCGGATCATCCTCGTCGAATCCGACGCCATCGGCACGGTGGGCGTCGGCGAGGCGACGATTCCGCCGATCCGCGATTTCAATCGCATGCTGGGCATCGACGAGGCCGAGTTCATCCGCGAGACGCAGGCGACCTTCAAGCTCGGGATCGAGTTCGTCGACTGGGGCGCGCTCGGCGAGCGCTATCTTCATCCCTTCGGCGACCCCGGGCATAATTTCGAAGGAATTGCGTTCCACCAGTTCTGGCTGAAGCACCGGGGCGATCCGCGGATCCGGCCCTTCACGGACTATTTCATTACAGGGGCGGCCGTGCGCCGCGGCGGCTGTGCGCCGCAAAGCGGAGATCCGCGCTCGCCGTTGCACCAGATGGCGACGGCCTATCATTTCGATGCCGCGCTTTACGCCGCTTTTCTGCGCCGCCGCGCCGAAGCGGGCGGGGTGCAGCGGATCGAGGGCCGGATCGAGGGCGTCGATCGTGACGGGGCGAGCGGGCATGTCACTTCGCTGCATCTCACCGACGGACGCGAAATCGCGGGCGATTTCTTCATCGACTGTTCGGGCTTCGTCAGCCTGCTGCTCGGCAGGGAAATGGGGGTCGCCTATCGCGACTGGTCGCACTGGCTGCCGTGCGACCGGGCAATGGCCGTGCCGTCGGCGCGGATCGAACCGCTGATCCCCGCGACGCGCGCCACCGCGCACGGGTTCGGCTGGCAATGGCGCATTCCGCTCCAGCACCGCACCGGCAACGGCGTCGTCTATTCGAGCCGTCATGCGACCGACGACGAGGCGCGCGCGACGTTGCTCGCCAATCTGGATGGCGAAGCGCTGGCCGAACCGCGCCCGCTTCGTTTTACCGCTGGGGTACGCGAACGCTTGTGGGAGGGCAATGTCGTTGGGCTGGGGCTCGCGGGCGGGTTTATCGAGCCGCTCGAATCGACGAGCATCCACCTGATCCAGACCGGCATCAACAAGCTGTTCTGGCTGTTCCCCGACATGGCGTTCAGCGCCGTCGAGCGCGACGAATATAACCGGCTGATGATCGATCAATATGAATATGTCCGCGATTTCATCGTCCTGCATTACAAGGCGACCGCGCGCACCGACACGCCCTTCTGGCGCGACATGGCGGCGATGGATATCCCCGACAGCCTGGCGCAGAAGATCGAACTGTTCCGCACCAGGGGGCGCATCCGCCGCTTCGACCACGACCTGTTCGGGATCGCCAATTGGGCGGCGGTTTTGCTGGGGCAGAACATCCTTCCCGAGGGTTACGATCCGCTCGTCGATGCGACCGACGACGACCGGATCGTCGCGGCGATGGAACGGATCGCTTCGGTGTTCGACGACCAGGCACGCGCGATGCCCAGTCACGCCGACTATGTCGCGCGCTTGGTCGGGAACTAACGCGGCCCCATCAATCCGCGCAGCACGAAATTGCGGATCGTTTCGTCGCGTTCGGGCGACGCGGCGCCTTGCACGCCTTGCGCCTGCGGGGGCAGATGATCGGCAGCGGTTGCGGCGTTATCGCCAAAGATGAAATGATCGAACCATGTCCGCCATGCGGCGCGTTCGGCGGCGGGGAGGTCGCGGATGGCGAGCAGGCTGTGGGCAAAGGCGAGCAGGGGCGAACTCCGGGCACCGGCATCGCACCAATAGTTGACCATCAGGTTGAGCGGCCCGGTGGCGCGGATGTTGTGCCACCAGAGCGAGGGAATGAAGATCGCGTCGCCCGGATCGAGCGTCGCGACCTGTGCGGTGGCCATTGCGCCGGCAAAGCGCGGGTAGCGCGCAAGGTCGGGATCGTCGACCGCGACCATGCTCACCGGTTGCCCCGCGGGAGTCTTGTTGAGCGGGCCGAGATAGAGGTTCGCGACTTGATCGGGCGGAAACAGGACGAACCGGCGGACGCCCGATACGATGACTGCGATATTGTCCGACTGGTCGAAATGGGTCGCGATGTGCGAGGCGTTGCCGGTCCACAGGCGCGGTATCGCGCCCGGCGCGTCGACCGGCAACATATGGTTGGCGAGAAAGCCGGGCATGAAATCGGCGGCGGGGGTCGACCCCGCGTAAAAGCTGGGCGGGTCGGCTTGCTCGCTCGCCCACAGCAGCCGGTCCAGCAGCTCGGGCATCGTTGCCCGTTCGGTGCGGAAATTGAACCCCGCCATATCGTCGCGGTAGAAATAGTGGCCGCGCGTTCCCGGCGGCGCGGTGAAGACGTTCATCGGCGCGCCCTGGCCATAGCCCGCCAGCCGCTCCGCCAGCGCCGCGATGCCCTGCCGCGCCGCCGCGACCAACGGCCAATGCGCGGTCAGCCCGCGCAGCACCAACGGGCGCCCGTTCGCCGCCGCCAGCGCCACCTGTGCCGCCCCGGCGTCGCGTGCATCGGCCTCGGCAATCGGCGCCGCACGGGTCAGCCAGTCACTCATGGGCAGGGATTATCCCACCCGCGACCGAGGCTGGCCGCACCTCGGCGAGGCTGAAGCGCGCCGCGCCGCAGGTAGTCAGCCGGAAGGGCGTTTCGACCTTGCTCATGTCGGCACCTTTAGCGGCAAAGCTGGCCCCGCGCGTGCGATGGTGGAACGGATTACGGCCTCGGGCAGCGCCAGCGCGGTCGGGTCGACGCGGCGCGGCGTGGGGTAGAGCGTCATCAGGCGCGCGAGCCACTCGCCGGGCTGGATCGGGCTGAGCTCGTCGATCGCAATGCGGCCGCGCGCGGCAAAGGCCGCGCCTGTTTCAGCGAGCCCCGGCGGGCCGGCGGCATCTGGTGCAAGTGTCAGGCTGCTCCAGTTGGCGAGCGTGCGGTAGGCGATCGCGGTGCGACGGTCATATTCGCGCTGCTCGTGCCCGTCACCGTCGGGTCGCGGCAACAGCGCGATCAGGCGCAAAATATCCTCCAGCGCGATGCCGAGGCCGATGCCATCGGCGGCCGGCGCGCGCGCGGCGGCTTCGCCGATGGCGGCAACATTGCCAAGCCAGTAGCGGCTTAGGCAGCCGGGGCCGGGTGCGGCGGCATCGGGCGCGAGCACGGCGCGCCAGTGGCGTGTCTGCCAGGCGATGCCGCTGTCGGCATAGGTCAACCGCTCCTGGCCCGCCGTGCCGCCGCCGTCCGGCGAAACCGAAAGGGACAGCCTTGGCAACCAGCCCGACCAGCTGGTCCAGCCGACCCCGAGTGGGGCGAGCAAGCGCGAGCGCGGACCGGCCGCGTCGATATAGAGATCCGCGGTCATGACGTCGCCGCCATCGGACGCAATGCCCCTGATCGCGCCATTCTCTGCGGCGACAACCACTTCGGTCGCCGACGTGACGTCGATGTCCAGCGCCGCCGCCATCTCGCACAGCAGGCTTTGATAGGCGGCCATGTCGAAGCGGGCGCCAAATCCGCCCTCGTCGCTGCGCGCTTCGCGCAGCGCGAGCAACATCGCAGCGAAATCGGGTGCGTTTTCGCCGCTCTCGAGCCGGTGGCGCAGCCAGATGTGATGTAGCGGCACGCCTTCGACAAAGGGGATCGTCGCGGTGCTCGCTTCGCGAACCGGCGGTTGTCCATCGCGGATATAGAGGCGCAGATCCACCGGCTCGGCGTTGGTCCGGCGGGCGAACAGCTGGGGGTCGAGCCCGACCTGCCTGTGGAAACGATGGATCGTCGGGCTCGCCGCGCCCAGTCGATTGAGCCAGCTGCTCCCGTCGCCCGGCAATTGCACCAGTCGGATCGCGGCGCCCGGCAGCGCGCAGTGCAGCGCGATCGCCGCGGCCAGTCCGACCACGCCATCGCCGACGATCAATATCGACCGCGTCAGGCCCGTCGCCGCGGTCATGCCGCTTCCCACGCGCCGGCTCGCCGCAGATAGTCGGCATGGTCGGGCCAGGCCGCGACGCGCCGGCGGATTGCTTGGTCGAGTTCGCCCATCGAACCCGCAAGACGGTCCCGCGATGGTGTATCGGCGCGCTGGTCATAGGATGCCGGAACGACCCCCTGACCGAGATAGACCGCGACCCAGCTCGCCTCGAGAAACAGACCCTGCGTGTAGAGTTCGACGCGCGCGCTCGTCCGCCAAAGGTCGATCTTGCGCTGTAGCGTTTCGGGCACTGCCATCGTGCGCACATGGTTCCAGAAGTCCGAATCGTCGCGCCGCGTTGCGTGATAATGGAGGATCAGAAAGTCGCGAATACGGTCATATTCGCGGTCGACCAGGGCGTTGAACGTGTCGCGGTCGGCGGCATCGACGCGGCGTTCGGGGAACAGTTCGACCAGCCGCGTCACCGCCTGCTGCACCAGATGGATGCTCGTCGATTCGAGTGGTTCGAGGAAACCGCTGGCGAGGCCGATCGCGACGACGTTGCGGTCCCAGCTTTTCGTGCGCCGGCCCGCGCGAAAGCGCAGCACGCGCGGGTCGGCGAGCGGTTCGCCCTCGATCGCCCCCAATATCGCGTTGCAAGCTTCGTCGTCGGACAGATGCGCGCTCGAATAGACATAGCCGTTGCCGACGCGGTGCTGAAGCGGGATGCGCCAGCGCCAGCCGGCATCCTGCGCATGGGCGAGCGTATAGGGGCGCGGCGGTCCGACATTCTGCGTCTGCGCGGCGATCGCACGGTCGCAGAACAGCCATTCGGACCAGTCTTCATACCCGACGCCGAGCGCCTTCTCGATC
>NZ_DATFFD010000255.1:0-15862 GCF_035250425.1 Sphingopyxis sp.
GACCTCGCGCAGCTGCGCGATGCGCTCGGCGGCGCGCGGCTCTTGCGCGAACGGCTTGCGCGCCGTGCCGGCCTGCCGCCCTTGCTCGCGCGGCTGCTTCCGGGGCTCGACGGCCATGGCACGCTCGTCGACGAACTCAGCCGCGCGCTGATCGAAACCCCGCCGGTCGACGCCGCGCAGGGCGGCTATGTTGCGGAGGGTTATGACCATGCGCTCGACGCGCTGCGCGAAACCGCGCGCGACGGGCGGAAAGCGATCGCGCTGCTCGAAGCCGATTATCGCGACCGCACCGGCATCGCCTCGCTCAAGATCCGCCATAATGGCGTCCTCGGCTATCATGTCGAGGTGCCCGCGAAGCACGCCGACGCGCTGATGGCGCCCGAATCGGGCTTCACGCACCGCCAGACGCTCGCGGGCGTCGTGCGCTTCAACTCGTCGGACCTCCACGAAGCCGCGAGCCGGGTGACGCAGGCGGGTGTGCATGCGATCGCAGCCGAGGCCGCGCATCTCGAATCGCTGACCGACGCGGCGATCCAGCGGCGCGAGGCGATCGCTGCGAGCTGCGACGTGCTCGCACGCATCGACGTCGCCGCGGCGCTCGCCGACCATGCGATGAGCCACAATTGGTGCCGCCCCGACCTCGCCGACGAGCCGTGCCTCGACGTCAGCGGTGGCCGTCACCCGGTGGTCGAGGCCGCGCTCGCCAAATCGGGCGAGCGTTTCGTGCCCAACGATGTCTCGCTGTCGGAGGCCGACCGGCTGTGGCTCGTCACCGGCCCGAATATGGGCGGTAAATCGACCTTCCTCCGCCAGAATGCCCTGATCGTCGTGCTCGCGCAGGCGGGCGGGTTCGTCCCCGCCGCATCGGCGAAGCTCGGGCTTGTCGACCGATTGTTCAGCCGCGTCGGGGCGAGCGACAATCTCGCGCGCGGGCGCTCGACCTTCATGGTCGAGATGGTCGAGACCGCAGCGATCCTTGCGCAGGCGACCCCGCAAAGCTTCGTCATTCTCGACGAGGTCGGGCGCGGCACCTCGACCTATGACGGGCTCGCGCTCGCCTGGTCGGTCGTCGAGGCGGTGCACGAGGTCAACAAGTGCCGCTGCCTCTTCGCCACCCACTATCACGAGCTGACCCGGCTTGCCGAAACGCTGAATGCGCTCTCGCTCCACCATGTCCGCGCGCGCGAGTGGCAGGGCGATCTGGTGCTGCTCCACGAACTCGCCGACGGCCCCGCCGACCGCAGCTACGGCCTCGCGGTCGCGCGCCTCGCGGGCGTTCCCGCGGGGGTGGTGAAGCGCGCCGAGGCGGTGCTCGCCAAGCTCGAGGCGGGGCGTGAGAAGACCGGCGGGCTTGCTGCGGGGCTCGACGATCTGCCGCTGTTCGCCGCGACGCTCGCCGAGGCACCCGCGGCGGCGAAGGATGCGCTGCGCGAGGCGCTCGCGGGCATCGACCCCGATGCGCTCGCCCCGCGCGAGGCGCTCGACGCGCTCTACACGCTCAAGCGGCTTATGGCGGATGAGCGATGAGCGACCTGTTCGACAATCTCGACCACCGCCGCGCGATCATCGATCGTCGCGCGCTGTCGGGGCGGCTCGAAGAGATCGCCAGTGAAACGAGCGACACCGGCAAACGCCGCCGCGCGATGGTCGATCTGCTCAAGGGCGCGCTCGAAGATGGCCGCGCCGAGATCGAGCGCCGGTTGCTCGAACGGCCGTCGTCGGGGCGGGTCGTCGCCAATGCGACGGCGTTCCTGATCGACCAGATCATCCGGCTCAGCCATGATTTCACCACCGGCTATCTATACCCCTCGGCCAATCGCTCGGCGGGCGAGCGCATCACGCTGATCGCGGTCGGCGGCTACGGCCGCGGCGAAATGGCTCCGCACAGCGATATCGACATCGGCTTCCTCACCCCGTTCAAGCAGACGAGCTGGACCGAACAGGTGATCGAGGCGCAGCTCTATACCTTGTGGGACCTCGGGCTGAAGGTCGGTCATTCGAGCCGGTCGCTCGACGAGATGGTGCGCGCGGCGAAGGAGGATCTGACGATCCGCACTGCGCTGCTCGAGGGGCGTTTCATCTGGGGCGACCGTGCGCTTTATGACCAGGCGTCGGCGCGCTTCGACGCCGAGGTCGTCGCGGGCAATGCGCGGGCATTCGTAGCCGAAAAACTCGCCGAGCGCGACGAACGCCACAAGCGCATGGGCGATTCGCGCTATGTCGTCGAACCCAATGTGAAGGAAGGGAAGGGCGGTCTGCGCGACCTCCACACGCTCTTCTGGATCGGCAAGTTCATCCATCGCGTCCGCACCGTCCCCGAGCTGGTCGATGCGGGGCTGATGTCGGGGCGCGAGCTTCGCCAGTTCGAACGCGCCGAAAATTTCCTCCTCGCGGTGCGCTGTCACCTCCATATCCTCGCGGGGCGCGCCGAGGACCGGCTGACCTTCGATTTCCAGCCCGAAATCGCGCGGCGGATGCACTTCGCCGACCGCCCGGGCAAGAGCGCGGTCGAGCGCTTCATGCAGCTCTATTTCCTCCATGCAAAAAGCGTCGGTGACGTCACCGGCACGTTTCTGGCGCATCTCGACGACCAGATGGCGGCGCGCGGGCGGCGCTTCCTGCCGACGATCCGCCGACGCCCGGGCAAGCTTCACGGCTTCGTCCTCGACCGCGGCCGGCTCGCGTTGCCCAGCGACGATTTCTTTCAGTCGGATCCCGTGCGGCTGGTCGAGATTTTCGCACTCGCCGACAAGCACGGCCTCGAAATCCATCCGCAGGCGATGCGCCAGGCGCGCCACGATGCGAAGCTGATCGATGCGCGCGGCGTCCGCCGCATCGCGCGCGCGAACGAACTGTTCATCGACGTGCTGACGTCCCCGCGCGATCCCGAAACGGTGCTGCGCTGGATGAACGAGGCGGGGGTGTTCGGCCGTTTCGTGCCCGATTTCGGCCGCGTCGTCGCGCAGATGCAGTTCGACATGTATCATCATTATACCGTCGACGAGCATACGATCCGCGCCATCGGGCTCTTGGCGGACATCGAGCAGAACCGGCTGAAGGACGACCATCCGCTGTCGACCGCGATCATGGACCAGATCCATTCGCGGCGCGTCATCTATCTGGCCGTGCTGCTCCACGATATCGCCAAGGGGCGCGGCGGCGACCATAGCGTGCTCGGCGCCGAACTCGCGCTGCGCGTCTGCCCGCGGCTGGGTCTGAACGAGGCCGAGACCGAAACCGTTTCGTGGCTCGTGCGCTATCATCTCCTCATGTCGGCGACCGCGTTCAAGCGCGACCTCGCCGATTTCAAGACGATCCTCGATTTCGCGCAGGTCGTGCAATCGCCCGAGCGCCTGCGCCTGCTGCTCGTGCTCACCGTCGTCGATATTCGCGCCGTCGGTCCCGGGGTATGGAACAGCTGGAAGCGCCAATTGCTCACCGAATTGTTCGACGCCGCCGAGGAAGTGCTGCGTCTCGGGCACAAGCAGAAGGGGCGCGAGACGCGGATCGCGGCGAAAAAGGACGCGGCGCAAGCGCTGCTCGGCCTCGACGATAAGGGCTTTGCAAAGCTGATCCGGCCGCTTCCCGAAAGCTATTGGATCGCCGAACCGGTCGAAGTGATCGCGGCGAACCTGCGCCACATCCGCGAAGCGGGCGATGCTCCGCTCCACATCGCCGCGGTGCCCGACGAGGATCGCGGCGCGACGCTGGTGATGGTGCTCGCCGCCGACCATCCGGGGCTTTTCTACCGCATGGCGGGCGGCATCCACCTCGCCGGCGGCAACATCATCGATGCGCGCATCCACACGACGCGCGACGGGCTGGCGCTCGACAATTTCCTCGTCCAGGATCCGCTGGGGCGTCCTTTCGCCGAGGCTGGTCAGATCGGTCGGCTGACGCGCGCGATCGAAGATGCGCTCGCCAACCGCCACAAATTGCTGCCCAAACTCGAAGCGCGCGCGCTGCCGCGTACACGCGCCGAAGCGTTCCGCGTCGCGCCGAACGTCTTTGTCGACAATAAGGCGTCGAACCGTTTCACCGTGATCGAGGTCAATGCGCAGGACCGTCCCGCGCTGCTCAACCAGCTCGCCTATGCGTTGTTCCAGTCGAAGGTGACGGTGCACAGCGCGCATGTCGCGACCTATGGCGAGCGCGCGGTCGACACCTTCTATGTCACCGACCTGATCGGCGACAAGATCGACAGTGCGGCGCGGGTGAAGAGCCTCGAGAAACGCCTGCTCGAAGCGGCGACGAGCCACAGCGAGGATGCGGTCGCAGCCTAGAAATCAAACCCCTGTTGAACCGGGGCAACGGCGATGGGCACACCTTCGAGTTCGAGCATCCGGGCCTTGGACGTCGAACCGCCCGGCGCGGAGAAGCCTCCGATCTTGCCGCCCGCCGCCAAGACGCGGTGACAGGGGACGATCAGCGGGACGGGATTCGCCGCCATCGCCTGCCCGACGGCGCGGGCATGTTCCGGCCCCGCATCAAGCGCCCGCGCGACGGCGCCATAAGTCGTCGTTTCGCCCCAGCCGAGCTTGCGCACCAAAGCATAGACTTGCGCGAAGAAGGGCGGCTGTTCGCCCAGATCGACCGGTACGTCGAAAAACTCGATCCGCTCGCCTTCGAAATAGCGGATGGCGTCCTCGATTACCGCCACTATTTCGGCCGGCGGCTCCGTACGCATGGCGCCCGCCAGGCGGCGCAAAATGCCGCGCTCGGTTTCGGCCGCGGTCGGCGCAGGCAGGCGAAAACTCACGATGCCGGTGCTCGTCCAGCCGATGGCCGCGACGCCGGCGACGGTTTCGAAAAGCTGATAATGGCTATGACCGGGCATGTCCGTCCCTCATCTTGGGTCCGATATAGGGCAATATTTCGCCAAAACCATATCGCCGAGGATGCTTGCCTTTAGCTGTTTGCCGGCCCCGTCATGATCGCCGCCGCCGCCAGCAGTCCGCCGTTGAAACGTTGCGACAGCGCGGCGTTGGGGATCGCGTTGAACGCATGGATCGCGCCGGCATAGCTGTGCAGGTCGACGGGCACGCCCGCCGCGACGAGCCGGCGCGCATAGTCGAGATTCTCGTCGAAGAAGAGGTCGAGGCTGCCGGTCGCGATATAGGCGGGGGGCAGGTGCGATAGATCGTCGGCAAGGCTCGGCGAAAACCAGCCGCGCCGGGCATCGTCGATCTCGTAGTCGCCCTGCAGTGCGCGCCAGCCGAAGCGGTTGCTCGCGCGCGTCCAGATGAACTCGCCGGTCGAAGGATTATCGTACGGACAGGCATCGCTGCCGGTACGATGGTCGAGCATCGGATAGGTCAGAAGCTGGCCCGTGATCGCCGGGCCGCCAAGATCGCGCGCCATGATCGCGAGTGCCGCGGCCAGCCCGCCGCCCGCGCTCTCGCCCGCGACGATGATCCGGCCCGCGTCGAAGCCGAGCGCTTCGGCTTGTCCGGCAAGCCAGCTCAGTGCCGAATGGCAATCTTCCTGCGGCGCCGGAAAGGGGTTTTCGGGCGCGAGACGATATTCGACCGACGCGACGGGAACGCCCGCTGCGGCCGCCAGCGCGGCCGGCCCTGCCTGCATCTGTTGGACCGATCCCATCACCATGCCGCCGCCATGGATGTGCAGGATGGCGCCGCCACCCGGACGCGTTGCGGCAGGACGGTAGAGAAAAACAATTATGTCGGGTCCGCCATGGATCGACGGCACGAGCAGCTTCTCGGGCAAGATCACCGGTGGCGGCAGGATCGAATAGGTTTCCGCCGCCTTGGCGCGAATCTGGGCGATCGGCGCCGAATCGAGATCGACGCGTGGCAACAGGTCGATCAGCGGCGCGATCTCGCGGTCGACGAGGTGGCGGGTGGTCATCTCAAACTCTCCCTTTCTTCCCTCGCCGCTGCGAAGATCAGCCGCGTAGCACCGCTCCGACCTTCGCCACCGCGGCGACCACCTTGTCGGTGATCGCCTTCAATTCGGCGTCGGTGAAGCTCTTTTCCAGCGGCTGCAGTTCGACTTCGACCGCGAGGCTCACCTGACCCTCGGGCACGCCCTGGCCGGCGAAGCGGTCGAAGAGGCGCGCATCGACGATCGCCGCCTTGTCGGCGCCGCGGACCGCGCGCACCAGATCGGCGGCGGTGAGGCTCGCCGGCGCGAGGAAAGCAAAGTCGCGGCGCACCGATTGCAACGCCGGCGGGGCGAACGCCGCACGCGCTGGGCCGCTTGCGCGCTTCACGGGAATCGCATCGAGGAAGACCTGCACCGCCATCACCGGGCCGTCGACGTCGAAATGCCGCGTCAACAGCGGGTGGAGCGCGCCGAATTCGGCGAGCACCGCCTTGGGGCCGAGCCGCAGCGTCCCCGACTGGCCAGGGTGCCAGATGCTGCCGGCCGTCACGGCCTCCATCACCTGCAACCGGTCGGCGGGCGCGCCCGCAGCCTCGAGCAATGCCAGCGCCGCCGCCTTGGCGTCGAACGCGTCGAACGGCGCGGCCTTGCCCGCCTGCCAGCCGCGCGCGCTTTTGTCGCCCGCCATCAGCACGGCGAGTGTCGGATGCTCGGCGTCGGACAGGTAGCGCCGGCCGATCTCGAACAGGCGGATGCTGTTCGCGCCGCGATTCTGGTTGCGCTGCGCTGCGGCGAGCAGACCGGGCAGCAGCGACGGGCGCATGACCTTCAAATCTTCGCTGATCGGATTGGCGAGGCTCCATGTGCCGCCGCCGAAGGGCGCCGCGTCGCTTTCGCTGATGAACGACCAGGTCACCGCTTCGTCGAAGCCGG
This sequence comes from Sphingopyxis sp., assembly GCF_035250425.1. Lineage (GTDB taxonomy): Bacteria > Pseudomonadota > Alphaproteobacteria > Sphingomonadales > Sphingomonadaceae > Sphingopyxis. The sequence continues at coordinate 6,778 of NZ_DATFFD010000255.1, forward strand.
CCGTGGCCGCGGCGCGACGCACGCGGCGTTCGGTGAGCTGTTCGGCGGTCGCGGTCGGCTTTGCGACGCCGTCCGTGCGCGGCAGCGGGACCGATGCCACGGCGTCGAAGCCGGTGATGCGCGCGACTTCCTCGACGATATCGGGGGCGCCATCGACATCGCGGCGCCAGCTCGGCACCGCGACCCGCCAGCGGCCGCCATTGTCGGTGACGCTGAAGCCGAGGGCGGCGAGTATCTCTTGCTGCCGCTCGGGTGCAATCGCGATACCGCCGAGCGTCGCCGACAGCGCCGGGTCGTAATCGACCGTCTTCACCTCGGCGGGCGGCGCCCCCGCGCGCGTGACGGCCGAGGGCGTGCCGCCGCAGATCGCAAGGACGTGCGCGGTGATGATCGCCGTCGCGTCGTCGAGGAACGCGGGATCGACCCCGCGCTCGAAGCGGCTGCGCGCGTCGCTGGCCAGGCCAAGCGCCTGGCCGGTCAGCGCGATGCGTTCGGGGGTGAAATAGGCGATTTCGAGCAGCACGTCGGTCGTCGTCTCGCTGCACCCGCTATGCTCGCCGCCCATGATGCCTGCGATGTCGTGGACGCCGCTGTCGTCGGCGAGCACCGTCATGGTATCGGTGAGCGCATATTCCTTGCCGTTGAGCGCGGTCGCGGTTTCGCCATCCCTGGCGCGGCGCGCGACGAGCGCGCCGGTCAGCTGGGCGCGGTCATAGATGTGGCTCGGGCGGCCGAGGTCAAACATCACATAATTGCTGATGTCGACGAGCGCCGAGATCGAGCGCTGCCCGACCGCCTCCAGCCGGCGGCGCATCCATTCGGGGGCGGTGCCGTTGGTGACGCCGCTGATCGTGCGGCCGAAAAAGGCGGGGCAACCCTCGGGGTCGTCGGTGCGGATTTTGGTTGCGGGCGCGCCCTCTCCGGCAATCGTCGGGATATCGAGCGGTTTCAGCGTGCCGAGCCCCGCGGCGGCGAGGTCGCGCGCGATGCCGCGCACGCCCATGCAGTCCTGCCGGTTCGGGGTGATCGAAATGTCGATCACCGGATCGCCCGCGCCGCTATAGTCGGCGAAGGGCGTACCGATCGGCGCATCTTCGGGCAGTTCGATGATCCCGTCATGGTCATCGCCCAGCTCGAGTTCGCGCGTCGAGCACATCATGCCGTTCGATTCGACCCCGCGCACCGCGGCGACCTTCAGCTCCATGCCGTTCGCCGGCACGACCGCGCCGGGCAGGCCGAGCACGCCGATCAGGCCGGCGCGCGCATTGGGCGCGCCGCACACGACGGTCAGCGGTGCGCCGGCGTCGCCAGTGTCAACGGTCAGCACTTGCAGCTTGTCCGCCTGCGGATGGCGTTCGGCGGTCAGCACCTTCGCGACGCGGAAGCCCGCGAACTTCGCGGCGGGGTTCTCGACGCCTTCGACCTCATGGCCGATGCGGTTGAGCGCCGCGACGACGTCGGCGACGTCGAAGGCGCCATCGAGATGCTCTTTCAGCCAGTCGAGGGTGATCTTCATGCCGAAATCCCTCCGCTCAGCGTGGGAACACTCAGCGCGCCGAATCCGTAATGCGATAGCCAGCGCAGGTCGCCATCGAAGAAGGCGCGGAGGTCGTCCATGCCATATTTGAGCATCGCGAGCCGGTCGACGCCGACCCCGAAGGCGAAGCCCTGCCATTCGTCAGGGTCGAGCCCGCAATTGGCGATGACGCGGCGATTGACCATGCCGCTGCCGAGTAGCTCCATCCACGCGTGGCCCTCGTCGTCGCCGTTACCGCCGACGATGCGGCGGCCCTTTTCCTGCTTGTAGCCGACATCAACCTCGGCCGAGGGTTCGGTGAAGGGGAAATAGCTGGGGCGCAGGCGCAACACGATGTCGTCGCGCTCGAAATAGGCTTTGAGGAAGGTTTCGAGGGTCCATTTGAGGTGACCCATATGGATGCCGCGGTCGATGACGAGCCCTTCGACCTGATGGAACATCGGCGTATGCGTCGCGTCGCTGTCGCTGCGGTATACGCGGCCCGGCGCGATGATGCGGATCGGCGGCTCCTGCGACATCATCGTGCGGATCTGCACCGGCGAGGTGTGCGTGCGCAGCAGCATGCGGCCGCCTTCACCCGGACCGGCATCGGCCGTCCCGCGCATCTGGTCGGGGAAATAGAAAGTGTCGTGCATCGCGCGCGCCGGATGCGTTTCGGGAATGTTGAGCGCGGTGAAATTGCGCCAATCGTCCTCGATCTCGGGACCCGTCGCGACGGCGAAACCCATGTCGGCGAAGATTTCGGCGAGCTCGTCCATCACCTGGCTGACCGGATGGACGCTGCCGCGCGGCGCCGCGTCGGCGGGCAGCGACATGTCGATCGCCTCGGCGGCGAGTTTGATGTCGAGTGCGGCGGCATCGAGCGCCGCCTTGCGCGCGCCGAGCGCCGCGGTGACCGTTTCGCGTAGCGCGTGGATTTCGGGTCCCTTCGCCTGCCGCTCGTCGGGGGTCATGCCGCCCAGCGTCTTGAGCAGGGCGGTGATCGTCCCCGCCTTGCCGAGCGCCGACACGCGCAGCGCCTCGATTGCATCGAGATCGCCCGCCGCCGCTATGTCGCTCACCAGCCGGGTCTGAATGGCCTGAATGTCGCTCATTGTCGTTCGTCCTGTTCCGGCGGCGCTGGCGCTGCCGGCCTGCATTTCTCTGGGTCTTTGGATAGGGCGGCTAGCCGCGCGTCCGTCGCCTGCCGCTTGCACCGAACGCGCGGCGCGGGTCAAGTCACTTGGCGGAAAACGGGGTTATCCGGCCGGCTGATGGAGACCCTGTACCGCGGCGCCGAAAGCGGCAGCCCGCGCAAACGCCGCGGCGCCCAATATCGGCTTGGGGCGCGCGGCATAGTCGCGCGGGCTCATTCCCATGAAGCGCTGGAAGTCGCGGGTGAATTGCGCCTGGTCGTAATAATGATGATCCATCGTATCGATCCACGCCATCGACGGGTCGAGCATGAAGCGGCCGAGCGAGCGCAGGAAGCGTTGGCGGCGCAGGAGCAATTTGGGCGAAAAGCCGAAGGCGCGGTGGCACAGGCGCTCGATCGAACGTTCGGAGAGCGACAGTTTCGCCGACAGACAGGCGACGCTCGTCATCTCGTCGTCGACCAGCGCCCGATGCGCGGCGAGGATCGCCGGATCGTCGGGCGGCGCATCGGCCAGCAGGGCGCGGACATGGTCGTCGATCAGCGCCGCGGCGGCGTCGACATCACTCACTTTCCGCAAGGCGCCGAGCAAGGGGGCGAAGGTGGCGAAGGCCGGGTGCGCGCTGCCATCGGTCAGCCGGTCGGCAAGGTCTTCGGCGGACAAGGGAATGAATTTCGCCCAACCCATCGGCAGGATGCCGATGCCCCAGGCGCGCATATTGCCCGCGGCGAAATAGGTTGCGGTGCTCGTCGGACCGGTGGCGACGAAGCGGGGCGTCGGGGCCACCGGGCTGTCGCCGATCGCCGCGAGCGGCCGGTCGCCTTCGACGAATCGCAGGTTCGCCCATTCGGGGTGCAGATAATCCTCGACCCGGCCGCCGCCGGTTCCGGCGACTTCGCTCAGATAGATGGTGCTGACATAGGGACGCAGGGCGGGTGACAGCGGAAAGAAACGCGTGGCGACCCGCGCGCCGGCCGGCAGAAGAGGAGATGCGTCGCTGTGCGGCATACTGTCCCGTTTTAGCTGGCGAAGTGCATGAAAAACAATGCCCCGGCGCCGATATTTGTCGGGTTCTTACAATTTTATACGCGGGGGCTGCGGCATAGTTGCGTGGTCCGCTTCGAAGGGGGCGTGTGAGGAGAATCGCCGCGCGACGCCAAGGGATGGGGCTTGGCGGGGACCTGAAACAGACGACTGATTTTCCAAGCTTCGTTCCGGCCGTCAGCTTTCTGCGACCCACGGCTATTCGGATCGGGCGGGGGGCGATGGTTTCCCACTGGAACCATTGTCGGGGCGGTGCGGGGCGCGAGTCCGGCGCCGCCTCTTCGATTCGGACGGGGCTGATGCCGGCTTTGGGGTGGTGAACCGCGATTGCCTTCGCTCGTCATCTCGGGTTGGATGAGGCGATTCGTCGGCGCAAGGGCCACATGATCATTCCAAAGTTCAGGAAAGTTCAGCCTTATGGAGCGCCCGATTTGAACCTCGCGGCGCGCTAGGCGCGCCGGCACGCCCGACCATGGCCGCATCCGCTAGCCAGGCAGCAACCGCTTTGATCCACCAAATGAAAGAGCCGGGACGAGGGCTGGCACAGCCGGATAATGTAGGAAAGGCCTATTTGAAGGCGACGCCTGCTTAGAGGTGTGAATTGCGCTTCGATCTTCGTCATGCTGAGCGCGAACGGGACACTGCGCTGAAGGAAACGGCGGGCCATGGACCCTGAAACAAGTTCAGGGTCACGAAATAAGAAATGTCCGCTCCCGGTCGTTAGCTGTCATAGCGGTGCCAAAGAAAAAGGGCGGCCCCGATGGGACCGCCCTTGTTTCGTTTCGCCTGGCTGAAAAGCGTCAGGCTGCCTTGGGCAGCGCCGCTTTCGCCTGGGCGATGATCGCCCCGAAGACATTGCCTTCGTTCATCGCGAGGTCGGCCATGACCTTGCGGTCGAGCTCGATCCCGGCCAGCTTCACGCCGTGCATGAACTGCGAATAGGTCAGGCCTTCGGCGCGGACCGCGGCGTTGATGCGCTGGATCCACAGACCGCGGAAATTCCGCTTCTTAACCTTGCGGTCGCGATAGGCGTATTGGCCAGCCTTTTCGACCGCCTGCTTGGCGACGCGGATGGTGTTCTTGCGACGGCCGTAATAGCCCTTCGCCTGTTCCAATACGCGTTTATGCTTGGCGCGCGTGGTGACGCCGCGTTTGATGCGTGACATGCCTTAGCGCTCCTTACTTCAGGCCGTAGGGCGCCCAGAGGCGCACATGGGCCACATCCGAATCGCTCAGCACGCTGGTGCCGCGGTTGGTGCGGATATATTTTGCATTGTGGCTGCTCAGGCGGTGACGCTTGCCGACGACGCCGTGCTTCACCTTGCCCGAAGCGGTGAATTTGAAGCGTTTCTTCACACCGCTCTTGGTCTTCATCTTGGGCATTTTGGTCTCCTTTGGAAGTCCGTTTGCGTATCGGCCTGGCAGCCCTTTCAGCCAGCCGACACAATCGGAAGCGGGGCGCTTAGGGGGATTCGCCCCGAAATGCAAGCGCTCGCGATGCTGGGCGATGCGATTGAGCATTCAGATTTGGGCGCGGGCGGCGGTGATATTTGTTTCGCACAAAGACACAAAGACACGAAGAGGTCGCGTCAGGCCTTGCAGGGACGCTTGTCGCCGCAGGCGATCACAAAACGCGCTTCGCGTAATTGGCAAGCAACGAATGCCATTATCCACAGCCCCCTTTGTGGCTTTGTGTCTTTGTGCGAACCCTTTTCCGAGCCGGGTCGGGTTGTGCGCGCTGTCTAAAAATTTGCGCCGTCGACCTTCTGGATATTGAGCGCATCGAGGTCGGCGTCGGGGACGCAGCGCAGGTTCACTGCCGCCATCTTCGATCCATCGGGACCCGTGCCGACCGAGAAACCCTGGCACCCGCAGTCGGTGCAGAACTGATGGTCGATATTATGCTTGTTGAACTGATATGATTTCAGCTTGTCGGCGCCGCGCTCCAACCGGAACTGGTCGATGGGCACGAAGGCGAGCAGGAAGCCCTTGCGCCGGCAGTGCGAGCAGTTGCAGCTCATCGCCGTATCGGGAATGTCGCCCTCGACAGTATAGGCCACCGCGCCGCAGTGGCAGCTTCCTTCAAAAGCCATGTCCGCTCCTCTCCCTTGTCAGTGGTGGCAGGCGAGTCCCTCTATCACATCCTCGAGCCGTGCGGGGTCGCCGAGTGCGATGACATGCCCCATACTGTCGGCGCTCAGCGGGTCGCCGTTCCAGTCGCACATCGTCCCGCCCGCGCCCTCGACGATCGGCGCGAGCGCGGCAAAATCATGGAGCTTCAGCCCGGCCTCGACGACAAGGTCGACATGTCCGCTCGCGAGCAGGCCGTAATTGTAGCAGTCGCCGCCGAAGACCATGCGCTTGTGCGACGTCTTCGCCGCGAGCGCCATGAAATGCTCGGCGTCATGGTCGGCGAAATATTGCGGGCCGGTCGTCGCGAGCACCGCATCGGCGAGCGTGCGGCAGGGGCGCGTGCGCGCGGGCGCGCCATTGAACAAGGTCGGCCGCCCGAGCGCGCCGACCCAGCGTTCGCCCGCGATCGGCTGGTCGATGATGCCGAGGATCGGCCAGCCGTCCTGGAGCAGCGCGATCAGCGTGCCGAAGATCGGCCGGCCCGCCATGAAGCTGACGGTGCCGTCGATCGGATCGAGTACCCATTGGCGCGACGCGCCGGGGCGCTCGGCGCCATATTCCTCGCCGATGATCCCGTCGCGCGGCGCCTCGGCATCGAGCAGGCGGCGCATCGCCCCTTCGGCGGCGCGGTCGGCCTCGGTCACGGGCGAGGCGTCGGCCTTGGCCTCATGCGCAAAGACGGCGCGGAACAGCGGGCGGATCGCTTCGCCGGCGGCGTCGGCGAGGCGATTGGCAAGATTGAGATCGGATGTAAGCGACATGACACTCCGCTAGCCCAGCCGGCCCCCCGCCGCCAGCCCAAGCGCACCCGACCGGCATCATCGGCGCGTGTTTTATTAATTTTACAATTCTAGTATAAATTGTAAAATCGTTCATATGCCGGGCGATTTTCCTCTCGATCCGATTGTCGCGACTTTGGCGCGCTATGGCCTGCGCAAGACGTCGATGGAGGATGTTGCGCGCGTGCTCGGTGTGTCGCGGCAAGCGCTCTATAACCGTCACGGATCGAAGGGGGCTCTGATTGGCTGGGCGACCAAAAGCCTGATCGACAGTTCGCTGGTTGCTGCGCTCGCCAGCGTCAACCAGCCCGCAAAGACGCTCGTCGAACGTTTGACCGATGCGCTCGACGCATGGGTGGGCCGGCATATGGAGGCGCTCCATGCATCGCCGCATGGCGCCGAGATCGTGGCGATGCTCCAGCGCGATCCGCCCGAGGCGGTCCGCGTGGCCGAGCGCCGGCTGGTCGCCGCGATGGCCGAGGCGATCCGGTTCAGCGGACCGGGCTCGGCGGTCTCACGCGCGGGCAGCATGGCGCAGGCTTTATGCTGGACGGCGCGCGGGCTGGTGCATGCCGTGCCCGATCATATGACCTTCCGGCGGCAGCTCGACCATATCGTCGGCGCGCTCGTCGCGCGCTGACGCGATCAGTCGAAGAGCGAGGAGACGCTCGATTCGTCGGCGATGCGCTTGATCGCTTCGCCGAGCAGCGGCGCGACGGTGAGTGCGCGGACCTTGCTGCTGTCGTTCACCGCATCGGTCGGCTGGATCGAATCGGTGATGACGAGTTCGGTTAGTTCGCTCGCGTCGACACGCGCGACCGCGCCGCCCGACAATACGCCGTGGGTGCAATAGGCAACGACGCCCTCGGCGCCCGCGGCCTTCAGCGCCGCGGCGGCGTTGCAGAGCGTACCCGCCGAATCGACGATATCGTCGATCAGGATGCAGAAGCGGCCCTTCACGTCGCCGATGATGTTCATCACTTCCGATTCGCCGGCGCGTTCGCGGCGCTTGTCGACGATCGCGAGCGGGGCGTTGTCGAGCCGCTTGGCGAGCGCGCGCGCGCGCACCACGCCGCCGACGTCGGGCGACACGACCATCAGATTCTTGCCCGCGAAGCGCGCCTGGATGTCGGCGCTCATCACCGGCGCGGCATAGAGGTTATCGGTCGGGATATCGAAGAAGCCCTGGATCTGCCCGGCGTGCAGATCGATCGCGAGCACGCGGTCGGCGCCCGACGTGGTGATGAGGTTGGCGACGAGCTTGGCCGAGATCGGGGTGCGCGGGCCGGGTTTGCGATCCTGGCGGGCATAGCCGAAATAGGGGACGACCGCGGTGATGCGCTTCGCCGAGGCGCGGCGCAGCGCGTCGTTGATGATGAGCAGTTCCATGAGGTTGTCGTTGGCGGGGAAGTTCGTCGGCTGGACGACGAAGACATCCTGGCCGCGGACATTCTCATGGATTTCGACGAAGACCTCTTCGTCGGCGAAGCGGCGTACGCTGGTGTCGGTCAGCGGCAGTTCCAGATAGTCCGCGATCGCGCGGGCGAGGGGAAGGTTGCTGTTGCCGGAGATGAGTTTCATGGGGTGCGATGCCCTTTCGCGGCGGACGGGATTGCGCGCCCCCTTAGCCAGCGCGGGCGGATAGGGGAAGGGGTTAAAGCCCGATCCGCTGCGCGCGCCGCAGTTGAAATCGGCGCGCGTCGGCCTAAACCACCGACATGACACAAAAGCTCACCATCGTTCTTTCGCAAATGACGCAGGTCGTGGGCGACCTCGCCGCCAACGCTGCGGCGATGCGCGACGTGCGCGCGCGGCATCCCGACGCCGACCTGATCCTCTATCCCGAACTGCAGCTGATCGGTTATCCGCCCGAGGACCTCGTGCTCAAACCGGCGCTCGCGAAGCGCGCCGCGAAGCTGCTTGCCGAGCTTGCCGCCGAAACCGCCGATGGCGGCCCCGCGATGCTGGTGGGATCGGTCGAGCGTGAGGGCGACAATCTTTATAATATCGTCGCGCTACTCGACGGTGGGCAAATCGTCGCGACGCGGCGGAAGCACGAACTTCCCAACTACGGCACCTTCGACGAGAAGCGCGTGTTCGTCCCCGGGCCGCTTCCCGACGTCGTCGAATGGCGCGGTGTGAAGCTGGGCCTGCCGATCTGCGAGGATGGCTGGTTGCCGAAGGTTTGCCAGCATCTGGTGGGGCAGGGGGCCGAACTGCTGATCTCGGTCAACGGCAGCCCCTATGAGATCGACAAGGACGAGCGGCGTTTGACGCAGGTGTTCGCCAGCCGCGTCGCCGAAACCTCGCTGCCGGTCATTTTCCTCAACCGCGTCGGCGGGCAGGACGAAATCGTGTTCGACGGCTGCTCGTTCGTGCTGAACGACGACGGCACGACCGCGCACCGGCTGACTGACTGGGAAGAAGAAGAACGTATTACGCGCTGGACCAATAAGGGC
>NZ_DATFFD010000256.1:0-5036 GCF_035250425.1 Sphingopyxis sp.
AGCCGGTCGACCCGGCCCGCCTGCGCGCGATGCTCCAGCCGATGCAGCATCGCGGCCCCGACGGGTCGGGCGAATGGACCGCGCCCGGCGTCGGCCTTGGGCATCTCCGCCTGTCGATCATCGACATCGAGGGCAGCCCGCAGCCGATGGCGAGCGACGACGAATCCGTCACGCTCACCTATAACGGCGAAATCTACAATTTTCGCGAACTGCGCGCCGAACTCGAGGATCGCGGCCACCGCTTCCGCACCAGCGGCGATACCGAGGTCATCATCGCCGCGTGGCGCCAATGGGGCCCCGACTGCCTGCCGCGGCTCAACGGCATGTTCGCTTTCGCGATCCACGATCATGCGCGCGGCTGCCTGTTCCTCGCGCGCGACCGGCTGGGGGTGAAGCCGCTTCATTATGTCCGCCTGTCCGATGGGTCGGTGGCCTTCGCCTCCGAACTCAAGGGCCTGCTGCGCAATCCCCTGCTGCGACAGGAAGCGAACCTGACCGCGATCGAGGATTTTCTCGCCTTTGGCTATGTCCCCGACGACAATTGCATCGTCGCGGGCGTGGAGAAACTGCCCGCGGGCCATTATCTGATGCTCGAACGCGGCAAGCCGGTGCCCGCGCCGACGCGCTGGTGGGCGCCCGATTTCTCGAAACGTATCCGCGCGAGCGAGGGCGAGGCGGCCGAGCATCTTGTCCATCTGATGCGCGCCGCGGTCACCGACCGCATGGTGTCCGACGTGCCGCTCGGCGCCTTCCTGTCGGGCGGGGTCGACAGCAGCGCGGTCGTCGCGCTGATGGCCGAGGCGAGCGCAAAGGCGGTCAAGACCTGCACGATCGGGTTCGATCAGGCGGCGCTCGACGAAACTGCCTACGCGCAGCAGATCGCCGAGCGCTTCGCGACCGATCACCGCACGCGCACCGTGTCGTCAGGCGACTTCACGCTCGTCGACAAGATCGCCGACCAGTTCGACGAGCCCTTTGCCGATGCAAGCGCGCTGCCGACCTATCGCGTCTGCGAACTCGCGCGCGAGGAAGTCACCGTGGCCCTCTCCGGCGATGGCGCCGACGAGGCCTTCGCCGGATACCGCCGCCTCGTGTTCCAGCATCAGGAAGAGAAACTGCGCGGGTTGATCCCAGGCTTCCTGCGCCGCGGCGTGCTCGGCCCGTTGTCGCATGTCTGGCCGCAGATGGATTGGGCGCCGCGTCCGCTGCGCGCGCGTGCGACGCTCGCCAGCCTCTCGAAGAGCGGGGCGGAGGGCTATGCCGAAGCGGTCGGGGTGACGGGGCCGGCGCAGCGCTCGCGCCTGTTCAACGATGCCGCGCACCATGCGCTCGGCGATCATGTTGCCGAGACACGCTATTGGAAGACGATGGCCGAGGCGCCTGCGCGCGAGCCGCTCGACCGCGCGCAATATGCCGACCTGCAAATCTGGCTGCCCGGCGACATCCTGACCAAGACCGACCGGATGAGCATGGCGGTCAGCCTCGAGGCGCGCGAGCCCTTGCTCGATTATCGGCTGATCGAATTTGCCGCGAGCCTGCCCGCGTCGATGCGCGTCAAGCGCGGGACGGGCAAGGCGATCATGAAGCAGGCGATGGAACGCTATCTGCCGCATGACATTCTCTATCGCCCCAAGATGGGGTTTGTGACGCCGGTGTCGCACTGGTTCCGCGGGCCGCTCGTCGAACAGGCGAAGGCGCTGGCGACCTCGTCGACGCTCGCGCGCTCGGGCTGGTTCGATATGGCCGAGATCGAACGCATCGTCGCCGCACACCAGTCGGGACGGCGCGATCATGGGCGGTTGATCTGGCAATTCTTCATGCTGGAAAAGTCGCTGGCGAAGCTGTTCGGGATATAGAAGAACTCGTCGCCCCCGCGAAGGCGGGGGCCGCTAGCGACCTTACTCAGCCGCGTTGCATAAATCGATAACGGCCCCCGCCTTCGCGGGGGCGATGGTTATTTCGGCCACCCCATTTTAACGCTTCGCTGCTAACCTCTCACCGATGACGGTCCATCCTGCCTTTCCGACGAGCGCCGCCGAAGCCGCGCCGCTCACCGTGCGCGTGGTCGATCCGCTGGCGCTGTCACCCGACCTTGCCGCCCAGTGGGACCGGCTGGCCGGCGAGGCGAGCGAGCCCAATCCCTTTGCCGAGCGCTGGTGCCTGCAATCGGCGCTGCACCTGCTCGATCCCGAGCGCCACGCGCGCCTTGTCCTCGTGCGTGACGGCAGCGACGGGCCGGTGATCGGTATCATGCCGCTTGCCCCCGCAGCGCATTATGGCCGCATACCGCTGCGGCACGTTACCGGCTGGACGCATCACAATCATTTTCACGGCGCACCGCTCGTGCGCGCAGGCTTCGAAAGCCTGTTCTGGTCGATCCTGCTCGGCTGGTGCGATGCGGCGCCGTGGGCGCGCACGCTGCTGCACGTACAGCGACTGACCGAGGACGGCCCGCTCCACCGGGCGCTGGTCGATGTCGCGCGGACGCGCGGCGGCGAGGCCGAGGTGGTGCACCGCGAGGAACGCGCGCTGCTCGAAAGCAGTCTGTCGCCAGAGGATTATTGGGACGCCGCGGTGCGCGCGAAGAAGCGCAAGGAATTGCGGCGGCAGGCGAACCGTCTCGCGGAGCAGGGCACGGTCCAATTTCGCCGCTGGAGGCCGGGCGAGGCGATCGATCCGTGGGTCGATGCCTTCCTCGACCTTGAGGCGCGCGGCTGGAAGGGGCGCGCCAGATCGGCGCTCGCGAGCCAGAGCGACACGCAAGCCTGGTTCCGCGCCATCATCGCCGCGGCGGGCGATGCGGGCCGGCTCGACTTGCGCGCGCTCGATCTCGATGACCGTCCGCTTGCGATGCTCGTCAACTTCCTTTGCCCGCCGGGCGGTTTTTCGTTCAAGACCGCGTTCGACGAGGATTATGCCCGTTTCTCACCCGGCGTTCTGCTGCAACAGGCGAACCTCGACCTGCTCGACGACCCGCGCATCGACTGGGTCGACAGCTGCGCCGCGCCCGGCCATCCGATGATCGACAGCGTCTGGCGCGAACGCCGCGCGCTCCTGTGGGTCAATGTTCCTTTATCGGCGGCATCCGACCGGCTCCGCTTTGCCATGCTGACGAAGACCGAGCGGCTCTGGCGGCGCTGGAAGGGTGCCGCGGCGGCCGAAAATGAAGTAGAAAGTCCGTCATGACCGCGCATCAGTCGATCACCCAGCCCGTATTCCCTGCCGAAACGCTCGAACGGATGGCGGCGCTCTATCCGCTGCAAGCGGGGCTGCTCCATCATCATCTGCCCGATCATCCGTTGCTGTCGCTCGAAGCGCTGGCACAGCTCGGCGAAAGCCTGCCCGCGAGCGAGGTCGAATATAATCCGGGCAATGTCCCGATCGGCATCCACCCCGAAGATATCCCGTCGAACGGCCTGTCGATCGGCGAGACGATCCGGACGATCGACAGCAACGGCAGCTGGGCGGTGCTCAAGAATATCGAGAATGTCGATGCCTATCGCACCCTGCTGATGGACTTGCTCGGCGAGTTGGAGCCCGTTGTCGAGCCGCGCACGGGTGCGATGCTGACGCCGCAGGGTTTCATCTTCATCTCGTCGCCGGGATCGATCACGCCGTTCCACTTCGATCCCGAGCATAACATCCTGCTCCAGCTTCGGGGCACGAAGGTGATGAATGTATGGCCTTCCGGCGACGAACGCTTTGCGCACCGCCGCGAGCATGAACGCTATCACACCGGCGGCCACCGCAACCTGCCCTGGCAGGACGACTATCATGGCGATGCGCAGCAGGTGCCGCTGAACCCCGGCGATGCGGTGCTGATGCCGGTGATGGCGCCGCATTTCGTCGCCAACGGCGATGCGCCGTCGATCTCGCTGTCGATCACCTGGCGAAGCGAGTGGAGCTATCGCGAGTCCGAGGCGCACGCCGCGAATGCGACGCTGCGCCGCCTGGGGCTCGACCCCGCGATGCCGCCGCGCTGGCCGAGCTATGCGTGGGCGAAAACTGTGGGCTGGCGCATCGCGCGGCGGCTGCGGCTGGTGTCCTGACCCATCAATATCGTCACCCCGGACTTGATCCAGGGTCCACCCCCGGTCGATGGAACAATGGATGCCGGATCAAGTCCGGCATGACGAAAGTTGGGCGTGTGACAGATTGCTTTCAATTGCCGCAAATTGCGGTTATGGGCGCGCATCCTTGAATTTTCGACCCATAGAGGACTGATGGCGAAAGAAGAACTTCTGGAAATGCGCGGCCAAGTGGTCGAACTGCTGCCCAACGCGATGTTTCGCGTCAAACTGGAAAATGATCACGAGATCCTGGGCCACACGGCCGGCAAGATGCGCAAGAATCGCATCCGCGTTCTCGTGGGCGACGAGGTGCTCGTCGAACTCACCCCCTATGACCTGACCAAGGGTCGGATCACCTATCGCTTCAAGTGAGCGCGGCGGCATGGGTTCGAACCCTAAATCGCCCGCGCTGGTTCTGGCCTCGACCTCGCCGCGGCGGCGCGAATTGCTGGCGCGGATCGGGCTGGAGCCCGCGCGCATCGCGGCGCCTGAAATCGACGAGACGCCGCTGAAGGGCGAGCTGCCGCGCGATTATGTCGCCCGGCTCGCGCGGGGCAAGGCGCTCGCGGTCGCGCGCGCGCCGGGCGAGGTCGTCCTCGCGGGCGATACGACGGTGGCGGTCGGGCGCCGCATCCTCGAAAAGCCGGCCGACGAAGCGGACCTGCGCCGCATGCTCGCGCTGCTGTCGGGGCGGCGCCACCATGTGTGGTCGGGCGTTTGCGTCGTCGGGACCGATGATCGCCCGCGCGTCCGCGTCGTCGACACGATTGTCGCCTTCAAGGCGCTGAGCGCCGCCGAGATCGACCGCTATGTCGAAACGGGCGAAGGCATGGGCAAGGCGGGCGGCTATGCGATCCAGGGGCGCGCCGAAACCTTTGTGCGATTCCTGTCGGGGAGCCATTCGAACGTCGTCGGCCTGCCGCTCTTCGAAACGCGCGCGCTGTTGACGAGCGCGGGAATCCCGCT
>NZ_DATFFD010000257.1:0-5477 GCF_035250425.1 Sphingopyxis sp.
GTGATATCGTCGATGCCGGGCGCGATCGGCTGGACGGATCGGAAGCTCGCCGCGCCATTCTCGTTTGTGAGATTGTCCACGAAGAGTGCGATGTTGAGAGCACCGATATCGGCGCCGACGCGCGCGTCGATCCGGTCGATCCGGTCGCCCGGCAGATAGCCCGGAAAGGAGTCGAAGCGGCGCGGACTGGTGTGCTGCCAGCTGATACGGGCGGTCGCGAAAATATCGTTGGCGATTTCGGTTCGGTAGTCCGCCGACGCGTTCGCGGTGAACTTGGCGACATCGTCAACCGGCGCGCCGGCAGCGATGCCCGTGCCCGGGACCGCGGCGGCGTATGTCGCATCGACATAGGCGCCGCTGGCGTTCAGCGTCAGCCCCTTTGCGGGGCGCAGGACGAGGCTGAGTTCGGCACCCTTGGTTTCGGTGCCGTTCGAGTTGATCAACCCGTTAAAGCCCGTGGTCCCGATCGGGATCCGTACGGTCACGTCCTTCCATTCGCTGTAGAAGAGTGCGCCTTCGACGGTGAGCATGCGGCCGAACAGATCGGCCTTTCCGCCTACCTCATAGGTCCAGATCGAATCCTGGGCGAGTGCGGCGGGCAGGTCGATCCCCAATTGCTGGCCGAGTGCGACCGAGGTCGTGGGCTGGAGCTGGCCGGCGCGAAATCCCTTGGCAGCGCTGGCATAGATCGTCGCATTTTCGCGTGGATGCCAGGCGATGCTGAAGCGGGGATTGGCGCTCTTATACGTGTCTCCCTCGTCCGGTGTGACGACGCCGCTATTGGCTTCAAACCCGCCCAGTTCCTCTTCATAATAGCGCAGGCCCGCGGTAAGATCGAAGCGACCCAACGTATAGGTCGCCTCGCCGAAGACGGCCTTGGCCTTGCTGCGCGTATAGTCGACGTTGTCGATACCGAAGAGCGCGAAGCTGAAATCGTCCGAGCGGGTCGCGTTGCGCAAATAGCCCCCGACGGTCCATTGCAGCGGTCCATCGCCCGTCGAGGCAAGGCGCAGCTCATGCGCGTCGACCTTGATGGCGATGTCGGTCTCGAGCCTGCCGCCGAGATAATTGCCCGCTTGGGGCAGGAAAAATTTATTGTGCGAATAGCCGTAGAAAATCTCGGCGTCGCCCAGATCATATCGCGCCGTTGCACCGTAGAGACGATAGCGAATCTTGGACGCGAGGACCGATGCCTGCGACTGTTCGCCGTCGTCGGTCGCTTTCGAGTTGCCACCCGGGAAGGATGCGTTGAACCACCAGTAGCTTCCGGTGATCGAGAGGCGGTCGGTCGGGTCGAAGCGGGCTTTGGCGCGGAACGTATCATAGCGCTGATCATCGACATTTTTCGTACCGGCAACGCTGTTGTCGAGCCATCCGTCGAAACGCTCATGGGTTCCTGCCACGCGAACGGCCAGCATGCCCGGGATGATCGGCGCGTTGAAGGCGCCCTTGATGCCGCTGTTGGTTCCGCCATCTTCCGTTCCGGAAACAAAGGCGCTCGCTTTGGCTTCCCATTCGTCGAGATCGGCGCCGCGCGTCAGCACCCGGACCGTGCCGCCCAGCGATCCCTCGCCGAAGAGCGTTCCCTGCGGTCCGCGGAGAATCTCGACGCGGTCGAGATCCCATGCGCGCACGTCCGGATTGAGAGGGACGGTCACGCCGGTAAAGGGCAGGTCGTCGAGATAATAGCCATTTTCATTGGCACCGAGCGATGTAGACACGCCGCGGATGGTGATCTTGCTGAAGCCTGAACCCATGTCGTAGACGCCGACCCCGGGCGCTTCCTGAAGCACGTCCGAGAGGTTGCGGGCGCCGCGATCCTCGAGCCCTTGTCCCGACATCGCGCTGATTGCGATGGGAACATCGATCGCGCGCTCTTCGCGCTTGCGCGCCGTTACGACGATCTCGGTATCGTCCTCCGCACCGGAGGTCCCGACATCGGATGCAGCCGTTCCTTCGGCAAGGGCTGGCGTAGAAAGCGCCATCGTGCTGCAAACGGCCAGCAGCATCGCTTTGTTAATCGTCATGCGCATTGGAAATATCCCCCTTGGAAAGTGAGCGGTCATTTCGAAAAACGGATGAGATCGCGCGCGGGGCAGCGGCAATTTGACATTTTTGTTTCGGCCGGGCTTCGGAACCGCGAAAAGAGGAAATGCGATCGGTACGCTGTCCCATCGCGCCGCTGACGCGTTATGAAGGGTATGAACTTGGTGGCGAAGGCTGAGCGTGACCGAACGAGATCATCAATCGGGTCTGTCGGACCTCTATCCCAAATGGAAGAGGGTGCTCGTCGCCTTCTTTCGTCGGCGCGTGCCCGATGCTTCGGAGGCCGAGGATATGGCGCATGATACCATCGTACGCGTGATGGCGAATGACACGGGGGAACAATTGAATGATGGTTATGTGTTCCGCGTCGCCCAGAATATGCTGATCGACAGGTCGCGGCGACAATTCATCCGTAGCCGGCACGTCAAATCGGAGGCGATCACCGGTCAGGACCTGTTCGAGATCGACCCCGAACGAATTTTGCAGGGGCGGGAGGAGGTTGCGAACCTTGTTGCCGTTCTCGATACATTTCCGGCGCGAACCCGGTCGATCTTTCTTCTGTATCGGCTCGAGAATATGTCCCAGGCGGACATCGGTGAAACATTCGGCATTACGGCGAGCGCCGTGAAGCAGCAGGTCGCCAAGGTGATGGCGGCCCTGGCCAAGACAATGCGAGAAAACAAATGACATTCGACCAGCATCCCGAAGCGATGGATCGCGATGAGATGGCCGCCCTTTGGTGCATGAGCCTGGCGGAAGGGCCGCTGACCGCAAGCGAACGCGCGGACTTCGAGGCATGGATCGCCGATTCGGAAAATGCCGTAGCGATGCAGCTGCAGGCGGGAGCATGGAATCTCGTGGCCTTTTCGGCGGGCAAGCCTGAAATCGTGCGGATGCGCCGCGAAGCGCTCGACGATTACCACCGTTCCAACCGCCGGCGCTGGAGCGGACACGAGCTCGGGATTTCACGCCGCTGGGGCATGGGTATCGCGGCAACGGTCCTGGTCGGCGCCCTTTCGGTCGCTACCTGGCAATCGGACCTGTTTTCATCGCCATCGCCTGCGCTGGCCGAATATCGCACCGATCGCGGCGAGCGGCGGGTCGCGCTGCTCGATGACGGTTCGCGGCTGTCGCTCGACGCCGCGAGCGAAGTCGATGTCCGGATGAGTGACGAACGGCGCGCGCTTACGCTCGTCGATGGCCGGGCCGGCTTTACGGTCGCCAAGGCCAAAACCCCCTTTACCGTCGCTGCGGGAGACAAGATGGTGGTTGCGACCGGCACGCGCTTCAGCGTCGAGCGGCTGACCGATCAAGTCCACATCATTCTTTATGAAGGTTCGGTCCGCATATTGTCGCGCGATTCCGTCGGAGAGCATCAGATCGCGGTCATGTCGCCCGGCGAAATGCTGGCGCTTCCCGCTTTCGGCAGGCCCGCTCGCCTGACGATCGAAAAAGGCCGCGAAAGCATGCAGGCCTGGGAAGGCGGCCAGCTGGAATTCGTGGATGTGCCGCTTGATTCCGCGGTCGCGCGCGTCAATCGCTACGCCAGAAAGCCGATCTCGATCGCCGACGATGTTCCGACGGGTCTCAGGATCACCGGTATCTTCAATGCCAGCGACGCCGCGGGCTTTGCCCAAGGCGTCGCCGCGCTCAACGGCCTGCGCGTGACGGACAGCTCCGAAGGGCTCGTCCTCGGACAATAGGAAGGCAAGGTGAAGCCCGCACCGGCGCGTCAGCGTGGATAGCGGAATGTCAGGTCGATCCCGACGGTGCGGGGCCGGAGACGGTATGAATAGACATCGTCGACGCCCGGGGCGATCTCCTGAACCGTCCGGTAGGTTATCGCTCCGCCCTCGTTGAGAAGGTTTTCGGCAAAAAAGGCAATCCCGAACCGTCCGAAATCGACGCCGATGCGGGCGTCGACCCTGTCGATGGCGTCGCCGGGCAAATATCCCGGGAACGATTTGAAGTGCCGCGGGCTGGTGTGTTGCCAGCCGATGCGTGCGGTGGCGAATGTTCCGCTCGCGATCTCCACCCGGTAGTCGGCCGACGCATTGGCTGTGAATTTGGCAACTTCCTCGACCGGCGAGCCGCGAACAATCGCGGTATCCGGCACCGCGCCGCGATAGCGCGCGTCGACATAGGAAGCACTTGTGCTGAGAAGCAGGCCCCTCGCAGGTCGAAGCTTGAGGGCGAGTTCGGCACCTCTCGTGTCGGTTCCGGGCGAATTCAACGCTCCATTAAAGCCCGTTGTCTTGATCGGTACCCGAACAGCCACATTTTTCCAGCGGCTGTAATAAAAGGCGAATTCGACATTCAGCAGGCGGTCGAGAAGGTCTGCCTTGCCGCCGAATTCATATGTCCAGATCGAATCCTGCGACAAGGATGGAGGAAGCTCGATGCCGAGCTCGGACGCAAGGTTCAGTGACGAGGTCGGCTGCAGTTGCCCACCGCGAAATCCTTTGGCGGCGCTCACGTAAAGTGTGCTCTTTGTGACGGGATGCCAAGCGAGACTGAGGCGAGGATTGAGGCTTGTGTAGGTTCCTCCGGCGTCTACGGCGAGAACGCCCTCATTATTCTCATAGCCTCGAAGCTTCTCGGCAAAATAGCGCAGTCCGGCCGTGAGATCGAATCCGTCGAGGGCATAAGTTACTTCGCCAAACAAAGCGTGGGTCCGGCTACTCGTGAAGTCGATCGTGTCGTAGCCGAGCGGCGCATATTTGAAATAATCGTTGCGGTCGGCCGAACGGAAATAGCCGCCTATTGTCCATTGAAGCGGGGCATTGCTTTTCGAGGCGATCCTGACCTCGTGGGCGTTAACCTTTATGTGGATATCCGATTGAAGCGGGGCGCCGCGGAACATTCCCTGTCGGGGCACGGTGAAGTAGTTGTGAGAATAGCCGTAGAAAATCTGGGAAAAGGCGAGGTCGTGGCGCGCGGCAATCCCATATAGTTGGTAGCGTAATCTGGAAGGGAAAAACAGGGATTGCGATACTTGGCCATCGTCAGTTGCGAAGGAATCTCCTCCGGAGAACGCAGAATTATAAAGCCAGAAGCTTCCGGTTAGCGACAGCCGATCGGTGGGATCGAAGCGTGCCTTGACGCGAAGGCTGTCATAATGCTGCTCGTTCAGGTTGCTTTTACCGGCAAGCGCATCGTCGACCCAGCCCCCATATCGTTCGTGGGTGCCTGAGACACGAACCGCAAATTTTCCGGGAAGCACGGGAAGGTTGAGCGCCGCCTTCGCCCCGCCATTAGCTCCGCCATCGTCGGTGGTGGAAAGGAATAGCCCCGCCTTTGCTTGCCATTCATCCAAATTGGCGCCCGTTGTCAGAATGCGAACCGTGCCGCCGAGCGAACCTTCACCGAACAATGTACCTTGAGGTCCGCGCAAAACTTCTACCCGATCGAGATCCCAGGCGCGAACGTCC
>NZ_DATFFD010000258.1:0-9194 GCF_035250425.1 Sphingopyxis sp.
GGTCGCGGCCCGTTCGGCGGCGAAGGCCTGCTGACCGGCGGCACCATCGGATTCCCAGCGCTGAAGCCGTCCGGCAAGGTCGGCGGGCAGCGGCCCCGGGGGGGCGACGACGACTGCGGGCGGCGCGACATCGAATCGCCCCTCGACCGCGCGCTTCGCGAGCGAGGGGCCGTCGCTCGCCTGCGTCGCGGCGCAGGCGGGCAGCGACAGGAGCAGCGGGACGAAAAGAAAGGCGCGCATCATCGCCGCCCCTGATATGGGCGCACCGACGGCGCAGCAAGCACCGAATCGGCAGCGCGCGCGATAATCGGTGCAGCGCCGCGCTTTCGGACGAAAAGCACGGGATTTGGCGGTTGACAGCGACGGCTTGGCTCGCTAGTGGCGCTGACTTTCCCGCATGCCGGAAAAATCGCCTGCTTTGGCGGGTGACTGGCAGCGTGGGTGTTTTAGTTTCTGATTGGATGGAAGACCATGTTCGCAATCGTGCGCACGGGCGGCAAGCAGTATCGCGTCGCCGCTGGAGACAAGATCGCCGTTGAAAAGATCGACGGCGAAGCTGGCGACACCGTGTCGCTGGGCGACATCCTGCTGGCCGGTGACGGCGGCGAAGTGAAGAGCGCCGACGGCCTCGTCGTTTCGGCCGAGATCATCGCCCAGACGCGCGGCGAAAAGGTCATCGTCTTCAAGAAGCGCCGCCGGCACAATTATCGCCGCCGCAACGGCCACCGCCAGTCGCTGACGCTGCTGCGCATCCTCGCCGTCGGCGATGCCAAGAAGGCCGCGCCGAAGAAGGAAGCCGCTCCGAAGGCCGAAGCCGCTCCGGCCGCCGAAGCCAAGGCTGCTGTGCCCGCCAAGGAAGCCGCACCCAAGAAGGCTGCTGCCCCAAAGGCCGAAGCCGCCGAAGCGCCCGCAAAGAAGCCCGCTGCCAAGAAGGCAGCCCCCAAGAAGGAAGCCTGAGCGCGGCAACGCGGCTCGGCCTCTCGAACGAACGAATTAAGGAGCATCAGTCATGGCACATAAGAAAGCAGGCGGTTCTTCGCGCAACGGTCGCGACTCAGCCGGCCGCCGCCTTGGCGTGAAGAAGTTCGGCGGTCAGGAAGTGATCGGCGGCAACATTATCGTGCGTCAACGCGGCACCAAGGTTTACCCGGGTGTCAACGTTGGCATGGGCAAGGACCACACGCTGTTCGCAACCGCCGACGGCCAGGTCCGATTCCACGATGGCAAGCTTGGCCGCAAATTTGTGTCGGTCGACGTCATGGCGGAAGCCGCCGAATAAAGGACGATCTGCACGGGTCGTCCATCAAGGGATGACCCGGAACGGTCCTTTCCGCGACAAGCGGGAACAAAGTTCGAAAAGAGGGAGACGGGTCACCCCCGGCCTCCCTTTTTTCTTGTCCAAAATCCGTCACTTGTGACGATCGGGCGCGAAAACGGGGCCATCCATCTCCCTCCATATCGAATGTCGTCAAAGCGTCACCATCTGGCGCCAAGGCGACAGGCATTGGGAGTTAGAAGACATGTTCGCGCGTACCGAAAGACTGTTGCTGCGGCCCGGCTGGCAGGAAGACGCCCCGGCGCTGGCCCGGGCGATCGGCGAGGAAGCGGTGGTCCGCAATCTCGCGACCGCGCCCTGGCCCTATGGCGAAGAGGAAGCCCGGAAATTCCTGGGCATGCCCGTCAATCCCGGCCAGCCGCGCTTCCTGATTTTCGCACGCACCGGCGGCGCGCCGCGTCTCGTCGGCGGCTGCGGCATTTCGCCGAGTCCCGACGCCGATCTGGGGGGTGCGCTCGAAATGGGCTATTGGATCGCGCGGCCCTATTGGGGGCTTGGCTTTGCGACCGAGGCGGGGCGCCAGCTCATCCACATCGCGCGTGCGATGAACCTGCCGAAGCTGTCGGCGGGACATTTCCTCGACAACCCCGCGTCGGGCGCGGTGCTGCGCAAGCTCGGCTTCCGCCCCACGGGCAAGGTCGCGCAGCGCTACAGCCTGGCGCGCGGCGGCGAGGCGGCGTGCGCGCTGTTCGAAGAAGGCGACACCGATGCCGATGCTACCGTCACCCCGATGCGAAGCCGCATCGGGGTGGACGAGGATTTCCGTGAGGAATTGCGCCTGATGGCGGCTTAACCCTTCTCCCCTCCCGCCTGCGGGAGGGGGACAGCAGTCAACCACGCATCTTGCCCACCATGCCCATGATGTCGTCGAGCGGATTGCCGTCGCCGTCCATGTCGAGCATGTTGGCGATACCGCCGAGTCCGCCCGCCGAAGGTGCCGCGCCGCCGCCCACCGAACCGCCGAGCACATTGCCGAGCATGCCGCCCAGCCCGCCGCCGCCCGATCCACCACCGAGCGCGCCGCCGATCAGGTCGCCGAGGCCGCCACCGCCGCCCGACTGGCCGCCCTGCTTCGCCATATAGCCCGCGGCCATCATCGCGAGCATCGGCAGCATCTGCTTGAGGATTCCCGAATCGAGGCCGGTCTGCGCCGCGGCCTGGCCGGCGACGGTGCGGCTGACATCCTTCGACCCGAAGATCTGGCCGAGCACCTCATTGCCCTGGTTGACGGGGGTCGGCTGCGACCCGAGCACCGAGTCGAGCAGACCGCCGCCGCCGAGCTGGCCGAGCAGACCGCCGAGTCCTTCGACCCCGCCGCCCGACTGCGCCTGTTTCTTGAAACCGCCAAGGATCGCGGGAAGTAGCGCGTCGGCGCCCTGCTTGGCCATCGCTGGCGGAATGCCCAATTCTTTCGCCATCGATTCGATGCCGCCGGCCTGCGCCAAGATATCGGTGAGATTCATGTCATCATACTCCCGCTCGGGCGCGGAGCGAACCCACGCCGACCGAATGAGTATAGCAGCGCGCCGCCGAAGAACGAGTCGGTCTTTTGACTGTCATTCTCAAATGCATAGTCCTAGCTTGCGGCTATCCGACTCGCCCCTTCCGGGTTGGGCCGCCTTTTTAAGTGGGAGCCACACAATGAGCATTTTCGGCAAGATCAAGGACGCCATCTTCGGCAAGAAGGCCGTCGCAGCAGAACCCGCCGCCCCGGCAGCCCCCAACCCCGTCGGCTCCGCGCTCGACGCCGCGACGCAAGCCATGGCAGTCGCGGCCGCCGCGCCGGTCGATGTCGATGCGATCCTCACCGCCGAGGCCGCCACCGCCGGGCAGAATCTCAACTGGCGCACCTCGATCGTCGACCTGATGAAGCTGCTCGGCATCGATTCGAGCCTCGCCAACCGCAAGGAGCTGGCGCAGGAACTCGGCTATACCGGCGAACTCGACGGCAGCGCCGAAATGAACATCTGGCTGCACAAGGCGGTGATGCGCGAACTCGCGGCGAACGGCGGCAAGGTGCCCGCCGACCTTACCGACTGATAGACGGCCGATAAATTTCGACAGGGGTCGGGAAGGCGGAGGCTTTCCCGGCCCCTTTTCGTTGACCGCCGCGCGCGGCCGCCTAGACAGGTTTCGCAAGAAACAAGTCGCCAGGGAGCCGTCCGTGTCCAATCCGCTTTCCACCCCCGTCAGCCGCCGTCAGACGCTCGCCACGCTCGGTGCGGGCACCGCGGGGCTTGCCCTCGCCGGCCCCGCCGCCGCGCTGCAATCGCCGGCGAAGACCGACGCGCAGAAACTGCTCGATTCGGTCGCCGACAATCTGCTCGCGCTGTCGCCCGAAGGTGCGACCTCGCTCGGCATCGACACCGGCGCGCGCGCGGCGATGCGTGGGCGTCTCGGCGACCGGTCGGCGGCAGGACAGAAAGCGGTCGCCGACACGCTCAAGGCCGACATCGCGCGCGTGCGCGCCTTCGACAAGGCGGGTCTCGACCACAAGACGCGCACCAGCCTCGCCGTCGTCGAAAGCGCCTATGGCGTCGCGCTCGACGGCTTTGCCCTGCCCTATGGCGATGTCGCGGTCGGCGGCTGGCGCAACACGCCCTATGTCGTGATCCAGAATGTCGGCGCCTATCTCGACGTGCCCAAATTCCTCGACAGCGACCATCCGGTGCAGACGTCGGCCGATGCCGAGGCTTATCTGTCGCGCCTCAATGCGTTTCCGGGCGCGCTCGACGGCGAGACCGATCGGCTGAAGGCCGCGGGCGGACAAGGGCTGATCGCCCCCGCCTTCCTGATCGACAAGGCGGTGAAGCAGATGGAGGCGAGCCTCGCCGACGCCAAGGCGGGCGGTTCGATGGTCGAAAGCCTCGCCCGGCGCACCGGCGAAGGAAAAATCGCGGGCGACTGGAACGCACGCGCCGCGAAGATCGTGCAGGGTCCCGTCGCCGCGGCGCTCGAACGCCAGCTCGCCGAAATGAAGGCGCAGCGGCCGAAGGCGACGATGGACGCCGGCATGTGGGCGCGGCCCGGCGGTGACGAATGGTATGCGTGGGGGCTGCGCGCCTCGACGACGACGCGGATGACCCCCGACGAAATCCACGCGATGGGCCGCGAAGAACTCGCCGAACTCCACGGCCGCATGGACCCGATCCTGAAAAAGCTCGGCTACACGCAGGGCAGCGTCGGCGACCGGATGAACGCGCTCGCCAAGGATCCCAGATATAAATTCCCCGATAATGACGCGGGGCGCGCCGAGATTGTTGCCTATATCCAGACCTGGCTCGGCAAGATCCGCGCCGAGTTGCCGCGTGCCTTCCGCACGCTGGTGAAGGGCAATGTCGAGGTGAAGCGGCTGCCGCTGGCCGAGGAACCCGGCGCGCCCGCGGCCTATGGCGGCGCGGGGTCGATCGACGGCAGCGTTCCGGGCAAATTCTGGATCAACCTGCGCACCACCGAGCTGCACAGCAAATATTCGCTCCCCGACCTCGCGATGCACGAGGCGATCCCTGGGCATGTGTGGCAGGGCGAATATGCGAACCAGATGCCGCTGATCCGCACGATGCTGGCGTTCAACGCTTATTCCGAAGGGTGGGCCTTGTACGCCGAGCAACTCGCCGACGAGCTGGGGCTTTATGACGATTTCGAGGTCGGGCGGCTCGGCTACCTCCAGTCGCTGGCGTTCCGCGCCTGCCGCCTTGTTGTCGACACCGGCCTCCACGCCAAACGCTGGACGCGCGAGCAGGGGGTCGATTTTTTCGTCAAGGAAAATGGCTCGAACCCGCTCGAGGTCGCGAGCGAGGTCGACCGCTATTGCAGCTGGGCGGGCCAGGCATGCGGATACAAGGTCGGGCACAGCGAGATCGTGAGGCAACGCGGGCTGGCGCAAAAGGCGCTCGGGGCGAAATATGACCTCCGCGATTTCGACAATGTCGTCGTCGAGGGCGGCAACGTCCCGCTCGACGTGCTGGCGCAGAATGTCGACGCTTATGTGGCGGGGGCGAAGGGGTAAGCCGCGGGCGTCGCGACTTCTTTGACTCGCACAAAGCCACGAAGCCACAAAGGGGCTTAAGCCCGTTCGCCCTGAGCTTGTCGAAGGGCCGCTCTTGCGTTCGACGGTGAATAAACGGTGCTTCGACAAGCTCAGCACGAACGGGGGTGGAGAGTCCCCCCCCTTTTGTGGCTTCGCGGCTTTGTGCGAGTCCCTATTGAACAGCGGTCAGGGCAAAGGCGCCAGATCGGGCTCCACAAACCCCCGCCGCGCCGGCACCGAGAACAAGAGCTCCCGGCTGTAGAAGCGCAAAGGCCAGTCACGCTTGCCGACGTCGGACAGCAGCAGCGCGTTGACGCGCGCGGCGAGGCCTGTCTCCGCCGTCCGTGCCAGAAATAGCCGTGCGCCCGCGACATAGGCGCGCGTGATGCTGTCGTGATAGCCGCCATGATCGTCGTTCACTCCGCCAACGCTTTCGTTGAAGCGGCGGATGATGGTGGCGATCTCGGCGTCGACATCGACGTCGGGGCGCTCGGTCAGCAGCCAGAGACACGCGCCGAGGTGCGCCTCGTGCGTCCACGCCTCGCGCGGCAGCGCGCACGCCAGCAGCCCTTCGCCGAGCGCGCGGATTTCGTCGTCGCGCGCGAACAGGCGCGGTGAATATTCGGTGGTCATTGGTCCGGTCCTTCCGGGTGAATGAGCACCCGGAAGAGGTCCGGGTCAATTATGCCGCGACGGCCGCCTGCGGTGCGGCCTGGCGGACACCTTCGTCGACATGGTCCGCAAATTGCGCGAAATTGTCGATGAATTGTCCGACGAGCACCTGCGCGGTGCGGTCATAGGCTTGCTTGTCGGCCCAGGCTTCGCGCGGGTCGAGAAGCGCGCTGTCGACGCCCGGAACCGCGACGGGGACCATGAAGCCGAAATTCGGATCCCTGCGGAATTCGGCATCGTTCAGGCTGCCATCGAGCGCGGCGTTAAGCAGCGCGCGCGTCGCCTTGATCGGCATGCGCTTGATCCCGTCCATCGTCGCCATGCCGCCGGTCCAGCCGGTATTGACGAGCCAGCACTGGACGCCGCCCTTGGCGATGCGCTCTTTGAGCAGATTGCCATAGACCGACGGGTGGCGCGGCATGAAGGGCGCGCCGAAGCAGGTCGAGAAGGTCGCCTCGGGCTCGGTCACGCCGATCTCGGTCCCCGCGACGCGCGCGGTATAGCCCGAGAGGAAATGATACATCGCCTGGTCGGGGGTCAGCTTCGCGATCGGAGGCAAGACGCCATAGGCATCGGCGGTGAGCATGATCACCGTCTTGGGCACCGGACCCATATTCTGTTCGGACGCATTCGGAATGAAATCGATCGGGTACGAACCACGGCTGTTTTCGGCAAGGCTGTTGTCGTCGAAATCGAGCTCGCGCGTGACGGGGTCGATCACGACATTTTCGAGGATGGTGCCGAACCGCTTGGTGGTCGCGAAAATCTCGGGCTCGGCCTCGGGCGAAAGGCGGATCATCTTCGCGTAGCAGCCGCCCTCGAAATTGAAGACCGCGGTGTCCGACCAGCCATGCTCGTCGTCGCCGATCAGCGTGCGCGAGGCGTCGGCCGACAGCGTCGTCTTGCCGGTGCCCGACAGGCCGAAGAAGACCGCCGTGTCACCCTTGGGCCCGATGTTCGCCGAACAGTGCATCGGCATCACACCATCGACGGGGAGTAGATAGTTGAGGATGCCGAACACCGACTTCTTCATCTCGCCGGCATATTGCGTGCCGCCGATCAGCACGAGCTTTTCGGCGAAATTGACCGCGACGACGGTCTCGGTGCGCGTGCCATGGCGTGCCGGATCGGCGCGGAAGCTCGGCAGGTCGATGATCGTATATTCACTCGCGAACGCCGCAAGCTCGGCCGCGGTCGGACGGCAGAGAAGCGTGCGGATGAACTGGCTGTGCCAGGCGAATTCGGTGACGACCTGGACCGCGACGCGATGCTCGGGCTGCGAGCCGCCGAACAGCTGCTGGCGATAGAGGCGCGGCCGTTCGGCGAGGTGCGCGAAGAAATCGGCCTTCAATGCCGCGAAATGATCGGGGGTCATCGGCACATTGGTCTTGCCCCACCAGATCGTATCCGCCGTTTCGGCGTCCTGGACGATGAACTTGTCCTTGGCGCTGCGGCCGGTGTGCTTGCCCGTTTCGACGACCAGCGGGCCGTCCTTGGCGAGCAGGCCTTCGCCATGGCGCACGGCATCCTCGATCAGCGCCGAGGTGCCCCAGTTTTCGGCGACCTCCGCCTTCGTTTCGACGGTGTTCGCGCCGATCAATATCCTGGTCATCTGCTTTCGCCTTTCCTTGTCCGGCGGCGTCGTTGCATACCTATGCAATGCTTAGCGCACTAATGGGTTGGCCCGCATTCGCATGGGTGCCGACGTGACCGCCGATTCCGAAATCCCGGCCGCGTTAGCTCGCTTGGCGGGGGAGGTCAAAAGATTAAAGCGGGGCTGCGCGGCGCTTGCGACGAACGCGCAAAAAGGGAAACCGGTGACCATGCGCGCGCTGTTGTCGCTGCGCCCCTTATAGGCTAATCGCTTTACCGGGCCCGCCCAACGGAAAGAGCATGACGGCAACTATCGCGCTGGTCGATGACGACCGCAACATTCTGCAATCCCTTTCCATCGCGCTGCAGGCCGAGGGTTTCGTGACGCGCGTCTATTCGGACGGCGAAGCGGCGCTGAAGCCGCTCATCGACAATCCCCCCGACCTTGCGGTGTTCGACATCAAGATGCCGCGCATGGACGGGCTGGAACTGCTGCGCCGCCTGCGCGAAAAAAGCCAGCTTCCGGTCATCTTCCTCACCAGCAAGGACGATGAGATCGACGAGGCGCTGGGGCTCGCGATGGGCGCCGACGACTATATCGCCAAGCCCTTCTCCCAGCGCTTGGTGATCGCCCGCATCCGCGCCATATTGCGCCGCGTCGAGCTCAACAAAAATGCGTCAGAAGGCGACGACGAGCCCGTCGCCGAACCGATCACCCGCGGCCGCCTCAGCATGGACCCGGCGCGCCACAAGGTCGAATGGGACGGCAAGGACGTCACGCTGACGGTCACCGAATTCCTGATCCTCGAAACGCTTGCCAGCCGCCCCGGCATCGTGCGCAGCCGCAACCAGTTGATGGACGCCGCCTATCAGGACGACGTCTATATCGACGACCGCACGATCGACAGCCACATCAAGCGCCTGCGCCGCAAATTCCGCGAGGTCGACCCCGAATTCGACGCGATCGCCACCCTCTATGGCGCGGGGTATCGTTTTGCCGATGAAAGCTGACGCCAAAAAACGCGACGGGCAAAAACGCGACGGGCAAAAGCCCGACGGCAGCATTGCCGAACAGGAGGAATCGCCGCTCGTCTGGTCGGCGCGCTGGTCGCTGACCACGCGCATCCTCGCGGTCAACATCCTGGCGGTCGCACTGCTCGCGGGCGGCTTCTATTATCTCGACACCTATCGCAGCCGGCTGGTCGACACGCGTATCGAGGTGATGAAGGACCAGCTCGCGATGCTCGACGGCGCGCTCGAAGCCGCGCGTCCCGACCGGCGCACCACGTTGATCAGCGAATTCACCGCGGCGACCGAATCGCGGCTGCGCTTCTACGGCGCCGACGGAAGGCGCCTTTCGGACAGTTTCGAAAGCGGGCCGCCGACCTACACGCTGCGCGATCCCGAGCTGCAACCGTGGAAACGCGATGCCGCGCGCGCGATGGATCGCGGCATCGACTGGATCGTCGGCGCGCCGAGCTATCCCGATTTCGAGGAACCGCAGATCGACCGGGCGCAATCGTGGCCCGAAGTCGTCGAGGCGCAGCAAAGCGGCCTCGCGGC
>NZ_DATFFD010000259.1:0-11051 GCF_035250425.1 Sphingopyxis sp.
TGAAGACGGGCAATCGAACAGCGCTCCTCAAGCGATAACTGGCGGTAGTTCGACATGGCAACACCTGTGTCAGGTGTTGCACTTCGTTTGTGAACTCAGGGGGGGCCATTCCAGCGGCGAAGTCATGGATCCCGGATCAAGTCCGGGATGCCGAAGGCAGGAAACGACCACTTGCAGACGTCCATCATCGCTCGTCTGAATGAAGATGCCGCCGGCACCGCCAGTCATGGTGCCGGCATTGTCGATCACACCGCCGCCCGACAGGATCGCGGCGAAGCGCGCGCCGCTGACCGTGCCGCCGGCCTGGTTGGTGATGGTGCCGATCGAGGTCTGACCCGACAGATCCTGATCGTCGAACGCGAACATCGAAATCCCGTCGGTCGCGCCGCCCGGCGGGCTGCTCACGCCCTCGATGAGTCCGCTGTTGGTGATGCTGCCGCCGCCGATCAGGCGAATGCCGTCGTTGATCTCGCCCCGGATCGTGCCCGTGTTCGTGACTTGCGAGCCGACGGCCAGACCCTGCAACGTGCCCGTTGCGGGATCGAATCGATAAACAGTCGAAATCCCGTGTCCGGCACCTGAAATCAGACTGCTGTTGGTGACGATGGCCGGGCCGCCCTCGACGGTGACACCGCCTTCGGGCGACCTGTCGAACCCGTCATAGCTGCCGTTGCCGCGAATCGTGCCGGCATTGTCGAGCGTCAGCGACGACGTACGCGAATAGACCCCGCTTCGGTCGCCCTCGACCGTCGTTCCTTCAGGATTTTCTATGGAGGCCGGTCCGCCGGGCGGAACAAATATCCCCTGTTCGGCGGCGTGCGTAAGCGATGCCATCGGAACACCCGCGACGATCAGCGCCGTGCTGATCAGGAACCGCGTTTTTGCTTTTGTACGCACCGTCATGAAATCATCCCCTTGTAATATGACGAAAAAGCACGCCCGGCAATCGGCCTGCGACAGGCCCGGAGACGGACAGGCTCCGGCGTCCTGCTTCGTCTTTCGCTTCATGCTCGGGCGGGGCGCGTCGTCGTCCGTCCCGCTGTGCGGTCCCAAGCATCGGAAGAGTGGAGGGAATATCCCCAATTGTAGGGTATCAAGGTGACCCGCCGGCTATCGTCGGCTATCGCCGGGGCTCGGGAGGGCTCGGTGGGGGACAAGGTGACAGGCACGGATGAACCGGGTGCGCCCGGCTATGCGGCGGAGTGGTTGGGGATGCCCGAGCGTCTGCTCGACGCTGTGCGGCGCGACCCGGACTCGGTCGAACGACAATTCCGGTCGCTGGACGCGACGCATGAGTTTCGGCCGCATTCTTTCATGGACATCGAGGCGCTGACGCCAGCGGTGGTCGGGGCCCAAACGCAGCGCCTGGTTTTTCCACCGACGCCGGCGAGACCGCGATTTTGCGGGCGATCGACTGGGAGCAAGCCGAAGCGGCGCTGCACGGCGGGACGATGAAGCTTGCCCACGCCGCGGCAGAGCATGCCGACGCCGCGTTATGGACCTATGTCGCCGCGCGCGAGGCGCTGACCTGGTCTTGCAAGCGGCCGGCCCGCCATGACCATTCACAGCAGCATGACCACCCGCCACCCGCCGCGGAAACTGGTTGCCCGGCTTCTGCAGGAAGGCTTCCGCGTGCTCGCGATCGATCGGCCCGGTTTCGGACTGACGGACATGGAGGGGGCGGTGGCGCACAAGCGATCGTCGCCTTTGCCGGCCTGTATCCCCAACATTGCGGTCGGGTCGTGCTGGTCAACCCCGACCCGCTGTCGACCCGCGATGATCGCCGATGGGGCGTGCTTGGATCGTTCAAGGAAGCCTATATGCGGCGTCCCGAGCTCATCCTGCCGGCAGCGCGGCTGATATCCCGGGCGATGACCCGCTCCTATCTGGCCAAGGCGCTGCGCAAGGCGATGCGCGGGAGTCCGCCGGATGAGGCACTGCTCGCAGGCGACGATGTGATCGACGATTATTACCGCGCCGTCCGCATGTTCAGAGCGGGGCATGTCGAGGGATATGTCCGCGAACAGGCGTATTTCGCGCTGAATCAGGCGAAAGACTATGCGGTCGACAGCCGTGGATGGACGGTCCTGATCGGGGCGCATGACACGCTTTCGGATCCTGGCAATACCCTGTCCTATTGGCGTGAAATTTTGCCGCCCGCCGATTTCGAGATTGTGAAGGATCATGGCCGCTTTCTGGCCTATGCGGATCCGGACCTGATCGTCGATCGGCTGCTTGATCAAGGCTGAATTGTCCTGCTCGGAAGGCACAAACTCCGAACAGGGTTCGCTGGGCTCGCGGAGAAATTTGTCCGCGCCGGATCGACTATACCCATGGGGGCAGCCTGCTGATATACTGCTCGGGTTGCATATCTTCGATGGAACCCGGGCTCTTCGTCTGTTCGGCTTTACCGAAATGACCGGCCCAATTGTCCATGAACCCGCGATGCCAACGCGCGTGGGTTCGCCAGCAATCGGGTAAGGAGGATGTCATGGCGATCGAAGTGGTGGCGACCAAGAATGGCCCGTATCTCCTGACCGGAGATCTGAGCCAGCTCGATTTACGCGATGGAGATGGCAATCTCTATGACGTTGCAGAAAAGCGCCGCATTTTCCTCTGCCGCTGCGGCGCTTCGGCGACCAAGCCGTTCTGCGACGGGGAGCATAGCAGGATCGGATTTCAGGCCGCAGACGCGCTCGTGAAGCCGTGACAAAACATCCAGGGGCCGGTCAGCCTTGGCGACACGACACGCATCCGCCGACGACGGGCCATTCCGATGCGCCAATCCGCCCGCAAGCCTCTGCTGGTGCTTGCCCGGCCGGTCCGGGTAAGGCGCTGGATCGTCGATCTTGCCGATTATCGTGCAGACAACGACTATGATATGCATACCCGATGCCGGTCTGGCCATAATATCGGTGCCCTTATGTTCGCCGGGATGACGAACTGACTGACTCGATTGTGACTGGTTGACCCGCTCCGGCGAAACGTACAGACCTGCCGCCTCACTGAAAAAAGGGGCGAATCTCCATGCGCAAACTGGCCATCCTCGGTGCGAGCCTGCTCGCTCTCGCCTCGCAGCCGACTTTCGCGCAGGAAGAACCCGCCCCGGCCGCGCCTCCCGCCCCCGCCGCCGAAACCGCCACTCCCGCTCCGATGTCCGCCTCTGCCGCCGGCAGCGCGCGCAAGGGACCCGAGCGCCGCCTCACCGGCGCCGACCTCTTCGACCTATCGATCGCTTCGGACCCGCAGATCAGCCCCGACGGCCGCCACATCGCCTATGTCCGCCGCGCGAACGACATCATGACCGACCGTGCGGTCAGCTCGATCTGGCTCATCGATACGACGACGGGCGAGGAAACCCCGGTCGCCGGGCGCAGCGGCGGCGCCTTCTCGCCGCGCTGGTCGCCCGACGGCAAGCGTCTTGCCTTCGCCTCGACCGAGGGCGGCAGCGCGCAGCTCTGGGTGCGCTGGATGAATAGCGGCGAGGCGGTGCGCCTCACCGGCCTGCCGACCAGCCCGTCGAGCCTCGCCTGGTCGCCCGACGGCCGCTCGATCGCCTATACGATGCTCGTCAAGGACGACGGCCCCTCGTTCGGCTCTGCGCCCAAGAACAAGCCCGAGGGCGCGAAATGGGCCGAACCGCTCGAAGTCCGCGACCTCCTCACCTATCGCGCCGACGGGCAGGGCTATGTCGAGCCGGGCTTCGAGAAAATCTTCCTCGTCCCCGCGACCGGCGGATCGCCGCGCCAGCTCACCTTCGGCCCCTATCATGACGGCGGTCCTTTGAGCTGGTCGCGCGACGGCCGCACGCTCTATTTCGCCGCGAACCGCAAACCGAACTGGGAAAATGACCCGGTCGAAAGCGAAATTTACGCGCTCGACGTCGCGGGCGGCGGTGTTACCGCGCTCACCGGCCGCAACGGCCCCGACGCCAACCCGCTCGTCTCGCCCGACGGCGGCAAGATCGCCTATCTCGGCTTCGACGACAAATTGCGCGCCTATGAGAATAGCCAGCTCTACGTCATGAACCGCGACGGATCGGGCAAGCGCAGCCTGACGGACAATTGGGACTATGGTATCGACGCGATCCAGTGGGCGGCCGACGGCAAGTCGGTCTATGCGCAGTATGACGATCGTGGCGAAACCAAGGTCGCGCGCATCGGCCTCGACGGATCGGTCCGCGACGTCGCAAAGGGTCTGTCGGGTGGCGGGATGGACCGGCCCTATACGGGGGGCAGTTTCACCGTATCCGACGGCGGCGCGGTCGCCTTCACCGGCGGCACCGCGACCCGGCCGGCCGAGGTTCAGCTCAATCGCGGCGGCACCGCACGCATCCTCACCGACCTCAACCGCAGCTTGCGCGAAGTGAAATCGCTCGGCGAAGTCCGCAAGATCACCGTGGCATCCAGCCACGACGGTAAGACGATCGAGGGCTGGCTGACGCTCCCGCCCGGCTATCGCGACGGCCAGCGCGTGCCGCTGATCCTCGAAATCCACGGCGGCCCCTTCTCGGCCTATGGCGGCCATTTCTCGACCGACAACCAGCTTTACGCCGCGGGCGGCTATGCCGTTCTCTCGGCGAACCCGCGCGGCTCGACCAGCTATGGCGCGGCGTTCGCGAACGAGATCGACAAGGCCTATCCGGGCAATGACTATTTCGACCTCATCAGCATCGTCGACCGCGCGATCGAACTCGGCGTCGCCGACCCCGACGCCTTGTTCGTCACCGGTGGCTCGGGCGGCGGCGTGCTGACGAGCTGGATCGTCGGCAAGACCAACCGCTTCAAGGCCGCGGTGACGCAGAAACCCGTGATCAACTGGACGACGCAGGCGCTGACCGCCGATGGCGCGGCGTTGTTCGGCCCCTATTGGCTCGGCGCGCAACCATGGGAAAAGCCCGAGCTCTTCTGGTCCCGCTCCCCACTCTCGCTCGTCGGCAATGTCGAAACCCCGACGCTCGTCATCGTCGGCGCCGAGGACTACCGCACCCCGGTCAGCGAATCCGAACAATATTACACCGCGCTCCGCCTGCGCGGCGTGCCCACGGCGCTGATCAAGATTCCCGGCGCCAGCCACGGCAGCATCGCCGCGCGCCCGTCGCAATCGGCCGCCAAGGCCTCGGCGATCCTCGCATGGTTCGAAAAGTACAAGAAGGGCTGGACGCGCCCGGCCGCGGAGGCGGCGGCGAATTAGGCCGCCGCCTATGTGGTGTCGTGGAAAATGACGCCCAGCGTGTGCCGCCGCCCCGACCGGATTTCACTCACTCCGTGGCGCATCGCGACGCGATAGTCGCCGCGCGCGCCCTTCACCGGCCGCGCGTTCACCGCGAACACCACCGCATCGCCCTTCGCCAGCGGCACGACGGCTGCGCGCGATTGCATCCGCGGCCTTTGTTCGGTCAGCACGAACTCGCCGCCCGTGAAATCCTCGCCCGGCGCCGAAAGCAGCACCGCGGCCTGCAACGGAAAGACATGCTCGCCGTACAAATCCTGGTGCAGGCAATTATAGTCGCCTGGCCCATATTGCAGCAGCAACGGCGTCGGCCGCCGTTGCCCCGCCTCGTGACACCGCGCAAGGAATTCGGCGTGGTCGGCGGGAAAGCGCACGCCCATCCCCATCCGCTCGTGCCAGCGGTTGGCGATCGGCGCGAGCTGCGGATACAGGCGCTCACGCAATACCGCGACCAGCGGCGGCAACGGATAGGCGAAATAGCGATATTCGCCGCGCCCGAACCCGTGCCGCGCCATAAGCACATGGCTGCGGAACCCCGCCTCCCCGGCATAGAGCGCCGCGGTGTCGTCGCACTCGGCCCCGCTCAGCAATCCCGGCAGCACCGCCCACCCGTCGCGGTCGAGCGCGGCGGCAATTTCATCAAGGTCCAGCGCCTCGATACGCGCGCCGATGTCTGTTTCCATGGTTTCCGTCATGCGCCGGGCCATGCCATGGCGCGCGCCGGCCGGCGCCCCGTTTCTTGCTTTCAAACCGGAAATCCCGCGCCGCGCCACCGTCCGGCGCATCCGGGGCACAGCGGGCCGGATCGGGGCTTTCGCGCCCGCGCCTCTTCTCTCTAGTCGATCCTGCAGGGGCGGGTGAGGACAGGAGCAAGGATGATGAGCGCCCTTTCGACCCGGCACGAGCCCGATCCGCTCGGCCCGCCCGTGATGGCGGATGACCACGCGCTGGGACTCCAGTTCTGCCGCGTCGGCATATTGTCGCTGACCCGCCTGCAACTCGCGCTCGAACGCGGCGACCGGTCGCGCGCGATGGAGGCGATCGACGACCTGCACGCGCTCGATGTCGAGGTCGAACGCCTTGTCGGCGCGCTCCCCGTCTCGCCCGACGATCCGCGGCAGGCGCGGGTCGCCCGCATTCTCAAGGAAGGAAAGATGGCGGTCGCCTTCGAGAAACTCGCGCTCGCCAGCGGGATCAGCGGGCCGGACCTGTCCTCGCGGCCCCTTGTCCCGAACCGCATCGGCGATGCGCGGCCCGATGCCGAGCCCGCCGGGCGCGCCGATTGGCCGCCCGCCGAGCCGCGAACGGCGCGCCTTATACGAATCCATGGACCACGCGCCGCGATTCTGCTCGCAATCACCGGAGCGACGCTCGCGGCGTTGCTGACTTTTCTCTAGCCAGCCCCTGTCATCGCCACGCCGGTTCACAAAGCGCATGACCATGCTAGGGCTGTGTTTCCTCCCCCAAAGCGGAACCGATTCATCATGTCCTTGCGCCACGCCGCCGCCCTGCTCCTCCCCCTCCTCACCGTGCCCGCCGCCGCCCAATCTTCGTCGGCGCCCGCCCCCGCGATCGACGCCGCGAACCTCACCCAGACCGTCCGCACCCTCGCTTCCGACCAGTTTCAGGGCCGCGCCCCCGGCACGGTGGGCGAGGAGCGCACGATCGGCTATCTGATCGGCCGGTTGCAGGCGCTCGGGCTCGAACCCGCGGGCACCGGCGGCGGCTGGACCCAGCCCGTGCCCTTGCTTCATACCCGCCTCGGCACGCCGGCGACGCTCGGCTTCGACCGCAAGGGCGCCAGGGCGCCGCTCACCTTCGGCACCGACATCTATGTCTCGACGCTCCAGCCGAAGGACCAGGCGGTGGTCGAAAACGCCCCGCTCGTCTTCGTCGGCTATGGCGTCTCGGCCCCCGAACGCGGCTGGGACGATTTCAAGGGCCAGGATCTCAAGGGCAAGGTCGCGGTCTTCCTGATCAACGACCCCGATTTCGTCGCCACAAAGGGCGAGGATGCGTTCGGCAAGTTCGGCGGCCGCACGATGACCTATTACGGCCGCTGGACCTACAAGTTCGAGGAAGCCGCGCGCCGCGGCGCGATCGCCGCGCTGATCATCCACGACACCGACGGCGTCGGCTATGGCTGGAACGTCGTCAAAAGCGGCGGCGGCGAAAATTACGGCCTCGTCGTGCCGCCCGAAAAGGTCACGAGCCTCGCGCTCCAGGGCTGGATCTCGGGTGAAACCGCGACGACCCTGTTCGCGAACGCCGGGCAGGATCTCGCCAAGCTCCGCACTGCCGCGCGCCGCAAGGATTTCAAACCCGTCGACCTCGGCACCAGCTTCAACGCCGCGATCCCGGTGACGCAGGCGGTGGTGCAGAGCCAGAACGTCCTCGCCAAAATCCCCGGCACGAAGCGCCCCGACGAGGTCGTAATGTACGGCGCGCACTGGGATGCCTATGGCGAAGGCGCGCCCGACGAAAAGGGCCGTATCTACCGCGCCGGCGCCAACGACGACGCGCTCGGCGTCGCCGGGCTGTTCGAGATCGCGCGGCTGTTCAAGGCGGCGCCCGCCCCCGACCGCACGATCGCCTTCGCCTTCTGGACTGCCGAGGAGCGCGGGCTGCTCGGTTCCGAAGCCTATGCCCAAAACCCGATCTTCCCGGCGGAGAAAACCGTCGCCAACTTCGGCCTCGACATCCTGCAGACCGCCGGAAAGGCAAAGGACGTCGTCCTCGTCGGTAAGGGACAGGGCACGCTCGAGGATGATCTAGCGCGTGTCGCCGCCACCCAAGGCCGCACCGTCAGCGTCGAAAGCCTCCCCGAACGCGGCCTTTTCTATCGCGCGGATCATTTCAGCCTCGCCAAGCGCGGGGTTCCCGTCCTCCTCATGATGGGCATCGCGGGCGCCTCCGATCTGGTCGAGGGCGGCAAGCCCGCCGGGCAGGCGTGGGTCGATGCCTATACCGGCAAATGCTATCATCAGGCGTGCGACGCGTGGGATGAAAGCTGGAACCTCGATGGCGCGGTTCAGGATATTTCCATTTTCTACACCATCGGCGACGAACTCGCCCGCTCGGCCAAATGGCCGGGCTGGAAGGACGGCAGCGAATTCAAGGCGATCCGCGACAAGAGCGCTGCGGCGCGGAAATAAGCGGGCAGCGGTGACCGTTGACGACCGGTTGCGGCTCCCTTTTCTTTGTCATCCCCGCGAAAGCGGGGACCCAGAGCGGGGCCAGCCGACGGACGCTCTGGGTCCCCGCTTTCGCGGGGATGACAAAAATGGGGAACAGCCGCTCCCCAGATAACCGACGTCGCGAAAACACGCAGGCATCTCCCCAAACCACTGAAATATTATTGCGCCCGGCCCGGCACTGCGCAACAAGCCCGTCATCAATAGGAGATCCCGATGCGCTTTGCCGTTGCCCTGATGCTGCTCCCCGTCCTGCCCTTCGCTCCGATGACCGCGCCCGCCTTCGCACAGGCCGCACCGCAAGCGGGGGCGCAGGATCAGGCCTTGCTCGACTTCCTCGATCACGCGTTCGAAGAGCGGCTGGGCCTCAGCCCCGAATCGCAGACCCAGCTCGGCCTCAAGACCAATTACGACAAGCTCGACGACTATACCGACGCCGCGACGGTACGCGATCAGGAGCTGGCCGAGCGCCAGCTCAAGGACATGCACGCGCGCTTCAAGTCCGATCAGCTCGGCGAGAGCGCGCGCGTCAGCTATCGTCTGTTCGAGTATGAAGTCGAACGCGGCCGCGAATCGCTCCGCTTCCGCAAGCTGCGCTTCCCCGTGTCGACCAACGGCAGCCCCGCCGGCGCGATCCCCGTGCTGCTCATCAACAATCACAAGATCGACAGCGTGCAGGATGCGGAAGCCTATATCGCCCGCCTGCGCGACACCGACCGCGTGATGCGCGAGGTCGCGGCGACGATGCGCGAACAGGCGGCGGCGGGGATCATCCCCAACAAGGTCAATTTCGCCCCCGCGCGCGCCGATGCGCTGAAAGTCATCACAGGCGCGCCCTTCGGCCGCGGCGCCGATTCGACGCTGCTGGCCGACTTCCGCAAGAAAGTTGAGGCGCTCGACGCGCCCGCGGCGACCAAGGCGGAGCTGCTCGCCGACGCGAGCGCCGCGCTGACCGGACCGTTCAAGCAAGGCTACAGCACGCTGATCGCCGCGATCGACGAGATCGAGCCCAAGTCGAAGGGCAATTTCGGCGCGTGGAGCCTCCCCGACGGCGCCGCCTATTATGCCGACCGGCTGAAGAGCTCGACCACCACCAGCCTCACCGCCGACCAGATCCACGACCTCGGCCTCGCCCAAGTCGCGGCGATCCGCGAGGAGATGGAGGCGATCAAGCGCGAGGTTGGCTTCACCGGCACGCTCGAACAATTTTTCGACCACATCCGCACCGATCCGCAGTTCAAATATCCGAACACCGAAGCCGGCCGCGAAACCTATCTCGCCGACGCGCGCGCGGTGATCGCATCGGTGATGACCGCTGCGCCGCGCTATTTCCGCGTGCTGCCCAAGGCGGCGCTCGAGGTGCGCGCCGTGGAGAAATGGCGCGAAGGGACGGCGTCGACCGCTTTCTACAACCCGCCCTCGGCCGACGGCACGCGTCCCGGCATCTATTATGTCAACCTCGTCGACATGAACCAGACGCAAAAGGTGCAGGTCGCCGGCATCGCCGCGCACGAAGGCGCGCCGGGTCACCATTTCCAGATCGCGCGTCAGCAGGAACTTACCGGCATCCCCAAATTCCGCAAATTCGGCGGCTATGGCGCCTATATGGAGGGATGGGGGCTCTATTCGGAACGGCTGGCGAACGAGATGGGCGTCTACAAGACCCCCTATGACCGCTTCGGCATGCTGTCGCTTCAGGTGTGGCGCGCGATCCGGCTCGTGCTCGACACCGGCATCCATTCGAAGCGCTGGACGCGCGAACAGGCGATCGCTTACTTCAAGGCGAACAGCTCGGTGTCGGACACCGACATCGCGCGCGAGGTCGACCGCTATTTCAACTGGCCGGGTCAGGCGACCAGCTACATGGTCGGCCAGCTCAAGATCGCCGACTTGCGCAAACGCGCCGAGCGCGAACTGGGCTCCCGCTTCGACATCCGCGACTTTCACGAAGCGGTTTTGAGCGAAGGCGCGCTGCCGCTCGATATTCTCGAAGAGCAGGTGACGCGCTATATCGCGGCGAACAAGAAGTGATGCGGCGACGCTGATGTCTACTTTGGGGTGGAGAGCTGCCAGCCCCCATTTTCGTCATTCCCGCGAAAGCGGGAACCCAGGGCTAGGCCAGCCGACGGACGCTCTGGGTCCCCGCTTTCGCGGGGATGACGAAGTATTAGAAGCGGAGCGGCCGCTCCCGGTCGATACCCGCCTTGCCCCGCTCCTCGCGCACGATTAATCCTCGCCCATGACCGGCGACAAAATCTTCATCAGCGCGAACGACCTGCTCGCCGACTCCTTCCGGCTCGGCATGCAGGTGCTCGACAGCGGCTTCAAGCCGACGCACCTCGTCGGCATCTGGCGCGGCGGCGCGCCGGTCGGGATCGCGGTGCAGGAGCTGCTCGATTATCACGGCCAGCATTGCGACCATATCGCGATCCGCACCTCCTCCTACCACGGCATCGACAAGCAGGACGCGCACGTCAAAGTCTTCGCGCTGGGCTATCTGATCGACACGCTGAATCCCGGGGACCGGCTGCTCATCATCGACGACGTCTTCGACAGCGGCCGCAGCATCCGCGCTTTCATCGCCGAATTGAAAGCACGCTGCCGCCACAATATGCCGCGCGACAT
>NZ_DATFFD010000260.1:0-13020 GCF_035250425.1 Sphingopyxis sp.
GCAGAGGAAAAGGAAGACAAGGAAATCGTCATCCCGGCGCGGGTGGTTTCCCGCGAAGAGATCGTCGTTTCAGGAAGCGGGATGCTCCGGGCGCCGGACAGCGACCTCGTCCAATCCTCGGCGATCCTGCTCGATGTCGACCCGGGCTTCGGCGCGCGCGTCGAGAATAGGCTCCGCGATGAAGCGGGGGTCGTCCAGTTCCGCCGGTCGGACAGCCGAAGTGCGCATCCGACAAGTCAGGGCGTGACGCTGCGCGGGCTTGGCGGCAATGCGTCGAGCCGCGCGCTGGTGACGCTCGACGGCGTGCCGCAGTCCGATCCGTTCGGCGGCTGGGTCGCGTGGAGCGCCTATGATGCGATCAATCTCGGTGGCGTCGTCGTGACGCGCGGCGGCGGGAGTGGCGCCGACGGGCCGGGTGCGCTGGCGGGGACGATCGGCCTTCATTCGACGATGACCGACGGCGTCGAGGCGAGCCTTGCCTATGGCAGCCGCGATAGCTGGGACGCATCGGCGTCGGTTGGCGGCGAAATCGGTAACGGACAAATCGCCGTCGATGGCCGCTACAGCCGCGGCGATGGCTTCGTGCCGGTTGCGAAGGGACAACGCGGCTCGGTCGATCGCGCGGCACCCTATGAGCAGGGCGGGCTTGGCCTGCGTCTTCGTTTCGACGCCGGTGACGACAGCCGAATCGAAGCCGCGCTGCGCGGCTTTTCGGACCGGCGCGATCGCGGGACCGATTTCACGCAAAGCAGGTTCGACGGGATCGACGCCAGCCTGCGTTTCGTCCACGATCCCTTTGGCGAGACGCAATGGCTAGCGCTCGGCTATGTCCAACTCCGCGATTTCGAAAGCGGCTTCGCGAGCGTCGCCCCCGGCCGGAACAGCATCGCCCCCGCCCTGTTCCAGCGCGTGCCCGCCACCGGCGTCGGCGCGCGCTTCGAATTACGCCCGGCGATCGACGGGGCCAATCCGCTGCGGGTCGGCGCCGACTGGCGGCGGACGGTGGGCCGCACCGAGGAGGATTTCCTCTTCAGCGGCGTGGTCCCCGGTCGCCACCGCATCGCGGGCGGCAGCAGCGATACCGTCGGCGCCTTTGCAGAGTGGGCGTCGGGCGACGCCGACGATGGCCTCCTCTGGACCTTCAGCGGCCGCATCGATCGCTGGTGGCTGGGCGAGGGCTATCGGCTCGAACGCAATATCGCTGGCCCCGTCATCACCGACCTCAGCTTCGCCGCGCGGCAGGGGTGGGAAGGCAGCGGCCGCGCGGGTGTGCGCTGGACGTCGGATGCCTTTGCGCTGCGTGCCGCGGCCTATCGTGGTTGGCGTCTCCCGACGCTCAACGAGCTTTATCGTCCGTTCCGGGTCGGCGCCGAAGTGACGACCGCGAATGCCGCGCTGGAACCCGAACGCCTGTGGGGCGGCGAGGTCGGCGCCGATTGGGATAACGGCGATACCAAGCTGTCGGCGACGCTGTTCGCCAACCATCTGACCAACGCGATCGCCAATGTGACGCTCGCACCGAACCTCAACCAGCGGCAGAATCTCGACGCGATCGACAGCAAGGGCGTCGAAGTCAGCGCCGAGCAGCGCGTCGGCCCGGCGACGCTGCGTGCGACCTATGCCTTCACCGACGCCAAGGTCGACGCCTCGGGCGCGGCCGCAACGCTCGACGGCCGACGCCCGGCGCAGATCGCGAAGCATGGCGGCAGCGTGTCGCTGCGCAGCAACACGGGCGGCCCCTTCGGCGGCTTCGCGACGCTGCGCTATGTCGGCAAGCAGAATGAGGACGACCTTGGGCTGCTGGAACTCGACGATGCGCTGACGCTCGATGCCGGGCTGTCGTGGCGCTTTTCCGACGCGGTCAGCGTCGAGGCGCGGGGCGAGAATCTTTTCGACGAGCTGGTGCCCGCCGCGATCTCCTCGTCGGGCATCGTCGAACGCGCGACCCCACGGACCCTGTGGGTCGGTGCGCGCGTGTCTTTCTGACTTTCGCATCATTCCGCCCTTCACAGGGTGGAAACAGGCGATAGGATGGGCGCGCCGGGATTTTTTGAGCGTGTGGGGGTGACCAATTCATGGCCGCGAAGAAGTTGAATCTCGATAATTTCCTGCCTTACCGCCTGTCCATCGCTTCCAATGCCTTGTCGAGCCGGATCGC
Source organism: Sphingopyxis sp. (assembly GCF_035250425.1). Lineage (GTDB taxonomy): Bacteria > Pseudomonadota > Alphaproteobacteria > Sphingomonadales > Sphingomonadaceae > Sphingopyxis. The sequence goes on from NZ_DATFFD010000260.1 coordinate 2,159, forward strand.
CGCCGAATATGAAAATCGCTTCGGGCTGAAGATTCCCGAATGGCGGTTGATGGCGGTGCTGGGCGAAGGGCGGCCGAAGACGCAGCGCGAGCTGGTCGAGGCGACGCGGATGGACAAGGTGACGGTGAACCGCGCCGCGAAAGCCTTGGCCGACCGCCAGCTCATCGCGCGCCAGGCGCACGAGGCCGACGGGCGCTCGCACCATCTCGAACTCACCGAAACGGGGCGTTCGCTCTATGACGCGATCGTCCCCGCGGCGCTGGCCAGCGAGGCGCAACTCGAATCGAACATCAGCGCCAGCGAACGCGCGACGCTGATGGCCATCCTTGCGAAACTGACCGCCGCCGCCGAAGATTATGGCTGATCGCACCTATCGCGCCGCACCGGCCGACGCATTGCGCGTCGAGCCGCTGGGCGAGCTGACCGCGATCTTCGACCGGCGGTCGATGCAGACGCATCTGGTCGTCTCGCCGATGCCCGAGATTCTGGGTGCCATGGGCGCCGACCCGTGCGACGCCGCACTCCTCACTTCGCGCCTTGTGGCGACATTCGATCTCGACAGCGAAAATGACGCGCGACCGATCCTTGCCGAGCGGCTGGTCGAACTCGCCGCGATGGGGCTGGTGGAGCGCGCGTGAGGCATCATCTGCGCATTGCAGTCGGCCCGGTGCAGTTCCGGATTGGAAGCGACTGGCTCGAGCCGATCGCAGCGCTCGAACATCTGTATGCGGGCTATCCGCAGTACGATGCACGTCCCGCCGATGCAACGGTGCGGCTGTTCGCGGCGCGGCCCTGGCGGCGCTGGCTGCGGCCCTCGGTCCATATCGGCGGCGATTTCGTTGTGCCCGACGCGCTGCCGCTGCCGCTCTCGATGGGACTGCTCGCCGCCGAGATGGGGATGAATTTGCAGGTCGCGCTTGGCTGGCGGCGGCATATGCTGTTGCATGCGAGCGGGGTGGCTAAGGACGGCCGCGCGCTGATCATGTCGGGCGAGTCGGGGTCGGGAAAGTCGACCCTGGCGGCGCTGCTCGGCGAGGGCGATTGGCGCCTGATGGGCGACGAGTTCACGCTGATCGACCCCGAGAGCGGCGAGGCGTTGGCTTTTCCGCGTGCGGTCAGCCTGAAGAATGAAGCGATCGCCGAGGTCACCGCGCAGGTCGATGCGTCGCGGCTCGGGCCCCTGCTGGCGGGGACGCCCAAGGGCGACATTCGCCATCTGATCCCGCGACCCGAAGCCGTCGCCGCGATGCACAAGCCCGCACGTCCCGCGCTGCTGCTGTTCCCACGCTTCGGCGGCGAGGTGGCGGTCGAGCCGATGGGCGAGGGCGAGGCCTTTGTCCGCTTGACCGAGGCGTCGACCAACTATGTCGCGCTCGGCGAGGCGGGTTTCGCCGCGCTGACGCGGCTGGTTCGCGAAACCCCGGCTTTCGGCATTTCCTATCCCGACAGCGCCGCCGGTATCGCGCTGGTCGAGCAGCTCTGGGCGGAGGCCGCCAAGTGAGCGCGGTACGAACCTTCGTCGACCTGCTCGCCGGCCGCAGCCACCCGGCCGCGCTCGCCTCGCGCGACTGGGACGGCGTGATCGGCGCCGCGCGCAGCGAGGCGATGCTCGCAACGCTCGCGCACCGTCTTGCCGATGCCGACCTGCCGCCGGCGGTCGCCGCGCTCTTCGCCGACCAGCGCGCCGCCGCCAAGGTCGCGCAGACGCAGGCCTTGTGGGAAGCCGAGATGGCGCGACGCGCGCTTGCCCCGGCGGGGATCGAATTCGTGCTGCTGAAAGGCGCGGCCTATGCCGCCGCAGGCATGTCGTGCGCCGCGGGGCGCCAGATCGGCGACCTCGACATATTGGTCCTCGCGCCCGACATCCGCCGCGCCGAAAACCTGCTGCTCAAGGCCGGGTGGGAATGGGTGAAGTCCGACCCCTATGATGACGCCTATTATCGCCAGCATATGCACGAGCTGCCGCCGATGATCCACAAGGCGCGCGACCGGATGATCGACGTCCATCACACGATCCTGCCGCGCACCCACCGGATCACGCCGGACGCCCTCGCGCTGGTCAGCGATGCGGTGACCAGCAACACGGGTTTCGCTGTGCTGAACCCTGCCGATATGGCGTGTCATTGCGCCGCGCATATGCTCGCCGACGGCGATTTGCAGGGGGGCTTACGCAATCTGTGGGATTTCCACACGATGACGCGCGACTTCGCCGCCGCCGATCCGGGTTTCTGGGGACAGCTCGACGGACGGGCGGCGCTGCATGGATTGCAACATGCGGCGCACCGCGCCGCGCGGCTGTCGCGCGATCTTTATGGTGCGGCGCTGCCGAGCGGGTGGGATCGGCAGGAGCCGACCGACGTGTGGTTCCGACGCCGCCTCTTCGCGCGCGACGATTGGGGGCGTGTGACGGAACCGTTGCTCGAACAGGCTTTCTACATCCGCTCGCACTGGCTGCGGATGCCGCCCGCGATGCTCGCGAAGCACCTCTGGACCAAGTGGCGGAAGCGCTAGAGCGTTTCGAGCAGCGGCACCAATTCGTCAAAATGATCGATCACATGGTCGGCGCCAAGTTCAAGAGCGGGCCGGTCGAGGAAGCCGAAGCTGACCGCGACGCTCGGTACGCCCGCATTCTTCGCCGCCATGACATCGTAGATGCTGTCGCCGACAAAGGCCGCGCGCCCGCCGCCGCATCGCTGGGTCATGGCATGGATCGGTTCGGGCGACGGCTTGCGGACGCCCAGCGTGTCGCCGCCGATGATCGTCGTCATCCGGTCGGCAAGATCGAATTCGCCGAGCAGGACGCGCGCCAGATGCTCCGCCTTGTTGGTGACGATCGCGGTGCGCACGCCCAGCGTGCCCAGCCGATCGAGCGCGGCGATCACGCCGGGGAAGGGGCGGCTGTGGACCGCGATATGCGCTTCGTAGAAAGCGAGCAGTTCGGGATAGAGCCGCTCGACCGCGCCATCGGGGACGCCGCCCGACGCGCGCAGCCCCTCCTCGAGCATATGCTTCGCGCCGCGCCCGATCATCGGCCGCACCGCCGCCTCGGCCAGCGGGGCGCGGTCCATCAGTCCCAGCGTATGATTGACCGCCGCCGCAAGGTCGCCGAGCGTATCGAGGAGCGTGCCGTCGAGGTCGAAGCCGACGATCGTAAAAGGAAATCCGTTCATCCGCCGCGCATGGCGCGATGCTCTGGAAACCGCAATGATTTGCTGGCATGGCAACGCGCATGAGCAACAAGATCGCCGCTATCGTCCTTGCCGCGGGCAAGGGCACCCGCATGAAGTCCGACCTGCACAAGGTGCTGCATCCGATCGCGGGGCGCCCGATGCTGCTGCACCTGATGGCGAGCGTCGACGAACTCAGCCCCGCGAAGAAGGTCGTAGTCGTCGGCGACAAGGCCGACCAGCTCGAAGCCGCGCTGGCGGGAAGCGCCGTGCTGGCGGTCCAGGACCCGCAGCTCGGCACCGGCCATGCGGTGCAGCAGGGCGAAGCGGCGCTGGCGGGTTTCGACGGCGATGTGCTGATCCTCTATGGCGACGTGCCCTTCGTTCCCGCGGCGACGATGCAGGCGATGATCGACCGCTTGAACGCCCCCGATGCGCCCGCCGTCGTCGTGCTCGCGTTCGAGCCTGCCGATGCGCAGCAATATGGCCGCGTGATCACCGAAGGCGACTATGTCACCAAGATGGTCGAGCATAAGGATGCGACCGACGCCGAGCGCGCGGTGCGCCTGTGCAATTCGGGGCTGATGGCCGCGAAGTCGGCCGACCTGTTCGCGCTGCTCGCGCGCGTCACCGACGATAATGCGGCGAAGGAATATTATCTCGTCGACATCGTCAATATCGCGAACGCCGACGGGCGCCATTGCGCGGTCGTTGTCACCGACCCCTATGATGTCGCGGGCATCAACAGCCGCGGCGAACTCGCGGGACTAGAAGGCGAATGGCAGGCGCGGCGCCGCGTGCAGGCGATGGCCGACGGCGCCAGCCTGATCGCCCCCGACACCGTCTGGTTCGCATGGGATACCGAGCTCGGCCGCGACGTGCTGATCGAGCCCAATGTCTTCTTCGGCCCGGGCGCGACCATCGCCGACAATGTGAAGATCCGCGCGAATTGCCACATCGAAGGCGCCATCGTCGGCGCGGGCTGCGAAGTCGGCCCCTTCGCGCGGCTGCGCCCCGGCACGATCCTCGGCGAAAAGGCGAAGATCGGCAATTTCGTCGAAACCAAGAAAGCGGTGCTCGGCAAGGGCGCCAAGGCGAACCACCTGACCTATCTCGGCGACGTCACCGTGGGCGCCGGCGCGAACATCGGCGCGGGCACGATCACCTGCAACTATGACGGATATTTCAAATATAGAACCGAGATTGGCGAAAATGCCTTCATCGGATCGAACAGCGCGCTGATCGCGCCGGTCAAGATCGGCCGCGACGCGATCGTCGCCGCGGGCAGCGCGGTGACGCTCGACGTTGCCGACGGCGAGCTCCGTCTCGTCCGCGCCGAGCAACTCGTCAAGCCCGGCTGGGCCGACCGCTTCCACGACGCGATGCGCAAGAAGAAGGCGGCGGAGAAAAAGGCATGAGCGATCGTTATACCGACAAGCCCTTCCTGCGCTTTGTCGACGCCTGGGTGCTGAAGGCGATCGGCCATCTCGACGCGGCGACCGAAACCTATTGCGAGGCGATGGTGCCGCAGCTTGAGCAAAGTTTCGGCGTGAAGGGAAGCTGGGAGCAGATCGTCGAGCAGCAGATGAAGTTCGCGCCCGGACTGAAGGCGCAGATTCTGAAAATCTGGACCGACGGCAGGGTGCGCTTCGAAGCGGGTAATGGCGAGGCGCCCGACCCGGTGCAGTTCGCGATGATCTTCGTCGACCGGAATTTCGGGCGGACATGAACGGTCTGATCGTCCGTCCGGCGGCGCGCGCCGACTATGATCGCTGGCTGCCTTTATGGGACGGCTACAACGCATTCTACGGCCGCAGCGGCGATACCGCGCTGGTTCCGGAAATCACGGCCGCGACGTGGGAGCGCTTTTTCGATCCGTATGAGCCGATGTTCGCGCTCGTCGCCGAACAGGACGGTGCGCTTCTCGGCCTCACCCATTATCTCCTGCATCGCAGCACGACCTCGTTGCTGCCGTCGCTTTACCTGCAGGATCTGTTCACCGCCGCCGAAGCGCGCGGCAAGGGCGTCGGCCGCGCGCTGATCGAGGCCGTTTATGACGCAGCAAAGGAAGCTTCGCTGCCGCGCGTCTATTGGTTGACGCACGAAACCAACGACACGGCGATGACGCTCTACGACCGCATCGCCGAAAAATCAGGCTTTATCGTCTATCGGAAGATGCTGCCGGCTTGATTTGATATCATGATATGATATCAACGGCGCATGCGTTTTCTCGCCGACGTTCCCGATGACGATATTCAGTGGCTCGACGCGCTCGCGGCCGAACAGGGCGTGTCGCGTGCCGAGCTCGTTCGCCGCGCTGTCGCGGCCTATCGCGCCGACGTGTCGGGCGACGCGATCGACAATGCGTTCGGCATCTGGCGCGGCCGCACCGACATCGGCGACGGGCTGAAATATCAGCGGCGGCTGCGGGGCAAGCGCGAATGATCGACGCGCAGTTCGACAGCGATATCCTCATTGACGCGCTGAATGGCGTCGAGGCGGCGCGCGGCGAAATTCGCCGCGCCGGACGCAAGAGCATCAGCCGGATCAGCTGGACCGAGGTCATGTCGGCCGCCGACCCCGCCTCGGTGAAAGCGGTCGAGGCGTTCCTTGGCTGTTTCCAGGTCGAAGAGGTCGGCGATGCGGTTGCGCGCCGGGCTGCCGCGCTGCGCGCCGAACGCAAAGGCTTGACGCTGGCCGATGCTTTCGTCTTAGCCACCGCGCAAATATCGGGACGCATTCTCGTGACGCGCAATATCAAGGTGTTTCCGGCCGCGATGCCGGGTATTCGCGTCCCCTACACGCTGTAAAAGAAAGCCTCATCCATGTGCGGAATTATCGGAATTATCGGCACGGCCCAGGTCGCGGACCGCCTCGTCGACGGGCTGCGGCGCATGGAATATCGCGGTTATGACTCGGCGGGTGTGTGTACGGTCGAGGGCGGCCAGCTGATCCGCCGCCGCGCCGAGGGCAAGCTCGGCAATCTGGTGAAGGAGCTCGCGGGCAATCCCGCGCCCGGCCTCGTCGGCATCGCGCACACGCGCTGGGCGACTCACGGCGCGCCGACGACGAGCAACGCGCACCCGCATGCGACGGGCGAAGTCGCGCTCGTCCACAACGGGATCATCGAGAATTTCAAGCCGCTGCGCGAGGCGCTCACCGGGCGCGGACGCAAGTTCGAAAGCGAGACCGACACCGAAGTCGTCGCGCATCTGGTTTCCGAACAGGTCGAGGCGGGCAAGTCGCCCGCCGATGCGGTGAAAGCGGTGCTGCCGCAGCTCCGCGGCGCCTTCGCGCTCGCGATCGCGTTCCGCAGCCATCCCGACCTGCTTATCGGTGCCCGCCTCGGCTCACCGCTCGTCGTCGGCTATGGCGAGGGGGAAACCTATCTCGGCAGCGACGCACTCGCGCTCGCGCCGCTGACGCAAAAGATCGCCTATCTCGAAGAGGGCGACTGGGTGGTCATCGGCCGCGAAGGCGCGCAGATCTTCGACGCCGACAATCATCCGGTCGAGCGCGAGATCACCACCAGCGGCGTCACCGCTGCGACGATCGAGAAGGGCAATTACCGCCACTTCATGCAAAAGGAGATTTTCGAGCAGCCGACCGTCGTCGCGCAGACGCTCTCCTCCTACATCCGCCCGCTCGAACAGACCGTCGCACTGCCGCAGATGGATTTCGACCTGTCGGCGATCGAGCGCATCACCATCGTCGCGTGCGGCACCAGCTTCTACGCCGGCATGGTCGCGAAATATTGGTTCGAGACCTTCGCGCGCGTCCCCGTCGACATCGATGTCGCGTCCGAATTTCGCTACCGCGACCCGGTGCTCCAGCCAGGCGGGCTCGCGCTCTTCATCTCGCAATCGGGGGAGACCGCCGATACGCTCGCGGCGCTCCGCCATTGCAAGGCGCATGGCCAGACGATCGCGGTCGTCGTCAATGTGCCGACGAGCAGCATGGCGCGCGAGGCCGATTTGCTGCTTCCGACCCACGCCGGCCCCGAGATCGGCGTCGCGTCGACCAAGGCCTTCACCTGCCAACTCGCGGTGCTCGCCGCGCTCGCCGCGCATCTCGCGCTCAAAAAGGGCAAGCTCAGCTCCGATGAGGAGCGCGAGATCGTCAGGCATCTGATCGAAGCACCCGCCGCGCTCAACGCCGCGCTCGCGCATGACGAGGATATCGCGGCGATGGCGCACCTCGTCGCTCCCGCGCGTGACGTGCTCTACCTCGGCCGCGGCCCCGACTATCCGCTCGCGCTCGAAGGCGCGCTCAAGCTCAAGGAAATCTCATACATCCACGCCGAGGGTTATGCGTCGGGCGAGATGAAGCACGGCCCGATCGCGCTGATCGACGAGGCGGTCCCGGTGATCGTCCTCGCGCCCAGCGGCCCGCTGTTCGAAAAGACCGTCAGCAACATGCAGGAAGTCATGGCGCGCGGCGGCAAGGTCGTGCTGATCAGCGACGCCGAAGGGCTAGCCGAAGCCGGCGACGGCTGCATGGCGACGATTGAGATGCCCAAGGTCCACCCGCTGATCGCGCCTCTGGTGTATGCGGTGCCGGTGCAGTTGCTCGCCTATCATGTGGCGGTCGCCAAGGGGACCGATGTCGACCAGCCGCGGAATTTGGCGAAGTCGGTGACGGTGGAATGAGCTGGAATACCACCTGCCATTGCGGCGCCATCGCGGTCCGTCTCGCCAAGGCGCCCGAAGAGATTGCCGAGTGCAACTGCTCGCTCTGCTTTTCGCACGCATGGGCGGGGAGGTCGATATGATGGGCGTCAACATGCGCCTGTTCGACCCCGCGCAACTTAGCGGGTTGAAACTCAACTTTCCCGACGGGCGCGGCTGGTCGGGCGAGGGGTCTTGGGGTTATGCGCGCGAGCATGAGGTCATGCGCTGACGCCCGCGTCGCCGGGATGTCACTCCGTCGCGTTGACCTGGGCGAGGATCGAAGCCGCGATTTCCTCGATCTTGCCAGCCACCAGCAAAGGCGCGCCGCCGACCATGCCGACCTGCGTCTGGCCATTTTCATAGTCGCGAAGCCAGGCGACATTTTCGGCGACGACGAGGTAATTGCCGCCGCGCGACTTGAGGGAAATGAACTTCATTGGGGAGTCTCCTGATCCCCGATGCTCTAGGCCGGAAATATGAAGAATATGAGATCGACTCCGCCCGCCGCGATCATCTTCGATTTCGACGGCGTCGTTGCCGACAGCGAGGTGCGCGCCAACCTTTCGCTCGCCGAGAGCCTGACCGCCGCCGGTATGCCAGCGACCTATGACGAGTGCCTGCGCGACTATTATGGCCATAATTGGCAGGAGACCGAACGGCGGATCGTCGCGCGCTATGGCCGCGCGCTACCCGCCGATTTCCGCGAGACGCACCGCGAACGGGCGCGGGCGCGCTATATGGAGGGTTTCGATGCCGTCCCCGGCGTCGCCTCCTTCCTCTACGCACTTGGGCCGCTCCCGCGCGCGATCGCGTCGTCGAGCCGCGCCGAATATATTGGCTGGGCGCTCGGGCTGTTCGGGCTCGGCCATCATTTCGGCGAGCATGTCTACAGCGCCGACGGCTGGGACCGCGGCAAACCCCACCCCGATATCTATCTCGCTGCCGCGAAGGGGCTGGGCGTTGATCCGGCCACATGCCTCGCGATCGAGGATTCGCCGACGGGCGCGCAGGCGGCGGTCGCCGCGGGGATGACCGTCGTCGGCTTTTGCGGCGCGGGGCATATCGTCGACCGTGCCGCGCATGGTGCGATGCTGCGCGGGGTTGGGGTGCATCATGTGGCGCTGACGTTTGACGAGGTTGCGATGCTGACACTCAACGCCAAATGATCCTCCCTGTGGCTGCGGCACAGGGAGGACCTATGCGACAAAAACCTCTGTCCTATAAAGCGACGGTGAATTAGCCTTGCGCTCCGTTCGATCCCGATCACGGGACGAAATATGCAATCGCGAGTGAAGTTACGGAGTTTTCTGCGACCTTTTAATATGCCCTTCGAGGAGAGAGCCATGTGCACTGAAAACACCGAAGCCGATCTCGACCGCGCGGGACTGTCCGTCGGGCGGCGTAGTTTTGCCGCGCTCGCGGGTGCCGGCGCACTGATCGCGGCGCTGCCCGCGCGCGCGATGGCGGGCAAGCCGGTGAAGGGCCGCGATGTCGAGATCAAGACCGATGACGGCACCGCCGACGCCTATTTCGTCGCGCCCGCGAGCGGCAAGCATCCCGGCGTGCTGATCTGGCCCGATATCCGCGGGCTTCGGCCTGCCTTTCGCCAGATGGCCGACCGGCTGGCGGGTGAGGGCTATGCGGTGCTCTGCGTCAATCCCTTCTACCGCTGGCAGAAATCGCCGGTGGTGGACGCGGCGAACGACTTCAACGATCCCGCGATCCGCGAGAAACTGTTCGGTTATCTGAAACAGCTGACGCGGCCGATCGTCGAAACCGACGCCAAGGCGCATCTCGCTTTCCTCGACGCGCAGAAAGAGGTTGATACCAAGCGCAAGCTCGGCACCACTGGCTACTGCATGGGCGGCGCGATGACGATCTATACCGCGGCGCTGAAGCCCGACCGCGTCGGCGCGGCGGGGAGCTTCCACGGCGGCGGTGTCGGCACCGACAAGCCCGACAGCCCGCACCTGCTGATCCCGAAAACCAACGCCGGCTATCTGTTCGCGATCGCCGATAACGACGACAAGGAAAATCCGAACGAGAAGGTGCTGCTCAAGGCCGTGCTGACCCCACGCAAACAGTGGCACGAGGTCGAGGTTTACGAAGGCGCGATGCACGGCTGGTGCCCGCCCGACGGCCGCGCCTACAACGAGGCCGCGGCGGAAAAGGCGTGGGCGCGGATGCTGGCGTTGTTCAAGGAGAGCCTGTAGCGCGGCTCGTGCGGAGAATTGACGGATGAATTGGACCGCTTTGACTCTCTATTTCGGAATCATCGGTGTGATGGCCGGTATCCCGATTTATTTCGCCCGCCGCTATCGCGGGCGGAAACTCGAAAGTCCGCCGCCGTCGCTGCCCGTTGTCGACCGGATCGGAACCGGCGACGGCTTGGTTTACGAGCGCAGCTGGCGGGTCGACGAGGCGGTCATGCCGCTCGACAATGGCGAGTTTCCACCGCCGCGCGGTTGAGGCATCCGGTCAGCGGTTCGCGGCATAGCTCGCATAGACGCGCTGGCCGGCGGGGCCGAAGGCCATGACTTTATAGGCTTCGCGGTGGTCGCCATGCTCCATCCCTGGCGATCCCGTCGGCATTCCGGCGACCGCCAGGCCTTTCACGCCCTTCGGCTTCTCGCGAAGCAGGCGGCTGATTTCCCTGGCGGGCACATGCCCCTCGATCACATAGCCGCCGACGAGCACGGTGTGACAGCTGCGCAGCGCCTGCGGCACGCCCTGCTTGTCCTTGACCGCGTTCATATCGGGCGAGTTCACCACGACCGCCTTCTGCCCGAACGAGGCTTTCACCTGCTCCAGCCATTTGAGGCAGCAGCCGCAGCCGGCATCGCGAAACATCGTCGGGTTCGCGGCGTGCGCGGTGCCGATGACGGCGGAGAAAGCGGCGAGGGCGAAAAACGCGCGGCGGGCAGGGAACATCGCAAATCCTTTTTGAAGAGCTTGCCGCAAACCTATAGGCTGACCCCATGAAAGTCCATTTCATCCGGTCGGGCGAGCGCCGCTATGGTATGCG
>NZ_DATFFD010000261.1:0-9334 GCF_035250425.1 Sphingopyxis sp.
CATCATGCCATGTCCCCTTTTTTGTCGACCCGATTGGCGCGTCGTCCTCCGTGCGGCGGATGGATTTTCTCCCATCTCGTTCTGCTGTGACGCAAGTCGCCAACGATTCCCCATCGATATTCGCGCGGAAAATTACAACCCTTTGCAGTCAAGCGTAATTTTGTGACTTGAGTTGAGGCCCAGCTAGCCGTCGATCTCGATGACCGCATCGACCTCGACCGCGAAATTGAAGGGCAGTCGGTAGACGCCGATCGCGGAGCGTGCATGTTTGCCCGCCTCGCCGAACACATCGACAATCAGGTCCGAGCAGCCGTTCATAACGGTCGGTATGTCGTAGAACTCGGAGCCGGCCTGGACATAGCCGCCAAGCCTCAGGACGCGCGCGACGCGATCGAGGTCGCCGTCCGCCGCCGCCTTGAACTGGGCGATGAGGTTGATCGCGCAGAGCCGCGCGGCGATGATGCCGTCAGCAAGGCTGCAGTCTTCGCCGACCGTGCCCTTGATTCCCCCATTGGCATGGGTCGACAGCTGGCCCGAGATCTGCACGATATTTCCCGAGCGGGTCGAAGAGACATAGTTGGCAACGGGGGGGCAGACGTCGGGCAGCTCGATGCCGAGGCTGGAAAGGCGGGATACGATCTTGGACATGATTACTCCTTGGTAACGAGAGCGGGGTGTTGTTCGGCGGGGGCCGGGTCACCGGGAGTGGCCTCGCGCGCCATGCGCCGGCCTTCCCAGCGGTCGATGACCGCGGCGGCGACCGAATTGCCGACGACGTTGGTCGCCGAGCGACCCATGTCGAGCAGATGGTCGACCGCGAGGATCAGGAGCAGCCCGGCTTCGGGCAGCTTGAAATAGGCGAGTGTCGCCGAGATCACGACGAGCGAGGCACGCGGGACACCCGCCATGCCCTTCGATGTGATCATGAGCAGAAGCAGCATCGTGATCTGCTGGCCGATGGTCATGTCGATGCCATAGGCCTGCGCGATGAAGAGCACCGCGAAGGTGCAATACATCATCGACCCGTCGAGGTTGAAGCTGTAGCCGAGCGGAAGCACGAAGGAGACGATGCGGCGGTTGACGCCCTGCTTCTCGAGCTCTTCCATCGTCTTCGGATAGGCGGCCTCCGAACTCGCGGTCGAAAAGGCGAGGAGGACGGGGGTGCGAATGCCGCGGAAGAGGCTTAGCGCACGCGGTCCGATGATCGCGAGCGCAGCGAGGAAAAGCACGAGCCAGAGGACCCCGAGCGACAGGTAAAAGCCGCCGACGAAACCGGCATAGGTGACGAGTACGCCGGGACCCTGTGTTGCGACGGTCGAGGCAAGCGCGGCGAAGATCGCGACCGGCGCGGTCTTCATCACGAAGCCGGTCACCTTGAGCATGATCGCGGCGACCTGCTCGACGAGCGCGAGCACCGCGGGTGCCCTGTCGTCGATCGCCGCCACCGCCGAGCCGACGAGCACCGAGAAGACGACGATCTGCAGGATCTCGTTTTCGGCCATCGCCTGGACGATCGACTGCGGAATGAGGTGGGTCACGAACTGCTTGAGCGAGAAATCGCCCGTCGCGACGACCCCCGCCGCATCGCCTGTCGGCAGCTCGAGCGCGAGGCTCGAGCCTGGCTGGAGCAGGTGAACCATGACGAGCCCGATCGAGAGCGAGACGATCGAGGCGCCGATAAACCAGCCCATCGTCTTCGCGCCGACCCGGCCGATCGCGGCGGCGTCCTCCATATGCGCGATCCCGGCGACGAGCGTCGCGAAGACAAGCGGCGCGATGATCATCTTGATCAGGCGCAGGAAGAGGTCGGTGAGGATCGAGAGATTTTCCGCGATTTCGGCCGCGCGCGCGGCCGGGTAATGCGAATTGACGAACCAGCCCGCTGCGATCCCGGCGATCATGGCAAAGATGAGGATGAAGGCGAAAACTCTGTTCATGACTGTCCCGTTCCGGCTTCGCCCCGGCGGGGGCGTACAGGAAGCAGAGACGCAGGTGCGGCGAGGTTCCGCAGCGGCAATGCGGTCGACAAGCGCTTTTTGTTGCGACATGGCGGGCGCGGACCGAACCACATGGTGGGGATATGCGATGCCACTGCGTCAATGCAGAGCAGGGTGACATTCAGACAATCGAGGAGACGCGCGTGGCCAGTTTTCGGAAGATGCTCGTAGCGGGAACGGCGATCGCCGCCGGTCTTGGCTGGGCGAGCCAATCGGTGCTCGCCGAACCGGGCCGCGATCTCGTCGCGATCACTGGCGCGACCATTTTCGATGCGACGGGCAAGGATCCTTATCGCGGCACCGTCGTCCTGCGCGATGGCCGGATCGAGGCCGTTGGCTCCGACGTCAAGGTTCCGAGGGGCGCCAAGGTCGTGCGCGCTGACGGCAAGTCGCTGCTGCCGGGCTTCATCGATGTGCATACCCATTGGGGTCCCGCTGGCTCGCCCGGCACGCTGCCGCAGATCGCCAACGCCTATCTCGCGAGCGGCGTGACGACGGTGAACGACTTCCATCAGCAGCCCGAGGCCTTTGCGCCGCGCCGCGCCTGGCTTGCCGACATTTATGCGCCGCACGTCAATTTCGTCGCGCGCATGAGCACGCCGGGCGGACACGGCGCCGACTGGGGCGACACCAACACCACCAAATGGGTCGCGACCGCCGAGAGCGCGCGCCGTGAGGTGCAGGCGCTGCAGCCCTACCGTCCCGACTATATCAAGGCGTTCGCCGACGGCTGGCGCTACGGCCAGCTGCCTGAGGAAACCTCGATGAATGTCGAGACGCTCGCCGCGCTCGCCGACGAGGCGCACAAGCATGGCCAACGCGTCCTCACCCACACGGTGACCGTCGAGCGGGGCAAGCTCGCGGCCGACGCCGGCATCGACGTGATCGCGCACAGCATCCAGGACGGGGTGCTCGATGCCGACGCGATCGCCCGGATCAAGAAGGCAGGCACCTTCTATGCCCCGACGCTCGCCATCTACCAGCTGAAGCCCGACGAAATGGGTCCCGGACGCAAGGACGATGACGCGACCCGCCTGCGCATCCGCAAATATGGCTATGCCGAGGAGAATGTCCGCAATCTCCACGCCGCCGGTGTCACGATCGCGGTCGGGACCGACGCCGGAATCGGCAGCGCAAAGCACGGCATCTCGACGCTCCAGGAAATGGAGCTGCTCGTTGCGGCCGGACTGACGCCGAAGGCCGCGCTGCTCGCGGGCACGTCGAACAGCGCGCTGGCACTGGGACTCGCAGCTGACCGCGGTACGATCGAGAAGGGCAAGCGCGCCGATCTCGTCCTGATCGACGGCAAGCCCTGGGAAACCATCGGCGACGTTGAGAAGATCGACCGCGTCTATGTCGACGGCAAGCTCGTCCATGGCGGCGGCGTCAAGCTGCCCGCGGGCAACCTTGCCACCACGCTGCCTGCAGTGCCCGCCGCGGCGCTGATCGACGATTTCGAGCGCGCCGATGGGCGCAGCTCGCTCGACACGCTCCGCCTTACCGACATGGATGGCGGCGTCGAGCGCTCGGCGGTGGTCTCCAACCGCGTGACCCATGCGGGCGGCGACGGCTCGGCGCTCGCCTTCGCAGTACGGATGTCGCTCAAGGACAAGCCCGAGGGCGGCGTTCTCGTGCCCCTGAGCCGCGGTTCGATGCGTCCGGTCGATGCGCGCAAATTTGCGGGCGTCCGGCTCGAAATGCGCGGCGCCGGGCGCTATCTCCTCGTCGTCAACACGCTCGCCGGCGAGTTCACCGCGCCGATCGACGCGAAGGAAGGCTGGTCCGAACTGCGCGTGCCGTTCACCGCGCTCGTGGCGACCAAGCCCGGCCGCGGCGACGCGCCGTCCTGGCGCGGCGACGATCTCGTACAGGTGGGGGTCGTCGTCCAGCGCGATGCCGGAGCGAGCGCCTGGGGCGAAATCGACAATCTCGGCTTCTATTGACGCGGCGCTCGCCGTTTCGGTTTTGATTAGCTCTCCCGTCGGCGGCGCCTACTCGAACGGGTGCGCGCCGCACTGGCACCGCACCGGCATCGCGGTCCGCCGCAATGCCGATGCGGGTTTTTCGGTCAGAGCGTCTGGAGCAGGCGTTCGACGAGGCGGCGCCGGGGTTCGATCGACGAGATCAGGCAATATTCGTCGAGCGTATGCGCGCCGTCACCATCGACGCCAAGGCCGTCGAGCGTCGGGATGCCGAGTGCGGCGGTGAAATTGCCGTCGGAGCCGCCGCCGACCATCGGGACTTCGGTGAGCACGAAGTCGAGCGCGCCGGCTTCCGCCCGCGCCGTCTCGAAGAGCTTGGCGACGCCGTCGCTGCGCTCATAGGCGGGCCGGTTGATCCCGCCGCCGACCTTGAGCGCGACATCGGGGCCGACCGGCTCGAGCCCGAGGATCGCGCGTTCCATCCGCTCGCCCTCGGCGGTATTTGTGATCCGCACATCGACCGCGAAGCGGCACTGGTGCGGCACGACGTTGATCGCGGTGCCGCCGCTGACCTTGCTCACCGTCGCGGTCGTGCCGCGGTCATAGTCGGTCATGTCCTCGACCTTCAGAATCTGGCGCGCGGCCTCGCGGATCGCGCTGCGCCCGTCCCGGTGGCGCGAGCCCGCGTGCGCGGGGCGTCCTTCGACCTCGACGTCGAACCAGCCGACGCCCTTGCGCGCGGTGACCGCTGCGCCGCCGGGTCGGGCGGGTTCCATCACGAGCACATGGCTCGACCGGCGGCCGAGATCCTCGACGAGCGCGCGCGTGGTCGGGCTGCCGATCTCCTCATCGGGCGAGAGGAGAAAGCGGATCGGGCGTCCGATCGCGGCGCCGAGGCGCGCGGCATTGCGAAACGCCACCAGGGCCAGATAGATGCCGCCCTTCATGTCATAGACCCCGGGCCCGTAGAGGCGGTCGCCGTCGCGGCGCACCGGGAGCGCGTCCGCAAGCGTGCCCACCGGGTGGACGGTGTCGACATGGGTGACGACGAGGATGCCGGGACGGCCATTGTCCGCGCCGGCGTGAAGCACAGCGCAATCGCCGAGACCGTCGCGGCCCGGGAGGCGCTCGACCGTCACCGGTTCACCGGCGACTTCTTCGAGAATCATGTCCTGCATCGCGTTGATCGCGGCGGCGTCATGGGTGGGGCTTTCGAGCGCGAGCCACTGGCTGAGCGTCGCGACCGCCTGTTCGTCTGATGTCATGATGGGCCTTCTTGCTGCTGAGTCGATGCCCGGCCGAAGGGCTTGACGACTCATAGGCGTTGCTGTCATCTCGTTCAACATGACAAATCAGGTTCACATATATGAACGATAGCGTTCGCTCGGCATCCCGCGTCCTCGACCTTCTCGAGCTGCTCGCCGGCGCCGAGGACGGGCTGTCGCTCGCCGAGGCTTGCGAGCGGCTCGGCGCGCCCAAGAGCAGCACCTTGATGCTGCTGCGCACACTTGCCGGGCGCGGCTATGCGGTCCGCGGCGATGGCGACCGCTACCGGCTCAACGAGACGTTCCGCAGCGGCGGTTTCGGCTGGGGTGGGCAAGCGGCGCGGCTCGTCGCGGTCGCCGAGCCGGTGCTGCGCGAACTCGCCGACACGATCGGCGAGACTGCGATCCTCGCGACGCTCACCGACAAGGGGATGGTAAGGCTGCTCGCCAAGGCAGTGACCCACGAAAACATCCGCTACGACATCGACCTCGGCCAGGAACTGCCCGCCTATTGCACGGCAATCGGTCGCGTCCTGCTCGCCCAGATGCCGCCCGAGGCCCGCGCGCCCTATCTCGACCGTATCGATCCGGTGCCGGTCACCCCGCACAGCCTGACCGACCGCGCTGCGATAGAAGCCCGGATCGACGAGGCGGCGCGCGACGGCATATCGGTCGTTGCCGAGGAATATGCGCTTGGCGGGACCGGCGCGGCGGTGCCGATCCGGCTCGCCGACGGCCGCGTCGTCGGCGCGGTCAACGCAGGCTGCATCTCGCCGCGCTTCGTCGGTAAGGAAGAAAAGATCGGGCACGCGCTGCGCGCCGCGGCTTCGGCCATCGCGGCCCGCCTCGACAATCGCGGCGCCGCATGAGCGGGCGCGTCCTCGTCTGCGGCGCGGGCGCGGTCGGCGGCGCGGTTGGCGCCGCGCTCATCGACGCGGGCCATAGCGTCGACTTCGTGGACATGGACGAGGATCATGTCGCGGCGCTTCGCGACCCTGAGCGCGGTCTCGTCATCGAAGGCCCGGTGCGCTCGCGGGCGGGTCCGGTCCGCGCCTGGCTGCCCGGTGAGCTCGCGGGGCGATGGGACAAGGTCATGCTCTGCGTGAAGGCGCACCACACCGCCACCGCTGCCGCGATGATTGCCCCACACCTCGCCGACAGCGGCTGCGTCCTTACCTTGCAGAACGGGCTCGCGGCACGCATCGCCGCCGATGTGCTCGGGCGCGACCGCGTCGTCGTCGGCTTCGTCAATTTCGGGGCCGACCGGATCGGCGACGGCAGGATCATGCTCGGCAACCGCGGCGCGGTGGCGCTCGGCGAATGGGACGGGGCAACGACCGTGCGCCTTGGCGAGCTCTTTCGGCTGCTCGGAGACTTCGAACCCGATGTGGTCGCGACGCCTGACATCTGGGCCTTCATCTGGGGCAAGCTCGCCTATGCCGCGCTGCTCTTCGCCGAGGCGACCGCGACCGCGGGCATCTCCGCGACGCTCGACCGACCCGAACTGCTGCCGCTCTGGCGCGCACTTGCCGGTGAAGCGATCCGGACCGCGCGCGCCGAAGGCGTCGAGCCCGCCGGATTCAACGGGTTCGATCCCGCTGCGTTCGGACCGCGATCGCGCGCCGCCGAGAGCGCTGCGAGCATTCGCGCAATCGCCGATTTCTACCGCCGCGGCGCCAAGCCGCATTCGGGGGTGTGGCGCGATCTCGCGGTTCACCGCCGCAAGACCGAAGTTGATGCGCAGCTCGGCATGGTCGCGGACATCGCGGCCGCGCGCGGTATCGCGACGCCCGCTTTGTCGGCGCTGATCGCCCTCATCCACCGGATCGAGGGCGGCGCGGCGGTCCAGGACGACGTCCATCTCGCGGAGCTCGCCGATGCCCTCGCTGCCTGATCTTGCGGGCCGCACTATCGCCGTCAGCGGCGTCGGCTCGGCCTTCGGCGGCGCGATCGCCGAGGGTTTTCGTGAGCAGGGCGCGCGGGTGTATGGATGCGACCTTGATCCCACAGGTTTTGAGGCGCTCGTCGCCATGGATATCGGCTGCGCGACGGTCGATCTTCGCGACCGCGTGGCAGCGGCAGGCTGGATCGAGGCGGTCGCCGGCGAGGCGGGCGGCATAGATGTCCTCGTGAACAATGCGGGCGGCGTCGCCGGCCAGCAGCACCAGCCCTTCGAGACGCTGTCCGACGCCGACTGGGATATTGTCCTCGACATCAATCTCAACGCGGCGATGGCGCTGTCGCGCGCCGCCACGCGTCATATGGCGGCGGCAGGGTCGGGCGCGATCGTCAACATCTGCTCGGGCGCGTCGCTGCGCGCATCGCTCACCGGCATCCAGGCCTATTGCGCCGCGAAGCACGGGCTTCTCGGGCTGACGCGGCAGCTCGCGCACGAACTGGGACCGCTGGGTATCCGGGTCAATGCCATCGCTCCCGGGCTCGTTCTGACGGGCGAGGCGACGCGCCGCCAGTGGGACGCCTATGGCCCCGAACGGCAGGCCGATATTCTCGGCGGCATCGCGATGCGGCGGCTTGGCAGCGCGGAGGACATCGCGCGCGCGGCGCTGTTCCTGGCATCGGACTGGGCGGGGTTCGTGACCGGACAGATATTGAGCGTCGATGGCGGTATTCGGTGAAGGAGCGATCGACATGACCGACGGGACCGCGCGCGAGCCCTGGCAATGGCAGGAAGCCGAATGGCGCGCGCGCGTGAACCGCGTGCGCGCAGGGCGCCGGCTTGCCCCGGCGGCCTGGCCGGACGGCAGGGGCTTCGCGGTCGCCATCTCGTTCGACAGCGATCATGAGACCAACGAGCTGCGCGATGGCGGCAACTCGATCTCGCGGCTGAGCTGGGGCGAATATGGCGCGCGTGTCGGCGTGCCCCGGATATTGGAGCTTTTGGCGCGCCGCGGCGTGCCGGCGAGCTTCTACGTGCCCGCGGTCGCCGCGCTGCTGCATCCCGAGGAACAGCGCCGCGTCGTCGCCGAGGGCCATGAGATCGGTCTCCACGGCTGGATCCACGAGCGCAATTCGGTGCTCCCCGAGGCCGCCGAACGCGACCTGATGCTGCGCTCGGCCGATACGATCGAGGCGGTCTGCGGAGAGCGAGCGGTTGGCATCCGCACACCGTCATGGGATTTCGGGCCGGGCACGCTCCGGACGATCCGCGACATGGGGCTCGCCTATGACAGTTCGCTCATGGCCGACGAGGATTGCTACGAACTGCTGCTCGACGGCGAGGAATGCGGGGTCGCCGAGCTTCCGGTCGAATGGATCCGTGACGATGCGCCCTATTTCCTGATGGACCGCTTCGGATCGGCGCGGCCGCATCTCGCACCCGGCGACGTGTTCGACATTTTTCGCCGCGAGCTCGATGCAGCATGCGAGGCCGGCGGCCTGTTCCAGCTCACCCTCCATCCGCACATCATCGCCGCGCGCTCGCGTATCTGGATCCTCGACGAACTTCTTGGCCACGCGGCCGCGCGCGGGGCCTGGTTCGCCACCCACCGCGACGTCGTCGCCCATGCGCGCGCCGCCGCGGCGGGCCCGGGATCGGGCGAGGAAGAAGCATGAACCTGAAAATGTCTGGTGGGGTCAACCCGCGAGGCTGCGTCTTAACCAACGAGGGCGGGCATTTCAGGCCGAATCAAGCGCCCGCCCTCACTTCAAAGGAGCCGCTGTCCGCCATGAAAGCGAAACTGTCCTTCCAGTCGTCCCTTGCGAGGACCTGTCTCGGGGCCACGGCCGCAGCGGCTCTTCTTGCCCTTTCCGCGGCCTCCGCCGCGCAGGCGCCCACCGGTGATCCCGTCCCCAAGCTCAATGACCGCCGCCCGTTCCTCGGACCCGATGCGCGGACGAGCGAAGATCCCGTCCGCATCCCGATGAAGCCCGTCGCCGAGACCGGCCCCGAACTCGTCATTCGTGGCGGGCGGCTGTTCGACGCGGTGAGCGGCGGCGTGCGTCCCGCGACGGTCGTCATCCAGGGCAATCGCATCAAGGCGGTGCTCCCGCCCGATGCGACCGGCTGGGGCGCCGACGCGAAGATCATCGATGCGGCGGGCAAAACCGTGATGCCGGGCCTCATCGACATGCACACCCATGTCACCTATCCCGACCGCGCGTCGCCGTTCGACGAGCAGGGCAGCGAAGG
>NZ_DATFFD010000262.1:0-14517 GCF_035250425.1 Sphingopyxis sp.
CCGCCTGCCTGATCAAATATGCGCGCAGCTGCGCGATGAAATCATGCTCGCGCAATATGCCCCGATCGAGATCGATCTGGAAGCGCAGCGGATCCGGCTCGCGTCGGGCGAGGCGATCGATTTCGAGATCGATCCCGACGATCGCCGCATCCTGATGGAGGGGCTCGACGACATCGCCCGCACGCTGCGCCACGCCGACGTGATCGCACGGTTCGAGGCGGCGCTTTAGCCCGGCATTTCGGGCGCCGCGATGCAGCCGGCAATCGCACTCGCCGCCGCCAGCGCGGGGCTCATCAGATGGGTGCGCCCGCCGCGACCCTGTCGATTCTCGAAATTGCGGTTCGATGTCGCGGCGCAGCGTTCGCCGGGTTGCAGCCGATCGGCGTTCATGCCGACGCACATCGAACAGCCAGGCTCGCGCCAGTCGAACCCCGCGTCGCGCAGGACATAGTCGATCCCCTCGTCCTCGGCCTGTCTTTTGACCAGCCCCGACCCCGGCACGACCATCGCGCGGACATGCGGCGCGACGCGGCGGCCGCGCACGACCTCCGCAACGACGCGCAAATCCTCGATCCGGCTGTTGGTGCAGCTGCCGATGAACACGCGATCGAGCCGCAACCCGGCGATCGGCACACCCGGCGTCATGTCCATATAGGCGAGCGCCCGCTCTGCCGCGCCGCGCGCTTCGGCGCTCGTCAGCGCGGCCGGATCGGGAACCAGCCCGTCGATCGCGACAACCTGCGACGGGTTCGTGCCCCAGCTCACCATCGGCCTGACATCGCGCGCATCGACCCGCATCTCGCGATCGAATAGCGCCGCATCATCGCTTACGAGGGCCGCCCAACGCGCGCGCGCTGCATCCCACGCCTTCCCGGTGGGCGCCGCGGGCCGCCCTGCCAGATAGGCGAAGGTCGCCGCGTCGGGCGCGACCAGTCCCGCCCGCCCGCCCATTTCGATGCTGAGGTTGCACAGCGTCATCCGCGCCTCCATCGACAGCGCGCGGACGGCTTCGCCGGCATATTCGATGACATGCCCTCCGGCGCCATCGACACCGATCACGCCGAGCAGGTGGAGCGCGAGATCCTTGGCATGGACGTGCGCCGCGAGCACACCGTCGACCGTCACGCGCATGTTGCGCGACCGGCGCTGGCGGATCGTCTGCGTCGCCAGCACATGCTCGACCTCGGACGTGCCGATGCCGAACGCGAGCGCGCCGAAAGCGCCATGCGTCGAAGTGTGGCTGTCGCCGCAGACGATCGTCATCCCGGGCTGCGAGCGTCCTTGTTCGGGGCCGACGACATGGACGATCCCGCCGCGCGGATCGCCCATCGGGAAATTCTCGATCCCGAAATGACGCGTATTGCCGACCAGTGCTTCGAGCTGCGCGCGCGCTTCGGCATCGACAACCCCCGCCGGCCCCGCCGCCTGCCCCGCCGTCGGCACATTGTGATCGGACAGGGCGAGTGCGCGCTCAGGACGCCGCACCGCTCGTCCCGCCGCCGCCAGCCCGGCGAAGGCCTGCGGCGAGGTCACCTCGTGGAGCAGGTGCAGGTCGATATAGAGCAGGGTCTCGCCATCATCCTCGGCGACGGCGTGCGCATCCCATATCTTGTCGTAAAGCGTGCGGGGGCGGATCACAGCTTCCCGATCGTTTCGCGCCGCGGCCCCATATACCCGAACAGATACGCCGCCACCTTTCGCATCTGGATTTCCTCGGCGCCTTCGGTGATGCGGTATCTGCGGTGGTGGCGATAGATATGTTCGAACGGCTTGTGGCGTGAGTAGCCGATGCCGCCGTGGACCTGCATCGCGCGGTCGGCGGCTTCGCAGACGAGGCGGTTCGCCCAGTAGTTGCACATGCTGACCTTGTCGGAGAGCGTACGCTCGACCTCCTTGTGGGGTGTGTTGTCCATGTCCCACGCGGTTTTGCGGATGAGCAGGCGCAGCATCTCGGCCTGCGTCGCCAGCTCGACGAGCGGGAACTGGATCGCCTGGTTCTTCGCCAGCGCCTCGCCGAACGGCTTGCGTTGCCGCGCATATTTGACGCTCTCTTCGATGCAATGGACCGCGGCGCCGAGCGAGCTTGCCGCCTGCCTGATGCGGTTCTGGTGGACGAAGCTCTGCGCGATCGCAAGCGCGCCGCCCTCGGGGCCGAGCCGGGCGCTGTCGGGCACCCACACATCGGTGAACGTCATCCTTGGATGGTCGGTCGGCATGTTGAACGTCCACATATATTCATCGACGGTCATGCCGGGGGTGCCGGTGGGCACGAGCAGGCAGGTGATGCCCTTCGCATCGCCGTCCTTCCCGCTGGTGCGGCAGAAGGTCGCGCAGTGCGTCGCGACGTGCATGCCGGTGATCCACATCTTGCGTCCGTCGATCCGCCAGCCGTCGATGCCATCGCGGGCCTCGCGCACGGCGCGCGTCTCCATATGCGTCGCGTCCGATCCATGATCGGGTTCGGTGAGCCCGAACGCGGTGCGGCGCTTGCCCTCGAATCCGCCGAGAATATATTCCTGCTTCTGTTCGTCGCTGGTGCCGAACTGCTCGAACATCTCGACGAAGGGGAAGTTGCCGACGATGCTGTGCTCGTTCTGGAGATCGTTGTGCAAGCCCAGCCCCTTCGCGGCGAAGTGTTCGCGGATCACCGCCATCGCGAGGTTCGATCCGTCCTTGCCGCCATACTTCTTCGGCGCCGAGAAGCGCCAGTGGCCCGCGGCGTCGGCCTTGCGCGTCGCCTGTTTGAGCAGCGCCTCCCACTCGGGACGCGGCAGCCCCTGATTGTCCCAGTCGGTGCGCGCATGTTCGCGCCGGTGGTCGAAGAAGCGGATATTGTCGTCCGCCAGCTCGAGCGGTTTGATCTCGGCTTCGATAAACGCATCGAGTTCTTCGAGGTACGCCGCGAGGTCGGTGGGCATCGCAAAATCCATGTCTCTCTCCCTTGTCCGCTTATCCGCGCCAGCCGGCGCGCGCCGCGGCGAGCGCGGCATATTTGGGGCTGTCGATCGCGCATTTATCGAGCACGGCGCGCCGCAGCCGCGCGAGCAGCCCCGGCTCGGCGAGCGTGGTGGCTCCCGACAGCAAGGCCTCGGCGAGCGCCTTGTCTTCGGCGCGCACGTCCGCATCGAGGTCGCGCAGCACGATGCCGAGCGCGTTCATCGCGACCACCGCCTCGAACTTCGCATGGCCTTGCGCCTCGGGCTTGATCGACCCTTCGATCCAGCCCCGCACCGCCTGCACGATCTCGCGGTTCGTCGGCTCGCCGGCCGGCGCTGAAGTGGCGTCCGGCGACGCGGGCAGCACCCTCCCCCGCTCGGCCTCGGGCGCCTCCTCTTCGAGCAGCCGCACCAGGTCGAGCTCCTGCTCGGCCGTCCGCCGGCCGATCACGACGCGCTCGACCGTCGGGTCGGCACCGCTCCGCCACATCTGTCCCATCTGCAAGCACCCCAGCGCCCACCACAAGGTCCGGTAGATCAGCCAGAAGCGGAAGCGGGTGCGGTCGACCGTCACCCCGCCCGCCGCTTCGTACGCCGCGAAGTAATCATCGAGGCTGCCGACCCCGAATGCCGGTTTATCGAGCATGCCGAAGCGCCAGACGGTCATGCAGCCGAACGCGAGGTCCTCATGCGCGTCGCCCTTATGCGCCAGCTCCCAGTCGAGCACCGCCGCCAGCCCATCCACATCCACCATGATGTTGCCCATGCGGTAATCGCCATGGACGAGCACCGGATCGGCGGGCGCAGGCAAATGATCCTCGCACCATTTGATCGCCAGCGCGATCACCGGGCGGTCGCCGCCGTACGACAGGAAGCGCGACTTAAGCTCCGCCAGCGCCGCCGCCGTGTCCATCAGCGGGATCGCAGCGGGCACGCTGTCCAGCGGGATGCTGTGGATGCGCGCCAGCTCGCGGCCGAGGTCGGCGAGCAGCGACGGTGGCGGATCGGCCAGGATCTTCGCCGGCGACACCTCGGCCAGCACCCGCCGCATCACATAACCCGTGCCCATGCCGTCGGCCGGCTCCAGCACGCCGACCACCTCGGGCGCCTTCACCCCCGCCGCATAAGCCGCCTGCACCAGCGCCGCCTCGTCGACATGCCCGAACGGACGGCCCGCCATATAATCCGCCGACGGCGCGCGACGCAGGACATAGCCCGCGACCTCCTCGCCCTCGCCCCACTCGAACGCAAAGCTCTCCATGTTCGCACCGCCAGACAATCGCGTCATGCCCGACAGCACCCCAGAACCCGCAATCCGGGTCATCAACGCAGGAAGTAAGGCCGCAACGTCAGTCATGCGAACGACATCCCGCGCACGGCAAATCTGAAAATATTCGGCATTCCATCCCACATCGCCGACACCTCCCTGCATGATCATTTTGCTTAGTATGCTAACTATATGTGATGAATCTTTTGGCGGCAAGTGACCTTGAGCGCGGCGACGGCAAAACTCTACTCCAAGCGACCAAACCGGCGTTCCCTTTCAGGCGGAGCCCTGGTCCGACGGGGAAAAGCGCGGCGCTGAAGGCTGGACCGCGACGCGCGCCCGAAAGTCAGCGATAGCCTTCGCGCGCGGACTGGCCCGCCTTGCCAGTTGCCGGCATCGGTGTCCTTTCAATCGGTGTTATCGCATCGATCAAGCCGATCGGCATGTCCGCCGAAACAATCGGCAAAGAAAATTTGCGTGTCGGATAAGGCCAGGATGATTGCACATATGGCATGGCGCCGCCACTGATGCCCCGATTCGCTGGGATGACAGGATGACGAAGAAGCTATCCATTCGCATTTCTCCGGAGTTTACCAGCTTCGTCGGCCGCGGCCCCTGTGACGCCGCGTTCCTGCCGCCCGACGCGCTCATCTTCGGTTTCGGCGATATTGGCGAGCCCGCCGTCTCGATGCTCCTCCCCGGCGATGTCGCCGGCCCCGCCGACGATCATCTGGTTGTCCTCGCGATCAGCCGCGCCGCGTGCGACCGCCTGTTCGGGCGTCGCCCCAAGGCGGACGGACGCTGGTATCTCCCCGCCAATCTTCGCGGTCTCGGCCGCGCCGTGGTCGCCCTCGAAGGCGACAGCGAGGTCGACGACATGTTGCGCAGCGCGCGCAGCCAGGAACTGCTCTGCCAGCTTTTCGCCGAACTCGCCGCCGACCGCATGGTCGAAGTGGGCGGCAGCACGTCGCTCAGCGAGCTCGACATCACGCGCGTCGCCGCCGCGCACCAGCTGGTCAACGAGAAGTGGCAGGAGAAGCTGACCGTCGGCAATGTCGCGCGCCGCTGCGGCCTCAGCAAGGCCAAGCTGACGCGAGGCTTTCGCGAACTGTATCAATGCAGCGTCGCCGAGGCGGTGAGCGAGCGGCGGCTGCAACGCGCGCGCCAATTGCTCGCGCAGAGCGATCTTCCGATATCGAGCATCGGCTATAATTGCGGCTATATGAGCAATGCGAGCTTCACGCGCGCCTTCGCGCGCCGCTTTGGCATGGCTCCGACCAAGATGCGTGGGCGCGAAGCCACGGCCTGAGCGGAGCGATCGTAAAGCGGCGTCCCTCGAAGGAGGTTATGGCTAACAGCGCGCCGCTATTCGCCGCCTGCCGTCCGGCGATCGTTCGGGATGCGGGCAAGCGCGGTCCATTTCGCTTCGCCCGCACTGTTTTCGATCACCGCTTCGACGAAGGCCATCGTCCGCAGGCCATCGACGATCCCGGGGAACCAGTCGGCCGTGCCAGGCGGCGGCGGGGTCGCGGCACCTGCCCGTAGGGCTCGGCCGAAGCCGATATACAGGTTGGCAAACGCCTCGATATAACCCTCGGGATGCCCCGCCGGGGTACGCAACCGCGCGACCGCCGATGGGTCGAGACCGGGCCCGCCAGCGCGGATCACCTCGACCGGCCGGTCCAGCCAGCGCAATGTCAAGCTGTTCGGCTCCATCTGCGACCATTCGAGGCCACCTTCCTCGCCATGGATGCGCAGGCGCAAGCCGTTTTCGTCGCCCGCAGCGATCTGGCTGGCCTTCAGCACGCCGCGCGCGCCGCCTTCGAATCGCAGCAACGCCGCCACATCGTCGTCGAGGCGGCGGCCCGGAACATGCGTCGTCAGCTCCGCGCTGAGCGACCCGACCGCCAGCCCGGAGACATGTTCGGCGAGCTGGAAGGCGTGCGTGCCGATGTCGCCCAGGCAGCCGCCCAGCCCCGCGCGCGCGGGATCGGTGCGCCATTCGGCCTGCTTGTTGCCGTCCTGATCGATCGGGCGGCTGAGCCAGCCTTGCGAATATTCGACCTGCACCAGCCGGATCTTGCCGAAATCGCCGCGCGCGACGCGCACGCGCGCCTCTTCGACCAGCGGATAACCGCTATAGGTGAACGCCAGGCCGTACAGCTTGCCGCTGCGGGCGACGGCCGCGCCGATCACCTGCGCCTCGGCGAGGTTCAGCGCCATCGGCTTTTCGGACAGGACGTGAAAACCGGCATCGAGCGCGGCGATCGCCATCGGGGCGTGCAGATGATTCGGGGTGACGATCGCCAGCACCTCCATCCGCTCATCCTCGGGCAGCGCAGCCTCGCCCGCGAGCAAGGCGTCGAGCGTCGCGTAAGCGCGAGCGGGATCGAGCCCGAGTGCCGCGGCGCTTCGCGCATTACGTTCCACGTCGCTGCTGAACGCGCCGCACACCAGCGCAAACTCGCCATCGAGCGCCGCGGCCATCCGGTGCACCGCACCGATGAAGGCGCCTTCGCCGCCGCCGACCATGCCGTAGCGCGTTTTTGACTTCGTATTCACGGCATTCCCCCGGTCTGGATTTCCAAAATTGTTTGCACAATCCGATTTCGACCGGTTACATCATCGCACCGGCTGTTGCCAGACGGGAGAGGATAATGAAATTTCTGTTCGCCCTGCCACCGGCAGGAGCAATGTTGATTGCGCTGATGTTCACGCCTTCACCAGCGGTGGTTGCAGCGCCTGCCCAAGGTCCCGGCGCGCAGGCCTTCGCGGCATGCCGCGCCTGTCATACGCTGGAAGCTGGCGGTAAAAGCACGATGGGGCCCAATCTGCACGGCCTGTTCGGCCGGCAAGCCGGCGCCGTTGCCGGATTCAATTACAGCCCGGCGCTCAAGGCATCGAAAATCCGCTGGAACGACAAGACGCTCGACGAATATCTCGCCGCGCCGACCAAAAAGGTCCCCGGCACGCGCATGGTCGTCAAGGTGGCCGACCCAGCGCGCCGCGCGGCGTTGATCGCCTTTCTCAAGACCGAAACCAAGTGACGCGAAAGGCATCCGCATGAAGGGGCCGGCCATTTTCCTCGCACAGTTCATGAGCGACGATGCGCCGTTCGACACTTTGCCCTCGGCGGCGCGCTGGATGGCGGATGCGGGCTATGTAGGCATCCAGATTCCGACGTGGGACAGCCGCTGCATCGACCTGCGCCAAGCCGCCGAAAGCCAGGATTATTGCGACGAGCTCGCGGGCACCTGCCGCGAGGCGGGGGTCGAGATCACCGAGCTGTCGACGCACCTGCAGGGTCAGTTGGTCGCGGTGCATCCCGCCTATGACGCCCAGTTCGACGGCTTCGCACCCGACGCGGTGAAGGGCAAGCCGGCCGAGCGTCAGGCCTGGGCGGTCGAGCAGCTCCACCTTGCCGCAAAGGCGAGCCGGCGACTGGGTCTTAACGCCCATGCGACCTTTTCGGGCGCGCTCGCCTGGCCCTATCTCTATCCGTGGCCGCAGCGTCCCGCCGGACTGGTCGAAGAAGCGTTCGCCGAGCTTGCGAAGCGCTGGCGGCCGATCCTCGATGCCTTCGACGAACAGGGCATCGACCTCGCCTATGAGATTCATCCGGGCGAGGATTTGCACGACGGCGTCACCTTCGAGCGCTTCCTCGCGGGGGTCGATAACCACCCGCGCGCCAACATCCTCTATGACCCCAGCCATTATGTCTTGCAGGCGCTCGACTATCTGCAGTTCATCGATATTTATCACGAGCGGATCCGCATGTTCCACGTCAAGGATGCCGAACTCAATCCGACCGGCCGATCGGGTGTCTATGGCGGCTTTCAGGACTGGGTCGACCGGCCCGGACGCTTCCGCTCGCTGGGTGATGGCCAAGTGGACTTCGGCGGTATCTTCTCGAAACTGACGCAATATGGCTACGCCGGTTGGGCGGTGCTCGAATGGGAATGCTGCCTGAAGCACCCCGAAGACGGCGCGCGCGAAGGCGCCCCTTTCATCGCCGCGCACATGATTCGCAAGGCCGACAAGGCGTTCGACGATTTCGCCGGGGGCAGCGATCCGGCGCTCAACCGCGCGATGCTGGGGCTGAACTGACGACGCGGCAGACGAACTAACGATAATGATCAAAGGGGACGCAGGATGACGACATTGCACAAGGGACGCCTGTTCTGGCTGGGCGTGCTCGCGCTGTTCACGGCCGCGGCGAGCCTCGCCATCCGCGGTGCGATCGCCAGCGGGCTCAAATCAGAGTGGATCGATCCGATCGCGCCCTTGCAGGCGGGCGAGCTGATCGCCGCCGCACTGGGCGCGGCGTTCCTCAGCTTTTCGATCACCTTGTTCGTCGTCAGCGCGCTGCTCGACCAGATCGGCATGAGGCGGTGCCTGGCGGGAGCGGGGCTGTGCTTCATCCTCGGCCCGTTGATGATCGTCACCGCGGGCCATGTCGCCACCGGCATGACCATCTATTGGCTCGTCTGGGCTGGCATGTTGCTCAGCGGCATCGGCTGGGGGCTGACCGAGGCGGCGATCAATCCGCTGACCGCGCAGCTCTACCCCGACGATACCACACACCGGCTCAACGTGCTGCACGCCTGGTTCCCCGGCGGCATCATCGTCGGCGGGCTTGCCGGCTTTTTCCTTTCGGCGGCGTTGCCGTGGCAGGGCATCATGGCGCTCGTCATGGTCCCCGCCGCCGCGACCCTCGTGATCGCCCTGACCACAAGCTTCCCGCCGCCGCTGCGTCAGCAAAGCGGCGTCAGCTTCGGCGAGATGATGGGCGAGGTGTTTCGCCGGCCGAGCTTCTTCGTCTGGTTCGGCGCGATGTTCCTGACCGCGGCGTCCGAATTGGCCCCCGGCCAGTGGATCGACGTCGCCCTGTCGAACCGCGTCGGCATGCGGGGCATCCTGCTGCTCGTCTATGTCAACGCGCTGATGTTCATTTTCCGCCATTTCGCGGGGCGGCTCGCCAACAAGATCTCAAACCCGGGGCTGCTCTGGGTATCGAGCCTGCTCGCCGCGATCGGCCTGTTCATGCTGAGCCAGGCGCAGTCGCCGGTCGCGGCGGTCGTCGCCGCGACGATCTGGGGGCTGGGCGTCTGCGTGATGTGGCCGACGATGATCGCCTCGGTCGCCGAACGCTATCCGCGCGGCGGATCATGGGCGATGGGACTCGTCGGATCGGCGGGCGCGCTCGCCAGCTTCTTCGTGCTGCCGCAGCTGGGCGCGATGTTCGACCGCGCCAAGATCGAGTTCGCCGGCGGACCCGAAGCGTTTGCGCGGTTGACCGGCGCGGCGAAGCTGGCGGTCGAGGATGCGGCGGCGTCGCTGTCGTTCCAGCGGCTGGCGACCCTGCCCGTCATCCTGCTCGCAGTGTTCGGCTTCATTTGGCTGCGCGAGCGCGGTAAGTCGCGCGCGGCGCTCGCGGGTCAGACGGCATGAGCGTATCGCGTCGAGCGGTTCTGGCGGGCGGCGCTGCCGCTGCCGCAGCGACGGTGGCGAATGGCGCGATGGCGCAGAACGCGGCGCGCTTTTCGCTGAAATACGCCCCGCACGAGGGGAGCTTCAAAAGCCGCGGCGATCGGATCGAACAGATCGCTTTTGCCGCCGATCAGGGCTTTACGGCGTGGGAGGATAATGAGGCGGCGACGCGTCCGGTCGCCGACCAGACCGCGATGGCGCGCGCGCTGCAACAACGGGGCATGACGATGGGCGTGTTCGTCGCGAGCATGCCGCGATGGGCCGAGTTCCGGCCGCTGCTGGGCGGCAATGACGATAGCGATCGCGAACGCTTCCTCGCCGATATTCGCAGTTCGGTCGATGTCGCCAAGCGGCTGAACTCCAAGCATATGACGATCGTCACCGGCTTTATGGACCGCAAGCTGCCGGTCGATATCCAGACCGCGCGCGTGATCGATGTGCTGCGCCGCGCCGCCGAAATCTATGAACCGCATGGGCTGGTCATGGTGATGGAGCCGCTCAATACGCTGGTGAACCATCCCGGCGTCTTCATGTCGACTGTCCCGCAGGGCTATGCGATGGCGCGCGCGGTCGACAGCCCGGCGATCAAGGTGTTGGCGGACCTATACCACGAGCAGATCCAGGCCGGGAACCTGATCAACACGCTGGACAGCTGCTGGGGCGAGATCGCGTACGTCCAGTTCGGCGACAATCCCGGCCGCAAGGAGCCCGGCACGGGCGAGGTCAATTATCGCAACATCGTCCGCTGGCTGCGCGCGAAGAAGTTCGCCGGGGTGATCGGCATGGAGCACGGCAATTCAATCGACGGCCGCGCCGGCGAGGAGCGGCTGGTCGCCGCCTATCGCGCGATCGACGCGGCATGAGGGAGGAACGAGTGAAGCGTATCGCATGGGGCGCAGCAATCGCGGTGGCGGTGGCGGCGGGCAGTCCGGCTGCCGCGCAGGAGAAGCCCGGCTTCACCGACACGCCGACGCTGCCCGACGGCAAGTGGAAGGTCCATGATACCAATCGGCCCCATCCGACGGTGGTGACGCCGGCTTCGGCACCCGGCGCGCCGCCTTCGGACGCAGTCATATTGTTCGATGGCAAATCGCTCGATGCGTGGCAGCCCCAGCCCACCGCGTGGGCGGTCAAGGACGGTGCGGTCACGGCGACCCCGCGCGCTACGGGCTCCGGCGAAAATGCGCTGGTCAGCAAGCAGAGCTTCGGCGACGTCCAGCTTCACCTTGAATTCCGCTCGCCCAATCCGCCGGCGAAAAGCTCGCAGGATCGCGGCAACAGCGGCATCTGGTTCATGCAGCGCTACGAGATCCAGATCCTCGACGGCTATCAGAACCCCACTTATGCCGACGGCACCGTAGGAGCGATCTATGCCTGGAAGCCGCCACTGGTGAACCCGTCGCGTCCGCCCGGCGAATGGCAGAGTTATGACATCGTCTTTGAACGCCCGCATTTCGGCCCCGACGGCAAGCTGCTGCGCCCGGCCTATGTTACCGCCTTTCTCAACGGCGTGCTGGTGCAGAACCGCCAGCCCTGGCTGGGCAGCACGGTCTGGCGGAAGGTCGCGAAGTACGAAGCGCATGGCGATGCCGCGCCGATCCAGCTTCAGGATCACAATAGCCCGGTTTCGTTCCGCAACATCTGGGTGCGCCCGCTGACCGAAGCGGCGGCGAGCCATGACTTTGAAAGGGCCGTGAAATGATCATCGATCGCAGGGACGCGCTGGCCGGGATGGCCGCGATGTTCGGCGCGAGCCTGTTCGCGCCGATCGCGCGCGCCGCGGCGGCAGAGGTGCCCCGCATCAGCAGCGGCCCGCCGTCGTCGCCGGTGTTCACTGCGCAGCAGCGCGCACTGATGACCGCGCTCAGCGAACGCGTGATGCCGACCACCGACACCCCCGGCGCGATCGCGGCCGGCGTCCCCGAATATATCGAAAAACTGCTCGCCGATTGGGCGTCGCCCGACGATCGCAAGCCGATCCTCGCGGGGCTTGACGCGATCGAGGCGCGCAGCCGGGCCGACTACAAGGTCGCCGCCGAGAAGGCGACGCCGGCGCAGCAGGACGCGCTGCTGACGTTCGCGATGGAGAACAAGCTGCCCGGCGGCGCCGACTTCTTCGACAAGTTCCGCCAACTCGTGCTCACCGGATATTTCACGTCGGAAGTCGGCATCACGCAGGAACGCGAATATTTGCCCGTCCCCGGCCGCTACGACGGCGCCTATCTCTATTCCGAAGTCAACAAGGTGTTTTCGTCATGATGATCAACCGACGGCAATGGATGGCGGGCGGCGCCGCGCTCGGGGCGACGCTCGCGGCCGGCCCGGCTCTAGCGCGCCTCTTCAAGCAGAAGCCCATCGGTATCCAGCTCTACACCGTGCGCGAACTCTTCTCGAAGGATCCGATGGGAACGCTCGAGAAGGTCGCGAAAATCGGCTATCGCGAGGTCGAATATGGCGGTGGCGGCTATGACAGAATGGACCACGCCGCGCTCCGCAAGACGATGGACCGGCTGGGGCTGAAGTCGCCTTCGATCCATGTCGCCTATGAGGCGCTCGCCAGCGATTTCGACGGCGCGGTCGCGATGACCAAGGCGCTGGGCGCCGACACGCTGGTCGTTCCCTATATGGTCGACGCGCATCGCAATGCCGAGGGCTGGAAGGCCGCGGTCGCCAATTTCAACCGCTATGCCGAACGGTTGAAAAAGGCCGGGATCGGCTTTGCCTATCACAATCATGATTTCGAGTTCACGCTGAGGCCGGGCGGCACCAGCCTGTTCGACACGCTGATCGCCGATGCCGATCCGGCGCTGGTCCAACTCGAGCTCGACCTGTTCTGGGCCGTTGCCGCGGGCGAGGATCCCAAGGCGATCATCCGGCGCCTGCCGGGGCGGATCTACGCCTATCACGTCAAGGATCGCACCGCCGACGGCAAGATGACCAGCGTCGGCAAGGGCGTGATCGACTTCGCCGACATCTTCTCGCTCAACACGGTCGCCGGCGTGAAGCATTTCTATGTCGAGAACGACCAGTCGCCCGCGCCCTATCTTCCCGACATTCAGACCAGCTTCACCACGCTCAGCCGCCTTCGCGCGTAACCCGATATTCGAGGATCAAGATATGACCGACACCTTCGATGCGATCGTCATCGGTTCCGGAGTGAGCGGCGGATGGGCCGCGAAGGAATTGACCGAAAAGGGTCTCAAGGTCCTGATGCTCGACCGCGGGGTGATGGTCGAGCATGGCGCGGATTATGATTATGACGGCAAACCGGCCTATGAGATCCCTGCGCGCGACGCGATGCCCAAGGCATTGGTCGACAGCGACTATTTCATCGCCAAGCATGGCTATGTCTCGCCGTCGAACCAGAAATTCTACAACAACGACCGGCTCAATCCCTACGCCTATGACGAGGGCGAGAAATTTTACTGGATCCGGCCCGCCGCGGTCGGCGGCAAGTCGCTGATCTGGGGGCGCTGGAGCTTTCGCTGGTCGCCCGAGGATTTCGAGGCGAACAAGCGCGAGAATGTCGGGATCGACTGGCCGATCCGCTATGACGACCTCGCGCCCTGGTACGACTATGTCGAAAAATATATCGGCGTGTCGGGATCGCGCGAGAATCTGCCGCAGCTGCCCGACAGTGCGTTCCAGCCGCCGATGCAGATGAACATCGCCGAAAAATGGCTCAAAGAGCGGCTCGAGACGACCTCGCCGGGCCGCAAGCTGATCAACACCCGCCTCTCGAACATGACCGAGGACAAGGAGGATCAGGGCCGCAGCAAATGCCAGTTCCGCAACCAGTGCGGACGCGGCTGTTCGTTCGGATCCTATTTCTCGACGCAGGCGGTCACCCTGCCCGCGGCGCGGGCGACGGGACGGCTCACGCTTCGCTCCGACGCCGTCGTATCCAACCTCGAATATGATCCCAAGACGAAGAAGGTCACGGGCGTCCGCGTGGTCGATGCGAAGACGAAGCAGGCCGAGGTGATCCCCGCCCGCCTCGTTTTCCTCTGCGCCTCGGCGATGGCGTCGACCCAGATCCTGATGAACTCGCGAATCCCGGGCACCGGCAAGAGCCATTTCGACGCGAGCGGCACGCTGGGCCGTTACGTGATGGACCACATCTTCCGCGTCGGCGTCTGGGGCGATATTCCGGGCATGACCGACTATATCGAATATGGCCGCCGCCCCGGCGGCGTCTATATCCCGCGTTTCCGCAATGTCGGCGGCGAGGAAGGCGTCGGCTTCCGCCGCGGCTATGGCTATCAAGGCGGCGCGCGGCGCGATCCGGCCTATCCGCAGGGCTTTGGCGCATCGATGAAGCAGGGCATGCGCCAATATGGCGGGTGGAAGTTCGGCATGGGCGCGTTCGGCGAATGCCTGCCCTATGAGGACAATCGCGTCAGCCTGCATGCCGACAAGGTCGACCGTTTCGGCATCCCGCTGATGCGTTTCGACGTCACTTTCCGCGACAATGAGATCAAGATGATGGACGACGCGCGGGCCGAGGGCGAGAAGATGCTCAAGGCTGCCGGCCTGCTCAACGTGGCGAGCAACCGCGGCGAGCACGTCCCCGGCGACGCCATCCACGAAATGGGCGGCGCGCGCATGGGCGCCGACCCGCGCCAGTCGGTGCTCAACAAATGGGGCCAGGCGCACGACGCCGCCAACCTGTTCGTCACCGACGGCGCCCAGATGGCATCGATCTCGTGCGTCAATCCGTCGCTCACCTTCATGGCACTGACCGCGCGCGCCGCCGACCACGCCGTAAAGCTGCTCAAGGCCGGTGCCGTCTAGAGTATCGAGCGCTTGACTGACCCACTGTCC
>NZ_DATFFD010000263.1:0-3770 GCF_035250425.1 Sphingopyxis sp.
ATGCGGGGTTCGTTGACGTAGCTCGTCAGGTTGTTGAAATCGATGCCGCCAGTCGGCGATTCATCGTTGGTGATGTTGCGCACGAAGCCCGCGATGTCGAAGCGATCGGTCTTGTAGCCGACGCGAACGCCGCCCTCGAGCAGCTTGTCGTCCGAGAATTCTACCGAGCGATAGAGGAAGAACTGCACCTTCGAGCGGTAATACCAATCGGTGAAGGCATAGAGTGCGCCGTCGCCGACGGGGACTTCATAGCCCGCGGTCCAGTTGAGCGTGAACTTCGGCGACTGCGGCAGCTGGTTGCCGTCGATCGAGAAGATGCCGGGGCTGCCGGGGCGCGCGGGGTTGAGCACGGTGCATGGCGTCGCCGAGCCGCAGCCCGCGACGAAGGCGTTGGCGTCGTCGATTTCGGCGACGTTCCATGCGCCGCCGATCGAGAAGGTCAGACCCTTCGCCGGTGCCGCCTGTAGTTCGGCTTCGATGCCATGGCCCTTGGCGTCGACGTTGAGCAGGCTCGCGACGTTCGACGTGCCGCCGACCGCGGTGAGCTGCAGATCCTTGGTGTCGAAGAAATAGCCGGTCAGGTTGAAGCGGACGCGGTTGTCGAGGAAGGCGGTCTTGATGCCGGCTTCATACGACATCGTCTCTTCCTGATCGGCGGTCGAGATGACGCGCGAGAAGGTCAGGCGGCCCTGCACCGACGGCGCGCGATAACCGCGCGCGACGCGGGCGTAGAGCGTGAGCGCGTCCGACGCCTCATAGGTCGCGCTGGCGTCCCACGTCAGCAGCTTGCCCTTGACCCGGGCGCTCTGCGGCGGGACCGGCGTGTTGGGATTGACGACAAAGTCGGGGCGCGTTTCGACCGGACGCGACGCGACGAAATCGCGCGTGTCGTGGTTGTAGCGCGCGCCGGCCTGGAATTTCAGGCCATTGTCGAACGCATAGTTGACCGAGCCGAAGAGGCCGTAGGCTTCGCTGTCCTGGCGCTGGATCGCGATCGCCGACGGCGTGGCATCGGTCGGGCCGCCGAATTCGAAGCTCGAAATGTCGAGCTTTTCGTCGAAATAGAAGGCGCCGAACTGATAGCCGAGCCCGCCGCTGTTGTTTGACGCGATGCGGATTTCCTGCGTGAACTGGTCGAGGCTGGGGACATTATCCTGGCTCTGCGCCTGGAAGGGGATAAGCCCCGGACCCGACACGGGCAGGAACACCGCACCGAAACCGCCGTCGATGTCGCCGCGGCTGCGGAAATTGCCGTTCCAATAGGAGGTGATCGAATAAGCGGTCACCGGCCCGAAGTCATATTCGAGGTTCAGCCCGGCGTTATAGGTGTTGAGCTTCTGGAAGTTCAGACCGTCCTGCCACACCTTGTCGCGCTCGAATTCGGTGCCCGCGCCGCCGAGGCCGACGAGCTTGTTGCTGCCCGGAAGCTGGGTGTTGGCGCGGAAGATGATCGCCGAGCCGTCATAGATGCGGACCTGCCCGGTCACGCGGCCGGTGAAGGGGCCGTTTTCATATTGGAGCTGGAGGCGCGCGGCGATGTCGTCATAGCCGCCGAGGTCGTTCTTCTTGGTCGTCGCGACATTGTCGACCCAATTGTCGCGGTGCTGGAACAGGGTCGAGAGGCGGACCGAGAAGCCGCTGTCGTCGGCGGCGCCCGCCGCGACCTCGACCTGCGTGGTGCCGTAGCGGCCATAGCTGGCGCGCGCATAACCGCCGGTCTTGCCGGGCTTGACGGTGTCGAACTTGACGATGCCGGCCGGCGTGTTGCGGCCGAACAAAGTGCCCTGCGGTCCGCGGAGAACCTCGACGCGGTCGAGGTCGAAGATGGGGAAGCCCTTGAGGATCGGGTTTTCGAGGACGACGTCGTCATAAACGACGCTGACCGGCTGCGACGCGTTGAGGTCGAAGTCGGTATTGCCGAGCCCGCGGATATAGAAGCGCGGGAAGGTGCGGCCGAACGAGCTTTCGATGTTGAGGCTGGGAACGCGGCCCGCGAGCACGCGCACGTCCGAGCCGGTCGAGGTGATCGCATCGAGCGTGCTGCCCGACAGCACCGAGACGGCAACCGGCACGTCTTGAAGGCTTTCCTCGCGGCGCTGCGCGGTGACGACGATGTCGCCGAGGCCGGAGTCTTCGGCGGCGGGGGCGGTCGATGCATCCTGCGCGGCGGCGGGGACGGCCCAGCCGGCGGTGGCGAGCGCGATGCTTATAGCGATAGTGGAAGGAAAGTGGCGCATGGCGAGCTTCCTGAAACAGAGTTGATGATGGGAGAGTGGAAAAACCAAGGCTCTTTGGCTTTCCACGCCCGCGCAATCAATCGCGGAAGCGCGTGCCGCTGACTTTCGTGTCAGCAGTGTTGCGCAATTGCTGCACTTTTGCGGCTCAACCGCTCGCGCTTTTGCGCGCCTTCCTGCCTTCGGGCGCCGGATCGTTGGCGGGATCGGGGAGGGCGAAGAAGGCGCGGCGGGCGGCTTCGCCGGCGCGGCGCAGCGGTTCGATGGCCTCGGCATGCGCGCTTTCCCATGCTTCTTC
Source organism: Sphingopyxis sp. (assembly GCF_035250425.1). Taxonomy (GTDB): domain Bacteria; phylum Pseudomonadota; class Alphaproteobacteria; order Sphingomonadales; family Sphingomonadaceae; genus Sphingopyxis. The sequence continues at coordinate 2,533 of NZ_DATFFD010000263.1, forward strand.
CTCGGCCGCGTCGAGGGTGCGTTCATAATCCTCGTCGCCGAACACGCCTTCCTCGATGCCGACGAAGCCCTCGGGCGGCGGGAAGTTGGTGCGCAGTTCGCCGGTTTCCTCGTCATGCCAGATGGTCATTCGGGCGGCCTGTTCCTCGGGGGTCGGTTCCTCCTCGTCAGCGCGTTCGGGCTCGACGTCGGAATCGGCGGAAAATAGCGCAACTTCATTCGCGATCGCGGTTCCGCGCCACAGGGTCGCGAGCGGGTTGGCGCGGTTGTCGCGCGCGGCGAGCCAGAGCGCGAGGGCGGCGCCATGGCCCCCGGCGTCGCTGTTTTCGGGATCGATGTCGAAGAGCGAGAGGAAGCCCGGCCAGTCGCCGGCGATGACCTGCGCGAACATATCCTCGCCGGCGCGGGCGCGCGTTTCGACCATCTGGTCGAGCCGCGCGAGCATCGCGAGGCCAAGGCGCGAATCGATGCGGCGGCGCTTGGCGAAGCTGCGGCCCTCCTCGCGCATCAGCTCGGTCGTCTCGTCATGCCCCCAGATCGCGCGGTCGAGCAGCTCGTCGACGAGGCGCCCGCGCGCGATCAGCAGCGCCGCGGCGCAGCCGAACTTGAACGCCGCGCCCTCGGGCCGCTGCTTGAGCTGATAGACGGCGGACGGCGACATGCCGACCTTGGCCGCCGAAATCTTCACCGACCCGTTGGTGGCGAAGGCTTCGAGAAACTCGCGCTGGAGTTTGGGGGTCCAGTGGTAGCTGCCGGGAGCGGGGATGGTGGCGGGGTTGTGCGAGGCGTCGTCCATCGATTCGTCCTTTCGGTTAGGTGAAACCGATAGAATGAACCATATGGGTGAAATGTAGGAAAGGGTAAAACTTTGGCGGCGATCCTATTTCGTCGTGTCTGCTAACGACCGGAAGCGGCCATAAGATCCTCCCTGTGGCGCAGCCATGGGGAGGTGGCAGCGCGGAGCGCTGACGGAGGGGTTTTTAACGCGAGGTTGCCACCCCTCCACCACCGCTTCGCGGCGGTCCCCCTCCCCACGGCTTCGCCGCAGGGAGGATCTTTAAGTCCGCTTCCCGCCCCAAAGCGGACGCAGACCTTAGAAGCTGAGCTCGTCGTAAATCTTCGACAGGTCGCCACCCCATGGGCCTTCATAGCGGTCGAGCAGGTCGTGCGCGGGCGAATTGCCGCTTTTGGCGATGCGGCGGAGCGGTTCGAGGAAGCCGACTTCGTTATCGCCCATCG
>NZ_DATFFD010000264.1:0-14922 GCF_035250425.1 Sphingopyxis sp.
TGATGGCGATGGCGGGTCTGCTCGCGGCGTGTCAGGTGGTGCCGAAGTCGAACGGCCCGGCGACCCCGCCGCCGCCGACGAACCCCGACGACAATGTCGGCCCCGGCTTGCCGACCGACACCGATCGCCACCGCGTTGCGCTGCTCGTGCCGCAGACGGGCGCCAATGCCGACGTCGGCAACGCGATCGCCAATGCGACGACGCTGGCGCTGCTCGATACGCGCACCGAGCGCGTGCGCATCACGACCTATGACACCGCGCTCGGCGCTGCGGCCGCGGCGCGGCAGGCGGTCGCCGACGGCAACAAGCTGATCCTCGGGCCGCTGCTCAGCGAGGATGTCTCGGCGGTCGCGCCGATTGCGCGCGCCGCCAAGGTGCCGGTGCTGAGCTTTTCGAACGACAGCAGCGTCGCGGGCAACGGCGTCTTCATCATGGGCTTCGTCCCCGGCCAGTCGGTCGAGCGCGTCGTCGCCTTTTCGCGATCGAAAGGCCATCAACGCTTCGGCGCGCTGGTGCCCAAGAATGTCTATGGCGACCGCTCGGCGGCGGCATTCCGCGCTGCGGTAACCAAAGCGGGCGGCACGCTCGTCGCGGTCGAAACCTACGATCGCAGCGCGACCGCATTGACGGGTGCGGCACGGCGGATCGCCAATGCCGGTGCGATGGACGCGGTGCTGATCGCCGACAGCGGCGGCAACGCCATTCGCGCGGTTCCGGTGATCAAGACCACGGGGAACAAGCAGATCCTCGGCACCGAACTGTGGAACACCGACGCCGCGCTCGGCAGCAGCGCGGTGATGCGCGGGTCGTGGTTCGCCAGCGTTTCGGACGGGCTTTATGGCCAGCTCGCAACCAAATATCGCACGCGCTTCGGCAAGGCGCCGTACCGGCTCGCCAGCCTGGGCTATGACTCGGTGCTGCTAACGGTGCGCATCGCGCGCGACTGGAAGCCGGGGACGAACTTCCCCGCGAACCGCCTGCTCGCCGCCGACGGTTTCGGCGGGATCGACGGCATCTTCCGTTTCAGCAACCGCGGCATCGCCGAGCGCGCGCTCGAGATCAGCGAAATCGGTGCGGGCGGCTTCCGCGTCGTCGATCCCGCCCCGACCAAATGGTAGTCCCCGCTGACAGTGGCAGACCGGCCACAGTCGGCCCGAAAAGCGTTATAAGGTGAGCGCGGCGGCCTTTACGACGGCGCTTTGATCACTATATGACCACCACGCGTGTTTTTGCGTCGATGCTGCACGCCCTTTTTAAACGACCCAGGAGATACAGCTATACCACCGCCCATGACCCGTCGCCCAATGGCACCGATGCCGCCCAAAAACGGCCCGCGTTACAATGAATTTATCGCCTCCCCCAAAGTCCGCGTGATCGACGAGGAAGGCGAAAATCTGGGCGTGATGCTGACGGCCGAAGCGATTGAGCAGGCGGCTTCCGTCGGGCTGGACCTGGTTGAAGTATCCCCGAACGCCGATCCGCCGGTGTGCAAGTTCCTCGACGTCGGCAAGTTCAAATATGAGGCGCAGAAAAAGGCGAACCTCGCGCGCAAGAGCCAAAAGACGCAGGAAATCAAAGAGATCAAGATGCGTCCGAATATCGACGATCATGATTTCGATGTGAAGATGCGCAAGGTGTTCGATTTCCTCGAGGAAGGCGACAAGGTCAAGATGACCATGCGTTTCCGCGGCCGCGAAATGAGCCACACCCAGCTTGGCCTCAACGTGCTCCAGCGCGTCGCCGAACTGACGTCGGAAATCGCGAAGGTCGAGGCGCATCCGCGCACCGAAGGCCGTCAGATGCTGATGGTGATCGCGCCGAAATAAGCGCGTCCGGCTTCAGCCGATACGAAATTCGAGGGCGGTTGTTCCAGTGGGACGGCCGCCCTTTTCGTATCGGCGTTCGACCATCCTGACGTCGCCGCCCGCCGAAACCGCGACGAGCGTCGAGGCGCGCGTGCCATAGACGTCACCGCGCAGGAACAGCGCGGGGTCGTCTTCGGCCATCAGCGTGTCGAGCAGGCCCGTGGGATCGTCGCCGGCCGCGACCGTCGCTTCGAGGGCGAGGCGCAGCCGCTCGGCGCGCGGGCAGGGCGCATCGACGGGCTCGTTGGCGAGCGCATGGACGCCGGGCTCGATCGGCATGATCAGCGGGACCGGCCGGTTGGTGAGCAGCCGCACCTTGCCGCCGCCCACCGCGAAAAGGTTGAACGCGTTGAAGCGCGACAGATCCTCGGCCGCGGGATTGGCAAAGCGCCCTTCGCCGCGCAGCATGTCCGACACCAGCGCGCCGCGCGACTCCTTCGCGGGATCGGGCATCGCGCCGCGGACATTGGTCACCACGACGGCGCGGCCGCTGGGGCGATGAACCCCAAGCCATGTCCCGCCGGCCTGCAGGTCGCGGCCCGCGACGATCCCGCTGCCATCGTCCCATATGTGAAGCGGCGCGGCGGCGCGCGCGTGGAACTCGTCGCGATTGCCGATAAGGATGAGGGGCCAGTCGGGATGGGCTTGGTAAGCAAGGGCGACGACACACATGTGGTGCCTATCGCGATTTGACGGCGGCTTGCCAAGCGCCTTTGCCGGCGCCGCAGGATAAGCTGTTTCGCGGGTGTCTCGGGTGTGTTATATTGTTACTGCAGTGCGATCTTTCTGGAGGGGGAGACGAATGATGACCGAAGTGCGCAAAACGCCGTGGCACCTATGGGTAGTCGGGGCGGTATCGCTGATCTGGAACGCCTTTGGCGCGATGGATTATACGATGACCAAAATGGGCAACGCCGAATATCTTGCGGCCTTCACACCCGAACAGCAGGCCTATTTCGCCAGCTTTCCCGTCTGGGCGAACATCGGCTGGGCGCTCGGGGTTTGGGGAGCGCTGCTCGGTTCGTTGCTGCTCCTGGTGCGTAGCCGCCACGCGGTGACGGCATTCCTTATCTCGCTGATCGGGCTGGCGCTCAGCAGCGTCTATCAGTTTGGTATGCATTATGGCGACCTGATGCGGATGTTCGGCGCCTTTCCGATGATTTTCACCGCGGTGATCTGGGTGATCGCGATCGGGCTGTTCCTTTACGCGCGATCGCAAGCGGCAAAGGGCGTGCTGAGGTAAAGAGCCCGCTTTGGGGTGGTGAGCGGACTAAAGATCCTCCCTGTGGCGCAGCCATGGGGAGGTGGCAGCGCGGAGCGCTGACGGAGGGGTTTTTAACGCGAGGTTGCCACCCCTCCACCACCGCTTCGCGGCGGTCCCCCTCCCCATGGCTGCGCCACAGGGAGGATCATAGGTCCCCAACCGGTCGCGAGCTGCCGCTCTCACCGTCCCCGAATGAAGGCGCGGATATCCGCTGACAATTTGTGGCGGTCCTCATCGCGGATATACATCATGTGGCCCGCGTCATAATAGGTATAGCTGATGCGATCCTGCGGGATGCCCGTGCGCGACAACGCATATTCGGCGGCGAAAAAGGGCGTCGCGAAATCATAATAGCCCTGCGCGACGAGCACGCGCAGCCCCGAATTTTCGCGCAGCGCCTGTCCGATATAGGGCGCGACGTTGAGATAGGCGTTGGTGTCGCGGCCGCCGAGGCGCCAATCCCACTGGCCGCCGATCCGGCCGATCGACTGATATTCGCGGTCGGTCTTGAACCCCAGCCCGTCGCGGCTCCAGCTGTTGATCGCGGCGGTATAGCTCGCGTCGATGCCATAGAAGCTGGGGTCGTTGTCGGGGCCTTCGCCCGCGCTGTCATAATCCTTTCCGGTGTAGCGGCTGTCGAGGCGACCGACGGTCAGCCCGCGATCGCGCAGCAGCTCCTTGTAAAAGCGGTTCGGCGTGACGCGGAGGTCGGCGTTTTCGAGGAAAGTTTCGGACAGGCCGGTGAAGCGCGACAATTCGCGACGGATCGCGGCGCGTTCCTCACCCTGCAATTTCTGGCCCTTGAGCAGCGCGGTGGCATAGGGGCCGATCGCCCATTGCCGCGCTTCCTCGACGAAGCCCTCGACCGACGGCGCGGTCGCCTTGCCGTGATAGAGCGCGGTCGCCGCCATCGAAGGCAGGTTGGTGATCGGCGACAGCTCGTTGCCCGGCGTGTCGGCGCCCGCGGCGAAATCGAGCACGGTCGAGATCAGGATGATGCCGTTCAATGCGACGTCGTTGTACGTCTCGTTCATCAGCTGGTTGGCGACCGCCGCCGAGCGCGTCGTGCCATAGCTTTCGCCGCCAAGGAACTTGGGGCTGTTCCAGCGGCCGTTGTCGTTCAGCCAGCGGCGGATGACTTCGGCGACCAGCTTGGCGTCCTGCGTCACGCCGTAATAATCCTTGGGGTCGGCCTTGCCGATCAGGTGAGAGAAGCCCGTGCCCGGCGGGTCGATGAACACGACGTCGGTGACGTCGAGCAGCGCATCGGGATTGTCGACGATCGGATAGGGCGGGGCGCCATCATCGACGCCGGTGCCGGGGATCGCGACGCGCTTCGGCCCGAACGCGCCCATCATCAGCCAGACGGTGCCCGACCCCGGGCCGCCGTTGAACAGGAAGGTGATCGGCCGGCTCGGGTCGCGCGGTTCCTTGATGTAGGAGGTGGTGACGACCGCGACTTCGGGCACGCCGTCCTTGTTCTTGATGATCGTCTCGCCGATCGTCGCGGCATAGTTGATCCGCTGGCCGCCGAAGGTGCCGCTGAGTTTCGTCGTGCGAACCTGCGGCTCATATTCGGCGGCGGGCTTTTCGGCTTTTGCCTTGTCATCGGCCTTGTCCTGCGCGTGGAGCGCGGCGGGCGCGGTGAAGGCAAGCGCCAAGGCGATAAGCGACAGACCCGATTTCATAGATATATCTCCCCGATTGCGGGGCGACCCTATGCAGCGCGCGGGGAGGCGGCAAGGTTACTTGTCGGTTACAAAGGGGCTTTGGTCGAAGTGAAAGCTCAAGCGGCTTTGGGTTGCACCGACAATTGTAGGCCCAGTGCATCGAGGACGGCGGTCAGGGTTTCGAGTGTCGGATTACCATTCTCCGAAAGCGCATTGTAGAGCGCCTGTCGTCCAAGCCCGGTCTTGCGGGCGATCTCGCTCATGCCTTTCGAACGCGCGACGTCGCCCAACGCACTGGCGATGTGTTTCGCATCATTCCCTTCCATAGCTGCTTCGAGATAGAAGCGAACGTCCTCTGCGGTTTCGATATAGTCAGCCGGATCAAAGCGTGTCGTCTTCAAGCCCATCATTCGCTTCCTTTGCCAATTCCTTGGCTTTCGCAATGTCGCGCGCCTGGCTGTCTTTGTCGCCGCCAATCAGTAGAAGAACCAGAGTGCTGCCGCGCCACATGTAATAAATTCGATAGCCCGGCCCGAATGCAAATCTCAGTTCATGCACATCATCGCCAACGGATTTCGTGTCTCCCGTCGCGCCGGATGCAAAGCGCTTCAGTCGATCGGTAATCCTCTGCAAAGCCCTCCGATCCCGCAAGCCGCGCAACCACTTTTCGAACTGCGAGGTCCGCTGAATATCAACGATCCTGTCATCGTCTCTGGCCGTCACGGGTTTGCTCCATTTCAAATGCGTAAGGGGTCGATTTGTTTCACGATCCACGTGCTCGACGTCTTACGCACCCTTCACAGGAGGTGGTCCCTGAATGACATGTCCCTTAAATAAGACAATCTGAAAGTCGATGCAAGGAGATTGTCAACGCCCCCACTTGGTCTTGCTCTGCTTCCCGAACCGCCCCTTGCGCGTACCCGGCTTGCCCTCGTTGCTGCGCCCCACCCGCGGCGCCACTTGCTGATCCGCAGGCAGTCCCAGCTCATCGGCCTCCAGCTTGCGGATTTCGTCGCGCAGACGGCCGGCTTCCTCGAACTCCAGGTCAGCCGCCGCATCGCGCATCTTCTTTTCGAGGTCCTGGATGTACGCGCGCAGATTGTGTCCGACCATATGCGCGGGCTTGTCCTCGCCGATGTCGATCGTGACCTGATCCTTCGACGCGACATGCGCGATGATGTCGCCGATGTTGCGCTTGATCGTCGTCGGGGTGATGCCGTGCGCGACGTTATATTCGGTCTGCTTTTCGCGGCGGCGGTCGGTTTCGCGTATCGCGCGTTCCATGCTGCCGGTGATGCGGTCGGCGTAGAGGATGACGCGGCCGTCGACGTTGCGCGCGGCGCGGCCGATCGTCTGGACGAGACTGGTCTCGCTGCGCAGGAAACCTTCCTTGTCGGCATCGAGGATCGCGACCAGCCCGCATTCGGGAATATCGAGCCCTTCGCGCAGCAGGTTGATCCCGATGAGCACGTCGAACACCCCGAGGCGGAGGTCGCGGATGATCTCGATACGCTCCAACGTCTCGACGTCGGAGTGCATATAGCGGACCTTCAGCCCCGCTTCGTGGAGGAACTCGGTCAGATCCTCGGCCATGCGCTTGGTGAGCGTGGTGACGAGCGTGCGATATCCCGCCGCGGCGGTCTTTTTCGCCTCGACGATCAGGTCGTCGACCTGCTCCTCGACCGGCTTGATCTCGACCGGCGGGTCGATCAGCCCGGTGGGGCGGATCACCTGTTCGGCGAAGACGCCCTGCGTGCGGTCCATCTCCCATGTCCCCGGCGTCGCCGACACGCTGACCGTCTGCGGGCGCATCATGTCCCATTCGGCGAAGCGCAGCGGCCGGTTGTCGATGCAGCTCGGCAGGCGGAAGCCATATTCGGCCAGCGTGATCTTGCGGCGGTGATCGCCCTTTGACATCGCACCGATCTGCGGAATCGTCTGGTGGCTCTCGTCGACGAAGAGCAGGGCGTTGTCGGGCAGATATTCGAACAGGGTCGGCGGCGGCTCGCCGGGCAGGCGGCCGGTCAGGAAGCGGCTGTAATTCTCGATTCCGGCGCAGCTGCCCGTCGCGGCGATCATCTCGAGGTCGAAATTGGTGCGCTGTTCGAGCCGCTGCGCTTCGAGCAGGCGCCCCTCGGCCTCGAGTTCCTTCAGCCGTTCGGCGAGTTCGTGCCGGATCGCCTCGCTCGCCTGCTTCAGCGTCGGCCCCGGAGTCACATAGTGCGAGTTGGCGAAGACGCGGACATAGTTGAGGGTCGCGATCTTCTTTCCCGTCAGCGGATCGAATTCGGTGATCTCCTCGATCTCGTCGCCGAAGAAGCTGACGCGCCACGCCATATCCTCATAGTGCGACGGAAAGATTTCGAGGCTGTCGCCGCGCACGCGGAAATTGCCGCGCGCGAAGGCCTGGTCATTGCGCTTGTATTGGAGCGCGACGAGCTTGCGGATAATCTCGCGGTTGTCGGCGACCTGGCCCTTCTTGAGGTCGAAGATCATCGCCGAATAAGTCTCGACCGACCCGATGCCATAGAGGCACGACACCGACGCGACGATGATGACGTCGTCGCGTTCGAGCAAAGCGCGCGTCGCCGAGTGGCGCATGCGGTCGATCGCCTCGTTTACGCTCGACTCCTTCTCGATGTAGGTGTCCGACCGCGGTACATAGGCTTCGGGCTGGTAATAGTCGTAATAGCTGACGAAATATTCGACCGCATTGTTCGGGAAGAAACTCTTGAACTCGCCATAAAGCTGCGCCGCGAGGATCTTGTTCGGCGCGAGGATCAGCGCGGGGCGCTGCAACTCGTCGATGACTTTCGCCATCGTGAAGGTCTTGCCCGACCCCGTCACCCCGAGCAGCACCTGGTCGCGTTCGCCGTCGAGCGCGGTGGAGACGAGTTCCCTGATCGCCGTCGGCTGGTCGCCTGCGGGCTCATAATCGCTAACTAGCTCGAATCGTTTGCCGCCTTCGACCTTGTCGGGGCGCGCCGGGCGGTGCGGGACATAGTTCTCCGCCGTGTCGATTTCATCGAGCGATGTACGAATCTGAATTGCCATTGCTGCCAATATGGTATCGATGGCGTGGGCGCACAATCGAATGAATCAGAATATCCCCCAAGCAGCAGTCACAGGAGACAGGGTATGAAGAAATTTCTGACGGTCGCCGCCATCGGCGCCCTCATTGCAGTGTCGGGTTGCGGCAAGAGTGAGACCGCTGCCACCAGCGGTCCCGTGAAGCGCGAAGCCGGTAATTGGAAGACCGACGTCAAGCTGGTGAAGTTCGAAGTCCCCGGCATGCCGGCGGAAGCGAAGGACCAGATGACGAAGATGATGGAAAGTGCCAGCGGCATGGACCAATGCTTCACGCAGGAACAGGTCGACAAGGAAGATGTCGCGGCCGAACTCGCCAAGGGTCCGGGCAACGGCGGCGACTGCAAATGGTCGAAAAAGGACGTCGCTGGCGGCAAGATCGACGTCGCGGGCACCTGCACGGCCAATGGCCAGACGGTCGACATGGCGATGGCCGGCACGATGGAAGCCAAGAAGACCGACGTCACCATCACGACGAAGGGCAAGGTGCCGACCGGCGGCGACATGGAAATGGTCATGCAGATGACCAGCACCCACACCGGTCCGTGCAAGGCGCCGGCCACGACCTAAGTCCTCTATCTTTGATGAAAAATGATGGGGCGCCGGTGGAAACCGGCGCCCCTTTCGTATATTCGTCCATGCAGCGGAAAAGTGGGGGATCGCGAATATGCTTGGCTATGTGACGATGGGAACCGACGACCTGGTACGCGCGCGTGCTTTCTATGCCGCGCTGCTCGGCACGATCGGCGCCAGCGAATTGATGCGCATGCCCGACGCCGAAGCGAACGGCTTCACTCTCTATGGCACCGGCTGGGGCCAGCCGGGCATCGCGGTCACGCGCCCCTATGACGGACAACCCGCGAACCGCGGCAATGGTCATATGGCGGCGATCGTCGTCGACGAGCGCGCCAAGGTCGATGCGCTGCACGCAAAGGCGCTCGAACTGGGCGGCAATTGTGAAGATGTGCCGGGCGTCCGCGGCGATGAAGGCGACCAGGCTTTTTACGCCGCCTATTTCCGCGACCTCGACGGCAACAAGCTCTGCGCCTTTCGTATCGGAGCCGCCTGAACTTGAGCGGCTGGCTCGACCGCCGCGGAACTCCGCTCTGGCTCGGCCTCGCCGCCGGCCTGCTCGCGGTCGCGGCGGGATTGCTCGCCGGCGGCGATGCTGCCGAGCGGGCGGGGCTTGCTGCACGATGGACCGCGCGCGCCGGCCTGCCGCTGTTCCTTGTCGCATTTCTGGCGTCGACGCTGGTGCGCCGCTGGCCGGGCGCGACAACGCGCGCACTGCTTCGCCGGCGGCGGCAATGGGGGCTGGGCTTCGCGCTCGCCCACACGATCCACCTCGCCGCGCTGGGCATCAACGTCATCGTCTATGCGCCGGGGCGGACCTGGCAGTCGCTGCTCGGCGGCGGGCTCGCCTATGTCATGCTCTATCTGATGGCGCTGACCTCGACCGACGGGTGGCAGCGGCGGCTGGGCCAATGGTGGGGGCGCCTGCACCGGTTCGGCGCCTATTATATCTGGTTCATCTTTACCGCGAGCTATGCCGGGCGTGCCTTTGGCGCCGATCCGGGCAAGCAGGTCGTCGGTATCGTTTTTGGCAGTGTCATGGTCGCGGCGCTCGCGTTGCGCCTGTGGCCAGCGCGTCGTGCTGAGCGGAGAGCGAGGGATGTCGACTTGCCGGGCGACAGAACAGGTGGGGCTGTCGGGCCGCCCGGCGAAGTCTTGAAATGAGGCCTGAGGGGGATCGAAGGGTGCCAGGGACCAGCTCGCACCTTTCGCCTTTTGGCCTCAACACCGCGTCATCGTAGGAATGCCGCGATGCCTGGAAAGATGCCACAGTTTCGAACCTGTGGCAGTTACAAGGGGTCACATGCCGCGATGTCGCCATTTGATAACCGATCCTTAACCCGTTTTCGCGTTTTTTCCTCGCGGATTGGCGACGAGCTTTTCTTTTGATATGGCATGCGGCCACCTTGTTACCGTTACGTCAAAGTAACAATGGGTGGCCGCGCTTGTTGATTGGCGTATCACCCGCACCGCCCGCCAGGGGTATTAGAGGGTAGCATGGACCAGGCGAAAACGAACGAGACACAGGATCCCGCCGAGGTCGACCGGATCATCGCGGGCGAACTCGAGAGGCTGCTCGATTCCCCGATGTTCACCCGCTCGCCGGTGCTGTCGCGGCTGCTGCAATTCCTTGTCGAACATCGTCTTCGCGGCGGGCGCAGCGCGCCCAAGGCCTATGCGATCGCGACCGAGGCGCTCGGCCGCAGCGAAGATTTCGATCCGGCGGTCGACAGCTATCCGCGCGTCATGGTGGGGCGGCTGCGCAGCCTTCTCGACCGCTATTATGCCGATACGCCCTGGGTCCACCGGCTGCGGGTTCCGCAGGGCAGCTATGAAGTCGTCGTCCAATATCGCGCCGCGCCCCCCTCGGCGCGGCCGGCCGACGACCCGGCGGGCGATGATGACGTCAAGGCCGCAGGTGCCGCAGCCGCCTGGAGGCGTCCGGCGTCGCCCGGCGGCTTCCGGCGCCCGCCCGATCGCGGCGTCCATTTTGGCCGCTGGGTCGTCGTCCTCATCCTCCTTGCGCTGGCGCTCTTCACGCTCTGGACGCTCCGCGGCGGGGCCGACCGGCTGTTCGTCCGCGACCCGGTGGCGGCGCCGCTGCTGGAAGTCAGCGCGCCGGCGGCGGGCAATTCGCCCGAATCGCGCGCGCTTGCCCGGGCGCTCGATGGAAAGCTGCGCGACGGGCTCCGGCGCTTCGATCTCGTCGACCTCTTGAGTTCGAAGGCGCCGGGCAGCGCGTCCACCGGCAACAGCGACTATCGGCTCGACACATCGCTCGTCCGCACGGTCGAGGGCAACACCGACGTCACGCTCGTCCTCAACCGCGTCGCGGACCAGCGCGCCATCTGGTCGCAACAGCTGCGCCTGACGCAGGATGAAACGCCCGAATTTACCGCTATCGAGCCGCTGATCGCGCAGCTTGCCGGGGACTATGGCGTGATCGTGCGCGACCAGGTCCAGCGTCAGCCCGACAATTTTTCGCCCGGCTTCCCGTGCCTCGCGCAGTTCAACCGGGTACGCCAGATGCGCAATACCGCGAATGCGAAACAGGTCGACACATGCCTGCGCGCGACGATCAAGGCCAACCCGCACGATCCCGTATCGCTTACCGCATTGTCGCTCGTGCGTTTTGGCGACTGGCAGCCGCAGCGCCTGACCCCGGCGGGCCGCGAGGCATTTGCCGAAGCGCGCGCGCTGGCGCAGCGCTCCTATGAAAGCAGTCCCAATTCTGCCGCGGGCCTGTTCGCGATGGCGCGCGCGAATTTCTATACGGGCGATTGTGCCGGCGGCAATGCGATGGGCGACGCCGCGATCGCGCTCAATCCCTATGACGCCGACATGGCGGGCTTTCTCGGCTTGTTCAAGCTGACGTGCGGGATGGAACCCGAGGGCGAGTTGTTGCTCCGGCGGTCGCTCCAGCTCGATTCCTCCTACCCCGGCGTTCCGGCGGTCACGCTCGCCTTCACCCTGTCGCAGCGCGGCGAACAGGATGAGGCGCGGAGAATCCTCGATCAGATGCCGTCGCCGAGCAATATGGAGCCGCAATATATGATGGTGCGCGCGATCGTGCAGGCGCGGCAGGGACAGGTGGCCGAGGCCCGCGCGCAATGGCAGCGGCTGCTCGCTTATACGCGCCAGCCCGCCGATGCGACGCCCGAACGGGTGCTGGGCCGGTTCATCATCACCCCGGTGGTGATCCAGCGCGCCTCGGCCGCGCTGCGCGATTCGGGCGTCGTCCCCGGCAAAGCGACGCCTTGACGCTGCGCGGGGTGCTGCGCAGAGTGGCGCCATGCTCTCGCTTCTAGCCCTGCTGACTTCGGTCGCGTCGCCCGCCCCCGCCGCAGTGGCGGTGCATTTCAACCGTGCGGGACAGATCGAGACGCGCGTCGTCGAGGGGCTGGCCGACCGGGCGAGCGGCCGCGCGATCGCCCCCGACGATCCGGTGCGCGTCGCGTCGGTTTCGAAGCTGATCGTCGCGCTGGGCGTGCTGCGGCTGGTCGAGGCGGGCAAGCTCGATCTCGACCGCGACGTGTCGGACTATCTCGGCTGGCGGCTGCGCCATCCCGCCTGGCCCGACCGGCCGATCAGTCTGGCGCAGTTGCTGGGGCATCGTTCGGGGCTCAATGACGATACCGACTATGCGCTGCCGCTGGACACCGATCTCGAAACCGCGCTCGCCGATCCGGCCGCCTGGGACAAGGCGCGCCCGCCGGGCGGCGACTTCGCATACGCCAATTTCAATTACCCGGTCGTTGCCGCGGCGATCGAGGGCGCGACGGGCGAGCGGTTCGACCGGGCGATGACGCGGCTCGTTTTCCGTCCGCTCGGTCTCGATGCCTGTTTCAACTGGCCGGCCTGCAGCGACGCGGCGGTCGCGCGTGCCGTCGTGCTGCACGATGCCGAGGGCAATGTCGTGCGCGACGACATGAAGGGCACGCGGCCGGCCTGTCCGGTCGTGCCGGCAGCGGACGGCGGCTGCGACCTTACCGCCTATCGTCTCGCCCGCCACGGCGCGGGGTTCAGCCCGCAGGGCGGGCTTCGTATCTCGGCGAACGGCCTCGCGCGCATCGGCGTCATGCTGCTGCGCCGCGGCGAGGACTTTCTGAAACCCGCAAGCCTCGCCCGGCTCGAAGCGATGGCGCGCGTTCGCCCGACAAGCGGCGAGGGGACGGGCGGTTTTTTCTGCGAATATGGCATAGCTATGCACAGCACAGGCGGTCCGGCGCTCGCCGATCCCGCCTGCCGCGACGACCTGTTCGGCGACGGCCGCCTGCGCCTCGGCCATTCGGGCGACGCCTATGGATTGCGCTCGGGCCTGTGGTTCGACCTTGAAGGCGGCGATGGCATTGCCTATTTCGTGACGCAGGTGCCGGAGGGGCAGAAAGGGACACGGTCGGCATATAGCGCTGCGGAGGAAGTCTTGGTCGACGCGGCGCTTCGCCGATCGGCCGATGCCAGCCCTCTTGCCAGCCCCGCCCACGGGCACTAGGGCAATTTCAACATTCACGACATAGTCAGAAAAAAGGAACTGTGCATGAGCGATTCGGCCGAAAAGGTTAAAAAGATCGTCGTCGAACATCTGGGCGTCGAAGCCGACAAGGTCACCGAAGAAGCGAGCTTCATCGACGATCTGGGCGCCGACAGCCTCGACATCGTCGAACTGGTGATGGCGTTCGAAGAAGAATTCGGCGTCGAAATCCCCGACGATGCGGCGGAAAAGATCGCCACCGTCAAGGATGCGATCGACTATATCGAAGCGAACAAGGGCTAAGCCCCTGCGGTCCGGCCCCGCCGGAGCCGCCCACGCGTTTCCGGCTTCCCGGTCCCGAGCGTTCGCGCGCAGAGGCCGGGAAGCTTTTTTTATGGATATGCGTTTTCAGAAGTGATGCGGCGCCCTGCGGGGGCAGGGGCCGATGAAAGGAATGACTATGCGCCGGGTTGTGGTGACGGGTTTGGGTTTGGTGACACCGCTGGGCGCCGATGTGGAAACCACATGGGCCAATCTGCTCGCGGGCAAATCGGGCGCGGGTACGATCACGCATTTCGATGCGTCGGACCAGAAATGCACGATCGCGTGCGAGGTCAAGGGCCCCGACCATGAATATGGTTTCGACCCCGGCAAGCGTGTCGACCACAAGGTGCAGCGCCAGGTCGATCCTTTCATCATCTATGGCATCGACGCCGCCGGCCAGGCGATCGAGGACGCGGGCCTCGAGGATATGTCCGACGAGATGAAACTGCGCGCCGGCTGCTCGATCGGGTCGGGCATCGGCGGCCTGCCGGGCATCGAAAGCGAAAGCCTGTTGCTCGCCGAAAAGGGTCCGGGCCGCGTTTCGCCGCACTTCGTCCACGGCCGCCTGATCAACCTGATCTCGGGGCAGGTCAGCATCAAATATGGCCTTCAGGGTCCCAACCACGCCGTCGTCACTGCCTGCTCGACCGGCGCGCATTCGATTGGCGACGCCGCGCGGATGATCGCGCTCGACGACGCCGACATCATGCTCGCGGGCGGCGCCGAGGCGACGATTTGCCCGATCGGCATCGCGGGCTTCGCGCAGGCGCGTGCGCTCAACATGAGCTATAACGACCGGCCGGAACAGGCGAGCCGGCCCTATGACAAGGACCGCGACGGTTTCGTGATGGGCGAGGGCGCGGGCGTCGTCGTGCTCGAGGAATATGAGCATGCCAAGGCGCGCGGCGCAAAGATTTACGCCGAGGTCGTCGGTTATGGCCTGTCGGGCGACGCCTATCATGTGACCGCGCCGCATCCCGAAGGTTCGGGTGCGTTCCGCTCGATGGAAATGGCGCTGAAAAGGGCGGGCATGACCCCCGCCGACATCGACTATATCAACGCGCACGGCACTTCGACGATGGCCGACACGATCGAACTCGGCGCGGTCAAGCGCCTGTTCGGCAATGAAATCGCCAATGTGTCGATGAGCTCGACCAAGTCCGCCATCGGCCATCTGCTCGGCGGCGCCGGTGCGGTCGAGACGATCTTCTGCATCCTCGCGATCCGCGACCAGATCGTCCCGCCGACGCTCAACCTCGACAATCCCGACGAGGGCACCGAAGGCGTCGACCTCGTCCCGCACAAGGCGAAGCAGCGCAAGGTGAAGGCCGCGCTCAACAACAGCTTCGGCTTCGGCGGCACCAACGCCAGCGTCATCGTCAAGGCGATCGATTAAGTCCAGCCTTCCCCCTTGATGGGGGAAGGATATGAAGCCTTGTCGCGAAGCGATTAGGCGGAGTTGGATGGGGGTGATGGTGCGTCTTTCCGCCACCGCTTTGGGCCGAGAGCGCACCCCCGCCGCTGCGACTAGGGTCAGGACCCATTAATTGCGCGATCGAGGTTTGAAGCGATTTTGTTCAGTGCGAGGAGGCAAGGCGCGGGAATATGTCGATATTTCAAGACTTGCCGACGACGCAATGGACAAAATCGATCAAATCCCGAAGGGAC
>NZ_DATFFD010000265.1:0-7022 GCF_035250425.1 Sphingopyxis sp.
CTTTTGCGAAAATCCCTGAGGCGATACATCATCCTAGGGGGCTGTCCCTGCCCGGACCCTGGTCCGACGTACATGGTCCCCACCTGACGTTACTGGCGTCAGAGGACTTTCCAGCAAACGACCTCGGCGGTCCCGCCAACCGTTCACAGCAAGTCCCAGAGGAGGCGATGACCAACTTGTCCGCCAATCTGGTCCATCAAAAGCAGAAATTGCGCGAGAAATTGCGTTTTCGCCGCAAGCATTTCGCGGCGAATCTCGACGGGATGGCGCAGCTTGCGGCCTTTCGCGCGCTGCCCGCGCCGCTGTCCGACCTTCTCGCCGATCACGCCGTCGTTGGCGCCTATGCCGCGTCGGACGACGAGCCCGATATCCTGCCGATGTTCGCTGGCCTTGCGGAAGCGAGCGCGCTCGCCCTGCCCCACCATGCCGGGCGGATCGCCGAAATGGACTTTCGTCATTGGCGGCCCGACGAAGCGCTGGTGAAGGGGCCTTGGGGCACGCGGCAGCCCGCGGACGATGCGCCCTTGGCAACTCCCGACCTCATCTTCTGCCCGCTCGTCGGGTTCGATCGGCAAGGCGGCCGGATCGGTCAGGGTGGCGGACATTATGATCGCTATTTCGCCGCGCACCCCGATGTGCTGCGGATCGGGATCGGATGGTCGGTGCAAGAAATCGACGCGGCTCCCCGCGAATCGACCGACATCGCGCTCGACGCGATCCTGACCGAACAAGAATTCATCCTTTGTGGAGACCGTTTGTGAGCCAGCTACCCGCCGATCCCCAGCCGAGTTGGCGTAAACCCGCCGGCATGTTCCTGATCCTGACGCTGATCGCGGTGTGGACGGGGATTGTCGTCAGCGTGTCACCATGGGTCGGCACCTGGCCGGTGCTGGTGCAGGCGGTCTTCTATCTCGCCGCGGGGATCGTCTGGATCCTGCCGCTGAAGCCGCTGCTGCGCTGGATGGAATTGGGGAAATGGCGCGGCTGAAGCGCCGCGCCATTTTTCCCGATTTCCAGTGAGGAATGGTCCCAAGACGCGGTGGCCATTCCGTCCGAAAATGGAAGGAATGGCGCGAGTGACGGGGCTCGAACCCGCGACCTCCGGCGTGACAGGCCGGCACTCTAACCAACTGAGCTACACCCGCGTGTGCTTGGGAGCCGCGCCAATATGGCGCTCGCCCCGACCTGTCAACCGTCGCTTTCCTCATGCGTGCGATTTAATCGATCGCGCATCTCGTCGGTCGTCGTCAAAGTGCCATGTTCGAACAGGAAACCCGCCAGATCGGGGGTTCCGGTCGATGCGAGCACCGTCTGCAGGATGAGCAGCAGCGGCACCGCCAGCAGCGCGCCCGGCGTCCCCCACACCCATCCCCAGAAGCTGAGCGACACGAGAATCAGCAGCGGATTGATCGTCAGACGCTTGCCGAGCACCAGCGGCGTGATCAGATTCGCCTCGACCAGATGGACACCGATGAAGATCAGCGCGGGCAGCAGCGCCAGCCCGACGGCGTCGAACGTCATCAACCCGCCCAGCCCGAGCAGCACCGCGGCGACGATCGGGCCCAGATAGGGCACGAAATTGCAGATGCTGACGATCCCGCCCCACATGAAAGGCGACGGCATTCCCAGCGCCCAGAGCAGGAGCGAGACGGTCAGGCCGAGAATCGCGTTGATCATCGTGATCGTCGCCAGATAGTCGGCGGTCGCATCGACGACATTCTGGATCACGCGCGCGGTCTGCATCGCGCCATCGAAGCTGCCGCGCCGCCGGATCGTGCCTTTGCG
The DNA here is from genome assembly GCF_035250425.1 of Sphingopyxis sp. Classification (GTDB taxonomy): domain Bacteria; phylum Pseudomonadota; class Alphaproteobacteria; order Sphingomonadales; family Sphingomonadaceae; genus Sphingopyxis. The sequence continues at coordinate 1,786 of NZ_DATFFD010000265.1, forward strand.
CAGCCGCGTCCAGCCCGACAGGAAGAAGAAGATCACGAGCACCGCGAAAAAGAGCTGGATCGCGGCCGAGGGCGCCGACGAGATAAAATAGTCGACGACCGAGGTCGGCGCGGTTGCCGCCACCGCCTGCGCCGTCGCCTCGGTCCCGCTCGCCACCGACATCAGCGTGCGATCGACGAAGCGTTGCAGCGTCGAATAAAAGTCGATGAGCGGTGCCAGATTGCTCTGGATGCGCGGGATCGATTCAGGAATGCGCGCAAACCAGCCGGTGGCGGGTACGACGATGATCGCGAGCGCGGCGTTGATGATCGCCAGAAAGACAGCAAGCGCGAAGAAAGCCGCGAGCGCCGACGGCAAGCCGCGCCGTTCCAGCCATTCGAGCAGCGGGACGAGCGCGATCGCAATGACGATCGCAGCGGTAAGCGGCAGGAAGAATTCCGCGCCCGCCTGCAATGCGAAGGGCAGTATGAGACAGAAGCTGGCGCCAAAAAGCAGCGCGAGCGCGGCGAGAAGCCGGTCGCGACGGAAATCGTCGATCTCGATCTGGTGCAGCGGATTGACGCGCAGCGGCCGTCCTTCCTTGCTGCCCCTGTCCTCCGCCACCCCTGCTCTCCTCGTCAATCGCGGCATCTTACGCGCGCTTCGCGTGTCGCGCCAGTCGCCCCGTTTTGCGACGACCGGCGCCCTTCCTTGTCCCCATTTGGAGCAAAACACGTCATTCTACCTGCTTTTTAACCAGAAATTACCCTTTATCGACGACTGAAGGCTCCAAGGACCAACCTATTCGGAGTCAAAATGATGATGATAGCGCCTGTGGGGGGCGCGAAGCATCGGCTTCTTCCCTCTTGTTCAGTCATTGCCGTGCTGGCCGCGTTCGCGCTGCCGGCACAGGCCGAGGCCGCCGGCACACGCGCCGGCTCGACCATCAGCAATAGCGCGAGCGCGAGCTTCGACACGGGCGGCGGCACGACGACGGTCGATTCGAACCGCGTCGACCTGCTCGTCGACGAACTGCTCGACGTCACGGTCGATTCGAGCAATCCCGCCGACGTTCCGACGACACCGGGTGCGACGGGTCAGCTGCTGACCTTCGCGGTCACCAACAACGGCAATGGCGTCGAAGCGTTCGGACTGACGACGATCGCCAACGCGGGCGGCGACAATTACGACCCCGCCGTCACGCAAATCTATCTCGACAATGGCGACGGCCTTTTCGACGCCAGCACCGACACGCTCTATACGCCGGGCGCGAACGATCCGTCGCTGGCCCCCGACCAGAGCATCACCGCGTTCGTCCTCGCAACGACGCCCGGAACGGTGGTCGACGGCAATCGCGGCATTGTCAGCCTCGTCGCCGCAGCGAAGACGGGCACCGGCGATCCCGGTGACAGCTTTGCCGGTCAGGGTGAGGGCGGCGGCGACGCCGTCGTCGGCTCGACCGGCGCCGATGGGCAGGATGCGGGCGCCTTCGCCGTCTCGGCGGCGACCGTCACCCTCGTCAAATCGGCGGTCATCACCAACACGCTCGGCACCGCCGACCCGATCCCGGGCGCGACGATCACTTATACGATCGTCGCCACCGTCGCGGGCAGCGGTTCGGTCGGCGGCCTTGCGATCACCGACAATATTCCCGCGGATACCAGCTATGTCCCCGGCTCGATCACGCTCGGCGGCGGCGGGCTGTCCGACGCCGCCGACGCCGATGCGGGCGATTACAACGGAACGCGGATCAACGTCGCACTCGGCACCGTCGCCGGCGGCCAGACCCGCACCGTCACCTTCCAGACCCTGATCGATTGATGGAGATGCGTATGCGCACCGTCCTTTTCCTTTTGCTCGCGATGCTCGCGCCGGGCCAGGCGTTCGCCGCGAACCAGGTCGCGCTCGACAATGCCGTGTTCGTCGAACGCGTATCGACCGACGCACAAGGCAAGCAGAAGATCCTGCTCGAAGAACCGAAGGTCGTCGTTCCCGGCGACCGGCTCGTCTTCGTGCTCCATTATCGCAACGCCGGCGCGCAGCCGGCGGACAAGTTCGTGATCACCAACCCGATGCCGTCGGCGGTCCGTTTTGCGGACGCCGGCGACACGCGCCCGTTCGTTTCGGTCGACGGCGGCAAGCAGTGGGGACTGCTTGCCGACCTTTCGGTTCCGATGGAGGGCGGCTCGCGCCGCGCAGCACAGCCGGCCGACGTCACGCACGTCCGCTGGGCTTTCCCGAAGCCGATCCCGGTCGGCGGCACGGGCAAGCTCATGTTTCGGGGAGTTGTCAAATAGCGAAGGAATAAAACCGCTTAACGGTTGCCAGCGGTGGGGAAACGGCAACCAGCATAAAGCCCAGGAGCTCAGCTATGACCAGCAAGCTGACGTATATGGGTGTCATCGGTCTGGCGGCGCTTTCGAGCGTCGCCGCCACGCCGGCCTTTGCCGCCGGAACGACCGCGGGCACCACGATCACCAATACAGCCACCGTCGACTATCAGGTCGGGGGCGTCGCACAGGGACAGCAGTCGGCGTCGAACAATTTCACCGTCGACCGCAAGATCAACCTGCTCGTCGAAGAAGTCGGCACGGTCACCACGAATGCCGTGCCCGGACAGACGAATGCCGTCACGACGTTCCAGCTGACCAACAGCTCGAACGAAATACTCGACTTCGCGCTCGTCGCGTCGCAGATCGTGGGCGGGACCGCCGCGCACGGCGGCACCGATACCTTCAACGCCAACAACGTCCGCATCTATCGCGATAACACCGTGACGGGCACGATCGGCAGCTGGGATGCAGGCGACACGCTCATCACGGCTTATGTCGACGAGCTCGTCGTCGACACCGCGATTCGCCTGTTCGTCGTCTCCGATATCCCGGCTGGCCTCGCCAACAATGCGGTCGCCGGCGTGACGCTGCGTGCCACCGCGCGCGAGGGCGGACTTGCCAGCACCCAAGGCGCGACAATCACCGAAACCACCGGCGCGAATACCGCAGGCAAGGACACGGTCTTTGCTGACATCGCGGGCGTGGCGGGCGATATCGCACGCGACGGTTCGCATAGCGATAACGACGACTATACGGTGCAGACGGCGACACTGGCGGTCACCAAGACCAGCCGCGTCATTTCGGATCCGTTCAACAATACGACAAATCCGAAGCTGATCCCCGGGGCGGTGGTCGAATATTGCATCGCCGTCGCCAACAGCGGCGGCGCGGCGGCGACATCGGTGGTGATCAACGACCCGGTTCCGGGCCAGTTGACGTTCAATGCGGGCACGATCCTGCTGAGCGGCACGGTCACCAGCGGGACGTGCGATTTCAACGGCACCGCGGGCGGCAGCTACACGGCGCCGAACGTGTCGGGGACGATCGCATCGATCGCAGCGGGCGCCGCAAGCACGCTCGTCTTCCGCGCTACGGTCAACTGATCGGGTAACGGGCGGGGCAGCGGGCGTTCCGGCGAAAGCCGGGCTCCGCTGCTCCCTTCGGGGCTGTCATGGCACTCCGCGCGAAATTGACCGGCCTTGTGACCGCCCTGGTCGCGGCAGCGATGCTGCCTGCGACACCCCCTGCGCGCGCGCAAGTGATCACGAACACGGCTTCGGCGCAGTGGACACACGACGGGCAGCCCGGTCAGGCGCTGTCGAACCGCGTCGACGTGACGGTGACAGCGCGGCCGGCGCCGCCGCCGGCGATCGCGACCTATCGCCTGACGAACGGCGGCGGCGGCAAATCGGTGGCACTCGCGCCGACGCAGTGTAACCGTCCCGCAGCGCGTGGCGCGACGAGCACCGTCGACCTCGGCGGCGTCTATGAGGGCATCTCGACCGCTCCCGCCTCGCTGCAATCCACCAACAATTTCCGGGCCGGCGAAGTCCTCGTCGTCGGGGTCACGCTCGCATCGGCGAATGCCGATCCGCAGGGGCGTGACACCCTTCCCGTCGTCCTCGAACTCGAAAACGGCGACCGCGAAGCGATCACCCTGACCGAGACGGCGAACAGCAGCGGCGAATTCGTCGGCATCATCAACACGATCGGCGTTCCGCCCGCCGTCGTACCGGGCGATTGCCGCCTGTCGGTCAACCCCGGCGCGCCGCTAACGTTGCGCGTCACCGACCAGGCGAACGCCAGCCTCGTCGCGCTCGCGACGATCAGCTTCCTCGTCGATCCGTTCGGCATCGTCTTCGATAGCGGCGACGGCGCCCCCGTCGCGGGCAGCCGCGTGACGATCGTCGACGCCGCAACCGGCCAGCCGGCGCAGGTGTTCGGCGACGATGGCGTCTCGGCCTATCCCTCGAGCGTCGTCACTGGCCAGAGCGTCACCGACGCGGGCGGCACGACGTACAATTTTCCGCCGGGCGACTATCGCTTTCCCTTCCTTGCGCCGGGCACCTACCGCCTGATCGCGGTGCCACCCGCGCCCTATACTGCGCCGTCGAAATCCAGCGCCGCCGATCTCGCCGGTCTCCGCCGACCCGACGACGGCCAGCCCTTCACGATCGCCGGCGCGAGCTATGGCAACCCCTTCACGTTGAACAGTCCCGCGCCCGTGCGCGTCGACATCCCCGTCGACCAGCCCGGACTGCCGCTGGTCCTGCGCAAGACGACCTCGACGCAGGTCGCGGTGCCCGGCGACGTCATCCAATACCGCATCGAAGTCGCGAACCGCGACCCGCGGCGCTACACCGGCGCGGTAACCGTCCGCGACGTCCTGCCTGCGGGGATGCGCCTGCGCGCCGATACGGTGCGGGTCGATGGCGCCCGCGTCACCGCCGACGTCGCCGCCAATGGCCGCGAGTTCACTGTCACCCTGCCCGGCATCGCGGCATCGCGTTCGGCGCTGCTCACCTATCTCGCCGAAGTCATCGTATCGGCCCAGCCGGGCAATGCGCTCAACCGCGCGACCGCGACCGACAATCGCGGTTCGACAAGCAATGTCGCCGAAGCCACGATTTCGATCAAACGCGACCAGCTCGGCGACCGGATGACAATCATCGGCCGCATCACCGATGGCGGTTGCGGCGTCGATCCGGGCAAGGCCGACAGTGTCGTGGGCGTACGCGTGATGCTCCAGGATGGCAGCTACACCGTCACCGACGCGGATGGCCGCTATCATTTCGAGGGCGTGCGCCCCGGCCTGCACGTCGTCCAGATCGATCCGTCGACGCTGCCACTCGACCGCGAGGCGATCGATTGCGCGCGCTCGACGCAGAGCGCGGGCAGCGCGATCTCGCGCTTCGTCGAAGGCCG
>NZ_DATFFD010000266.1:0-11038 GCF_035250425.1 Sphingopyxis sp.
CACCCCGTCGTCTGGTCGTGCGATCCGATGCACGGCAATGTCATCAAGACGCCGAACGGCTACAAGACGCGCCCGTTCGAACGCATCCTCGCCGAAGTGCGCGGCTTCTTCGCCGTCCACCGCGCCGAGGGCACGCATGGCGGCGGCATCCATATCGAGATGACCGGCCAGAATGTCACCGAATGCACCGGCGGCGCGATGGACGTGACCCAGATGGATCTCGCCGATCGCTATCACACGCATTGCGATCCGCGCCTGAACGCCGGGCAATCGCTCGAACTCGCTTTCCTGCTGGCAGAGATGCTCAATCAGGAAATGTCCGACCGCGCCAAGCAGGCGGCGTAGGCCGTCCGACCCGACGAAAATAACCGTCGCCCCCGCGAAGGCGGGGGCCGCAAGAGGCTTGTGCGACGAATTAAATAGGGACAGTCCCTATTTAATTGCCGTTCCCGGCCACCGCTTCGTATCGGCGAACGCCCGGCCGATCGCGACATGCAAGTCGGCATCCTCGGCGGCGCCGCCGAGCGGGATTTTGTCCGAAAAATTGTCCGCGGCGCTGTGATAATCGCTGCCGAGGAAGGCTTCGAGCAGCTTCATGTCCGAAAAGCTGCCGCCGACCATCAACGACGTCACGCCCTTGGCGCCCAGCGCCCAGCCGTCCTGCCGCTGGATGAAGGCATCGGCCTCGCCATCCTCGTCGAGTTTGCGGCCGAGCTTCGTCGCCGCCTCGCGCACCACCGCGTCATAGGCGGGCTTGCCGCGCCCGATCGTCGCGACCGGGGTTCCGCGCGGCGAAATCGCGATGGTGTCGACATTGAGCGCGACGGTGATGTCCGACAGCGGCACGACCGGATGATCGGCGAAATAATGCGCGCCGAGCAGGCCTTTTTCCTCCGCCGTCGTCGCCATGAAATAGATGTCGCGGTCGGGACGCGCGCCCGATCCGAGCCGCTTCGCAACCTCGATCAGCACCGCGATGCCGCTCGCATTGTCGACCGCGCCATTGCAGATGCGGTCGGCAGCCCCTTCGGGCTCGCAGATGCCGAGATGGTCCCAGTGGCCGAGGAACAGCACCGCCTTGCCATCGGGCTTGGCACCCGGAAGCTTCGCGATGATATTGTTGCTGGCGAAGGGGCGCGTGGCCGATTTCGCCGCGATGTCGGCGGTGACCGGCAGCACCGCGCCCTTGTAATCGGGCGATTTCGCGGCCTCGCGGAGCGCGCCGCCATCCTGCCCCGCCCTTTTTAGCAGCGCATCGGCCGCCTCGAGCGACAGGAAGCCGCTGACCGGCGCGCCCGGTTTGGCGCTCGCAAGACGCATCGACTTGGCGCCGGCGCTCTCGCGCAGCGCCGTCCAGGGCACCGCGTCGGTCGCGATGACGAGCACCGCCGATGCGCCGGCATCGGCGAGCATCTGGCGCCGTTCGCGATAGCGCGGCAACTTGTCGCCAAAGGGCGCATTGTCGAACAGCATGATCGCCAGCTTGCCCTTGACGTCGGCATTGACCTTGCCCGCGCCGTCGAGGCCATAGCCGACGAAGATCGCGGGAAGACCGGCGAACGCGACCGACGCGTCGCGGCCGGTCAGGATGATCCCATCATCCTCCAGCGCGAAGTCGCGGCCATGGACCTTGAACTTCGCGGTGCCGCCAAGCGACTGCGTCTCGACGAAAGGCACCGGCTGGAGCCAGGGCGTCGCGCTGCCCGGCACGGCTTCGAGTCCGGCCTTCGCCCATTCGCCGACGATATAGGCGATGGTGCGATCCTCGCCCTCGGTCCCCGGCGCGCGGCCCTCGAACGCGTCGCTCGCCAGCACTTTGATGTGGTCAGCCAGCTGCGCCTCGGTGATCGGCGCGTCGCCCTTCGCGGGCGCGGCCGAAACGGCGGGAGCAATGGCGAGGAGGGCGATGGCCGCGACGGCGGCGTGGAAACGGGTGGTTTTCATGGCGCCGCCGCATGGCATTTCCGCCGCCGCCCGGCAAGGCGCGTTCGTCGAAAGACGAACGGCGGCGGTTCTCCCCTCCCGCTTGTGGGAGGGGAGAAGTACTACCGCCCTGCCCGCGCCAGCAACGCCCGCGCCGCCGCGACATGCATATCCTCGATCATCCGGCCGTCGTGCCGTTGCGCCCCGCCCGTGGCCGCGGCGACCAGCGCTTCGGCGGCGGCGATCTCGCGCTGCGACGGCGCAAAGGCGCTGTTGCACGGATCGACCTGCGACGGGTGGATCAGCGTCTTGCCATCGAAACCGAGCCGCCGCCCTTCGGCGGCCTCCGCCGCGAAGCCCGCGGCGTCGTCGATCGCATTATAGACCCCGTCGAAACCCCAAACCCCGCCCGCGCGCGCAGCAAGGACGATCGCCTGGATCGCATGGCTCATCGCGCCGCGGTCCATCCCGTCGGGCAGTTTGAGTTCGTGCGCCAGATCGTTGAGCCCGGCGATCAGACCCGCAACCGCGGAATCGGCGGCAATGCCCTGCGCGGCATAGATCGCCGCCGGCGTCTCGATCATCGCGAAGATCGGCAGGCCGAGGCCGCGCAGCGGGTCGAGATCGGACGGCGCATCGACCTTGGGCAGCACCAGCGCGTCGAGCGTCAGCCCGGCGAGTGCGGCAATATCGTCCGCCTGTTCTGCGGTGCCCGTCGCATTCACCCGCACCGCCACACGCTTCCCCGCAAAGCCCGCCGCGACCGCGGCGCGCATCGCCGCGCGCGCTTCGTCCTTGCGGTCCGCGGGCACCGCATCCTCGAGGTCGATGATCAGCATGTCGGCGGCAAGTCCGCCCGCCTTTTCGAGCGCGCGCGCGTTCGATCCGGGGACATAGAGCAGGGAGCGCGGCGGATAGTCACTTGGCGTCATATGCTTTTCTGTGGCGCAGCCGGGCCATTGCCGCAATAAGGAAGGCCGTTGCAGACGGAAATTGCTGAGGGGGACATTCGATGTATTTCGCACTTGCACTGGTAGTTCTGGCACTGGTGTTCCTGATCTGGGCGCTGACCCCGGTCCGGCAGGGCTTTGCCTATACGATCGAACGCTTCGGCCGCTACACGCACACCGCGCAGCCGGGGCTGAACTTCATCATGCCGATCTTCGACCGCGTCGGTCGCAAGGTCAACATGATGGAACAGGTGCTCGACATTCCGGGCCAGGAAATCATCACCAAGGACAATGCGATGGTCGCGGTCGACGGCGTCGTCTTCTTCCAGGTGCTCGATGCCGCGCGCGCGGCCTATGAGGTCAGCGACCTCTATCTGGCGATCATGAACCTGACGACGACGAACCTCAGAACCGTGATGGGGTCGATGGACCTCGACGAGACGCTGTCGAAGCGCGACCATATCAACGCGCGGCTGCTCGTCGTGGTCGACGAAGCGACCTCGCCCTGGGGGGTCAAGATCACCCGCGTCGAGATCAAGGACATCCGCCCGCCCGCCGATATTTCGAACGCGATGGCGCGGCAGATGAAGGCCGAGCGCGAAAAACGCGCCAACATCCTCGAGGCCGAAGGCATGCGCGCATCGGAAATCCTGCGCGCCGAGGGCGAGAAGCAGGGCCAGATCCTGCAGGCCGAGGGCCGCCGCGAGGCCGCCTTCCGCGACGCCGAGGCGCGCGAACGCGAAGCCGAGGCCGAAGCCAAGGCGACGCAGATGGTGTCGGACGCGATCGCCGGCGGCAATGCGCAGGCGATCAATTACTTCATCGCGCAAAAATATGTCGAGGCGGTGAGCCAGTTCGCGACGAGCCCGAATGCCAAGACGATCCTGTTCCCGGTCGAGGCGACGCAGTTGATCGGCACATTGGGCGGAATCGGCGAACTCGCGCGCGACGCGCTCGAACGCAAGACGGGAGCCTGACATGCCCGATTGGCTGACGAACATGGAACCGCATTGGGCGTGGCTGTCGCTCGGCGTGCTGCTCGCCGCGGCCGAGATCGTCGCGCCGGGCTTCTTCCTGATCTGGCTGGGCGCCGCCGCGATCGTCACCGGCGCGATCGCGTGGATCGTCCCGCTGAGCATTCCCTTGCAGCTCGGCGTCTTTGCCGTCCTGTCGTTCATCGCGCTCTATGGCGCGCGCCGCTGGCTGAAGGCGAACCCGATCACGTCGGCCGACCCGCATCTCAACCAGCGCGGCGGCCGGCTGATCGGCGAAGTGCTGACGGTGACCCAGGCGATCGAGGATGGGCGCGGCCGCGCGAAAGTCGGCGACGGCGAATGGCCGGTGCGCGGGCCTGACGTGGCCGAAGGCAGCAAAGTCCGCGTCGTCAGCGCCGAAGGCGGTGTGCTGGTGGTCGAGGCGGTTTAGAGCAATCGCCATCAACTTTCCTCGTCACCCTGAACTTGTTTCAGGGTCCATGGTCTGCCCTCTCCATCAGCGCCGCGTAGCAAGACAGATCCGGCCATGGATGCTGAAACAAGTTCAGTATGACGAAGAAATATAGCCGGCTATCCCCCACGCGGCCGCGCATAAATCGCCACGACATGCCCCAGCGCGTCGCTGTCGCCGATGCGGCGGAAACCGAGCTTCGCCGACACGCGTTCCGACGCGTCGTTACCGAGGTCGATGATGCAGCGCACTTCCTTGGCTTCGAGGTTCGCGTCGGCCCAGCCGAGCGCGGCGGTCATCGCTTCGGTCGCATAGCCCGCGCCCCAATGATCGGCATCGAACGCCCAGCCCGCCTCGGGCAAGCCTTCCAGCTCGGGCATACCGCGGCAGAAATAGCTTAAGCCACCCATGCCGACGAGCGCGTCACTCGCCTTGTCGGCGAAGACCCAATAGCCGAAGCCCATGACCGGCCACAGCCCCGCCGAGCTCAGAAACTTGCCCCAGCTGACGTCTGCGCTGCGCGGTTCGCCGCCGATGAAGCGCGTGACGCGTTCGTCGGCCCACATGGTGATATGGACATCCTTGTCGGACAGGCGCCCCGGCCGCAGGCGCAGGCGTTCGGTTTCGATGACGGGGGGTGCGGTAAAAGCTTTGACGGACATGGGCGCGGGTGTGCCGAAGCCGGGCCGGGCGGTCAATCGGGGATCAGATAATGATCGAACAGGTCGTGCAGGACCGCGGTGCCGTCGACCTGCGCCCTGGCCCGCATCACCGCGAGCGTGTCGACGCGCGCCAGCACGTCCACATGGCGAAGCACGCCATGATAATGCGGCCGGTCGTTGAAATCGTGGAACAGAAAGATGCAGTCGGGTTTGCAGTGGATGATCGCCTGCAACAGGCACGCGACGCGAAAGCGCCCGTCGATCAGCACCGCATCGGGGCTGCCGTTCACGTTGCGCCATATATCGGTGTGATAATGCGGCCAGTCGCGGATCCGGCTGTCGTCCGCCGGATAACCCCCTTCGCCGACCGGACCGATGTCGATGTGAAAGGGCGTGAAGTCGACCGCCTCGCGCGCGACCTCGGCCTGGACCTTGGCCAGCCAGGCGGAGTCGCTGTCGACGCTGACGATCCGCCGCACCTGCCGCGCCGCGACCACCGTGCTGCCGCCGCAGCCGAATTCGAGCAAGGATGAACGCCCCGCAAGTTGCAGCTCGAACTGCGTGACTTCGGCCGCGGTCATATGTGGCTGCATTGGTCCCTCCACCGGTGAAGGGATATGAGACGGGAAGCGCCGCGTCTAGCCCGGCTATGCTATGACTCGGGGGGCTTCGGGGTGGTTGGCGGCCCTTCAACCTTCGTCATGCTGAACTTGTTTCAGCATCCATGGCCGGAGCTCGAATACGGCGCCGCGAAGGAAACGGCAGGCCATGGACCCTGAAACAAGTTCAGGGTGACGAGATAAGGAATGACGCGTTTCGGCCGTTGGCCGCTCCGGGCAGGAACAGGGTCAGGCCGCCGCCAGCTCGGGCGCCGACGAATGCGCCGGCATGATCGCAGCCGCATAATCGCTTTCATATTTCCCGATCAGCGCGCGGTCGTCGTGGTTCCACGGGTGGAAGCCCGGCATGAAATAGGACAGCCAGGGGAAGAAGCTCTTGCGCAGCACGCCGGGGGTGCCGAGCAGATACCACCAGATGCGCGCGGTGACGCGCCAGCCGGTCAGGCCGTCCTGCCGCAGCAGCGCCTTCATCCCCTTGACGCGCTTCGGCCAGAAACGCGTGGTGACGAGCAGCATCATCAGCGACTTGGCGCGCCACCGGCGAAAACGGCTCCAGTCCTTCGTCGCGTGCAGCCAGGTGTCATAGGCGACGCCCTTATGCTCGATTTCCTCGATCGCGTGCCATTTCCACAAGGCGGCCCATTCGGGTTCGGCGCCCGCGTACATCTTGTCGTCGCGCAGCATCACCGCCGCCATCATCGCGGTATAATGTTCGAGCGCGATCGTCGCCATCAGGTTGACGATCTGCGGCCGCGTCTTGATCAGGTCGAGAACCTGGTTCACGTCATCCTCGAGCTCCGAAAGATCGTAACCCGCCTCCGCCGCCTTCTTGTTGAAGACGACATGCTCGCGGCTGTGGATCACTTCCTGCTGCGTGAAGGCGCGGATTTCGCGCGCCAGCTTGTCGGGAACGCCGTCGCGGTGCGCCTTCACCGCTTCGATGAACATCGCCTCGCCGCGCGGAAAAGTGACCGACAATGCGGTGTGGAATGCCGACGCGATCGGATCGCCGTTCAGCCACCAGCGGCCCTGTTTGTCATCGCGGCCAAAGCGCATGTCGCGCGGGGTGATCGAAAGATCGGCGGGCGTCGGCGACTGGGAAAGGCTGGACATATGGCTTATACCGTCGAAAAGGGGAGACGGGCCAGCAATAGGGTTTACTTACACATATGTCAATAGCGAAGAAGCGTCTGAGTCCCGAGGAAAGCCGTTCGGCGGCGCTCGAGGCTGCGCGCCAGATTTTGGTTGAAATGGGACCGGCGGCGGTGACGCTGAAGGCGGTCGCGGGGCGCATCGACCGCACGCACGCGAACCTGCTCCACCATTTCGGCAGCGCCGCGGGGCTGCAAAAGGCGCTCGCCGCCTATCAGGCCGAAACCGTGTGCGCGACGATCGGCGGGAAGATGGCCGAATCGCCGCCGGGCGAGCGCAATCTGCGCGAGATCGTCGACCTCACCTTCGATGCCTTCAACGAGGGTGGCGCCGGCGCGCTCGCGACCTGGATGGCGGCGACGGGCAATGACGACGCGCTCGACCCGATCGTCGATGCGATCCACCGCCTGATCGACGGCATGGCCCCCGACGCCCACGAAAAGCGCCTGATGCACGAGGATACGCTGGCGCTGGTGCTGATGGCGCTCGGCGACGCGCAGCTCGGCGGCCCGATGGCCGAGGCGCTCGACCTGCCGCGCGACACGTCGCGCGTGCTCGCGACCGAACTCATCACCGGACGCATCGCCAAATTCTGGGCCGAGCAGGGCGGCAAGCCGCAGGGCTAAGGGCTGGTAATTTTCCTGTTCAGGCGCTAGGGGGCGAACCGATCCCCTCATTCCGTTCGCATCGAGCGAAGTCGAGATGCCCTCGGCAGCACATGGCTGCGGGGTGTCTCGACTTCGCTCGACACGAACGGGTTTAGAGGTTTAGTTCCAGTTTCCGCCCTAAAGGCCCCGCCATGCATTTCCTCGACCAAGCCAAGATCTTCATCAAGTCCGGCGACGGCGGCCCCGGCGCCGTGTCGTTCCGGCGCGAAAAATATGTCGAATATGGCGGCCCCGACGGCGGCAACGGCGGCAAGGGCGGCGACGTGATTTTCGAAGCCGTCGCCGGCCTCAACACGCTGATCGACTTTCGCTATACCCAGCATTTCAAGGCGAAGCGCGGCACCCCCGGCGCGGGGCGCGACCGCACCGGCGCGGGCGGTCCCGATCTCGTCATCCAGGTCCCGATCGGCACCCAGATCCTGGGCGATGACGAGGATCGCAGCCTGCTCGCGGACCTGACCAAGGAGGGCGAACAGCTCGTCTTCCTGCGCGGCGGCGATGGCGGGCGCGGCAATGCCTCCTACAAGACATCGACCAACCGCGCGCCGCGCCAGCACGGTCCGGGCTGGCCCGGCGAGGAAATGTGGGTGTGGCTGCGGCTGAAACTGCTCGCCGACGCCGGCCTCGTCGGCCTGCCCAATGCCGGCAAGTCGACCTTCATCAACGGCGTCACCAATGCGCAGGCCAAGGTCGGCGCCTATGCCTTCACGACGCTCCGCCCGCAGCTCGGCGTGGTCAGCCACAAGGGCAATGAATTCGTAATCGCCGACATCCCCGGGCTGATCGAGGGCGCCGCCGAAGGCGCCGGGGTCGGCGACCGCTTCCTCGGCCATATCGAACGCTGCCGCGTGCTGCTCCATCTGGTCGATGCGAACGACGCGGATGTCGCCACCAGCTACCGCATCGTGCGCGACGAACTCGAAGCCTATGGCGCCGACCTCACCGACAAGCCGGTGATCGTCGCATTGAACAAGATCGACACGCTCGACGACGAGCTGGTTGCGGCGCTGTCGGCCGAGCTCGCCGCGGAAAGCGGCCATCCGGTGATGGCGCTGTCGGGCGCGAGCGGCGCGGGCGTCCCCGAGGTGCTCGACAAATTGCTCGAGGCGATCGGCCACCCCGAGCCCGGCGAGGACGAAAGCGACGAAGCCCCCGGCTGGTCGCCGGTCTGATCAGCGCGCTTCGAGCACCATGTTGAACGGCCCATCGGTCGCGCGCCGGACATGGGCGAAGCCGCCCTCGCGCACCATCTGCGACAGCCGCGCTTCGCCCGCCTGCGCGCCGAGCGCCTCGCCAACTTCCTGATCGAGCGAGGTAGGCACGCAAATCATCGTCGACGCGTTATAATAGAGCCGCCCGACGGGGTTCATATTATCGGCGGGCGCGTTGCCCGCGATTGGCTCGACGATCATCCAGGTGCCGTCATTCGCCAAAATCCGGCGCATATGGGCGGCACAGCCGCGCGGATCGCCCATGTCGTGCAGGCAGTCGTACATGGTAACGAGGTCAAACTCCGCCTCGTCGATTTCCTTTGCCGCCGCCACTTCGAAGCGGACGCGGTCGCCATAGCCGTGATCCGCCGCGTGCCGCCGCGCCTCCTCGATCGACGGCGCGTGGAAATCGAAGCCGACGATTTCGCTTTCGGGATAGGCGTCGGCCATCAGCAGGGTCGAAAAGCCGACCCCGCAGCCGACGTCGGCGACGCGCGCGCCGCGATTGAGCTTCGCTTCGACGCCGTCAAGAGCCGGGATCCAAGCCTGAACGATGTTATTGACATAGCCCGGCCGGAAAAATGCGCCCGTCGCGCAAAAGAGGCAGCCGGCATGATCGCCCCAGCGCACGCCCGAACCGTGCCGGAAACATGCCTCGACCTTCGCCTCGGCTTCGATCATCGCCGCGATAATCTCGAACGCGCCCGCCAGATAGACCGGGCTGTCGCGATCGACGAATACCATCGCCTGTTCGGGCGAGATGCTGAAGCGATCCCCGGCGGCATCATAGTCGATATAGCCGTTCGCCGCCTGTGCGAGCATCCATTCGCGAACATAGCGTTCGTGCAGCCCGCCCGCGCGCGCCGCAAGCTCTGCAGCAGTCGCCGGTGCATCGGCGAGCGCTTCGAAAAGGCCCAGTCGGAACCCCAGCCGCACCGTGGGCACGCTCATTCCGCCGCCGACGTCGGCAAGCATCTTGCCGACGAACGCGTGCAGTTTTTCTTCATTGATTGCCGTCGTCATTTTTCCGCTCCTCCAAATCGGGGTAGCGCGACTCTCCAGAAGGGCTCAATGAGGCAGGGATCATAGCATATCGGCGGCAAAACCGCACCTGTCTCGCCATATTGGATTGGCACCCCCCGGCGCACGCGCTATCGGCGGCGCCATGAGCCTGTTTCCGCCCGCCTCCTGCCCCCGGCTGATCGTCAAGATCGGATCGGCTTTGCTCGTCGACCCGTCGGGCGCGGTGCGGCGCGACTGGCTCGTCGGCATCGCCGCCGACATTGCCGAACGCACGCGCGCGGGCCAGCAGGTCGCGGTCGTCTCGTCGGGCGCCATCGCGCTCGGAGCACGGCGGCTTGGCCTCGCCAAGGGCGGGCGCGGGACGCTCGAGGATGCGCAGGCCGCCGCCGCGACCGGGCAGATCGCGCTGAGCCAAGTCTGGGCCGAAGTGCTCGGCGCCGAAGGGCTGACCGCGGCGCAGATGCTCGTCACGCTCGACGATCTCGAACATCGCCGCCGTTATCTCAATGCCGCGGCGACGCTCGACCGGCTGCTCAGCCTCGGCGTCGTGCCGATCATCAACGAGAATGACAGCGTCGCGACCGAAGAAATCCGCTTCGGCGACAACGACCGCCTTGCCGCACGCGTTGCCCAAGCCGCGGCGGCGGGCGGCGTGATCCTGCTCTCCGACATCGACGGCCTCTACGACAAAAATCCTGCCCTTCCCGGCGCGAACCATATCGCGCGCGTCGAACGCATCGATGCCGCTATCGAGGCGATGGCCGACACCGGCTCCGCCTCGGGCATGGGATCGGGCGGCATGGTATCGAAGATCGCGGCGGCGCGCATCGCCAACGCCGCGGGCGCGCATCTCGCGATCGCGTCGGGCCGGATCGACCGGCCGCTGTCGACCGAGGCACGGCACACTTTGTTCGCCGCCGAAAAGGGCGCAAGCGCGCGCAAGGCGTGGCTCGCGGGCGGGCTCACCGCGAAGGGCCGGGTCGAGATCGACGCGGGCGCCGCCAAGGCGCTGCAAGGCGGCGCGAGCCTGCTCGCCGCGGGCGTCACTGCGGTCAGCGGCAGCTTCGCACGCGGCGACATTCTCGACATCGCGGGGCCCGACGGACGCGTCATCGCGCGCGGCCTTTCCGAATATCCGGGCGCCGACGCCGCGAACATCGTCGGTCTCGGCCGCGAGGCGCAGGAAGCCGCGCTCGGCTATGCGCCGCGCAGCGCGATGGTCCACCGCGACCATATGGTGCTCCTCTGACCGCGCCGATTCTCGCGATGACCGGCGCGACCGGCTTCGTCGGCGGCGCGGCGATGCGGCAGGCGGTCGAGGCGGGCTGGCAGGTCCGCGCGCTTACCCGCCGCCCACAGCCCGAACGCGAGGGCGTGACGTGG
>NZ_DATFFD010000267.1:0-2091 GCF_035250425.1 Sphingopyxis sp.
AGGCGCTGCGTCGCGAGGCCCGGCAGGCGCGACAGCGATTCGGCGATCGACAGGTCGGGCAGCTTGCCGATGTCTTCGGCCGAAATCACTTCGACGATCGAGGTGTTGGCCTTCTTCGCCTGCACCGAATTGTTGATCGCGCCGCGGATGCCGGTGACGACGATGGCGTCTTCGGCCGGCGCCTCGTCGACCGGCGCGGTGTTCGCGTCCTGCGCCATCGCGGCACCGGGCAGCAAGGCGGTCAAGGCAAGGCCGAGCGCGATGGCGCTGACACCGCGGTTAAGATTGGTCGGCATGGTCATATGTGGCTCCCCTGGCACGGACGGGCGGTCTTGGCCCATGCACCGGGAGGGGGACGCGGGGCGTCCGTCAGGCTCCTCTCCGGCATATGGGTTTTCCCATCTTGAGCCTCGCAATTGAAACCAATCACGCCGCGCCGCCATAGGGTATACGTATACGCATAATATGCAGCGCTGCGCCCTGTCGCAGAAATGCAGCGCTTTCAGCGCCGAAAACCGCGGGACTCGCCCCCGTGCAATTTCTTGGCATCCACCGGACCAATCGCTAGTCTGCGAGGCCAGCGGCGGCCACCAGGAAGGCCGCGGCGCCGGGAGAGAGAGATGGGGCGCCAGCCCTCGGCCAAGCCGACGAGTTTCGACATCGCCTATCTGGCGGGCGTCTCGCAGCCGACCGTGTCGCGCGCGCTGCGCGGCAGCAAGTCGGTCAGCGCCGCGACCCGCGCCAATATTCAGCGCATCGCGCAGGAACTCAACTACACCGTCGACAAGAACGCCTCGAGCCTGCGCTCGCAGCGGACCCATACGCTCGCTTTGCTCTTCTTCGAGGACCCGACCCCCGACGAATCGATGATCAACCCCTTCTTCCTGTCGATGCTGGGATCGATCACGCGCGAATGCGCGCGGCGCGGTTATGACCTGCTGATCAGTTTCCAGCAGATGCACAATGACTGGCACGTCACCTATCAGGACAGCCACCGGTCCGATGGGATCATCCTGCTCGGCTATGGCGATTATCAGCTCTATCTCACCAAGCTCGAGCATCTGGTCGAGATGGGGACCAAGTTCGTGCGCTGGGGATCGGTATCCGAAGAGGGTATCGGGCTGACCGTCGGATCGGACAATGTCGGCGCGGGCGAGCAAGCGGGCGCGCATCTGGTCGAGATCGGGCGGCGGCGTATCGCCTTCCTCGGCGACGCGTCGGACCATGCGCCCGAATTCCAGGATCGCTACGACGGGCTGTGCCGCGCGATGCGCACAGCGGGCCTCGAACCCGATCCAGCGCTGCAGCGCGATGCGGTGTCGTCGGAGGATTCGGGCTATGCCGCCGCGCGGTCGCTGATCGAAAGCGGCCAGAATTTCGACGCGGTCTTTGCCGCGAGCGACCTGATCGCGATCGGCGCGATGCGCGCGCTGGCCGAAGCGGGCCTGCGGCTGCCGCAGGACGTCGCGATCATCGGCTTCGACGATATTCCCGCCGCCAGCCTGACGTCGCCGACATTGACGACGGTGATGCAGGATATGAAGGGCGCGGGCACATTGCTGGTGGACGCGCTGCTTGCGCGCATCGACGACCGTCCCGTCGAACAGCGCGTGTTACCCGCGCGGCTAATCCGGCGACAGAGTACCGCGGTTTAGACGAGCCTCGCGGGGCTCCCGGGTTTGGATCCAGGATCCGGTCGGCGCAGGGGCCGCGTAATATTCCAAAGTTCAGGAAAGTTCAGCCCTATGCGCCCCCGATTTTGGATCTGGCGGCGTGCGGGACGCGCGCGGCATGCCCTGCCGTGATTGCACCCGCCCGCCGGGCAGCGACCGCTTTGATCCACCAAACGAAAGAGCCGGGATGAGGGCTGGCACAGCCGGATAATGTAGGAAAGGCTTATTTGAAGGCGCGTCTGCTTTGGGGTGGGAGCTGACTGTCTTGATCCTCCCCATCGACTTGCGATGGGGAGGTGGCAGCCCGCAGGGCTGACGGAGGGGTCGAGCGGCGCAGCGCTCGCTACGCTCGCAACCCCTCCACCACCGCTTCGCGGAGTGCTGGATTGGATTGCCCCCGGCAATCCAAGTCCAGCCC
>NZ_DATFFD010000268.1:0-19009 GCF_035250425.1 Sphingopyxis sp.
CAGATCTTCCTCTGGTCGGACGAAGTCGACCGGGGCTTTGTCGAGAAAACCTCCGCCGCGATCATCGTGCTGCTTATCGTGCTGCTGTCGATGAACGCCTTTGCGATCTATCTTCGCAACAAATTCGAAAAACGCTGGTGATCATGACCCAAGACGACCTGACCATTACCGACCCCAAGATGAAGGCGCACGGCGTCAACGTCTTCTATGGCGAGAAACAGGCGATCAACGACGTGTCGATCGACGTCGGCACCGACCTGGTCACCGCTTTCATCGGCCCGTCGGGCTGCGGCAAATCGACCTTCCTGCGCTCGCTGAACCGGATGAACGACACCGTCGCCAGCGCGCGCGTCACCGGGCAGATCGAGCTCGACGGCGAGGATGTCTATGCGCCGTCGATGGACGTGGTGCAGCTGCGCGCCCGCGTCGGCATGGTGTTCCAGAAACCGAACCCCTTCCCCAAGTCGATCTATGACAATGTCGGCTATGGCCCGCGCATCCACGGCCTCGCGCCGTCGAAGGCCGAACTCGACGTCATCGTCGAACGCGCGCTGGTGCGCGCGGGCCTGTGGGACGAGGTCAAGGATCGGCTTCAGGAAAGCGGCACCGCGCTGTCGGGCGGCCAGCAGCAGCGCCTGTGCATCGCACGCGCGATCGCGGTCGATCCCGAAGTCATCCTGATGGACGAGCCCTGCTCGGCGCTCGACCCGATCGCGACCGCAAAGATCGAGGAGCTGATCCACGAACTGCGCGGCAAATATGCGATCGTGATCGTCACGCACAATATGCAGCAGGCGGCCCGCGTGTCGCAGCGCACCGCCTTTTTCCACCTCGGGACGTTGGTCGAATATGGCAAGACCACCGACATCTTCACCAACCCGAAGCAGGAACGCACCAAGGATTATATCACTGGCCGCTACGGTTAAGCCGCAGCCAAAAGGACAAGAGTGATGGCACTAACGAACGATCATACGGTCAAAGCCTTCGACGAAGACCTCAACCGCCTGCGCGGGCTGATCAGCGAAATGGGCGGCCGCGCCGAACAGGCGCTGCTCCAGGCGATGACCGCGCTCAACATGGGCGACCTCGACCTCGCCGCGCAGGTCGTGCGCGACGACAAGAAGATCGACGCACTCGAAAGCGAAGTCGAACAGCTCGCGGTGCAGACGATCGCTCTCCGCGCCCCGATGGCCGACGATCTGCGCGAAATGATCGCGGCGCTGAAGATCGTGTCGGTCGTCGAGCGCATCGGCGATTATGCGAAGAATATCGCCAAGCGCGTCGCGCTGATGGACCAGACGCGGTCGATCGAGGCGATTCCGTTGCTGATGTCGATGTCGTCGATCGTCGCCGAGTTGATCCATGACGCGCTCGACAGCTTCGCGGCGCGCGATGCCGAGCTTGCGGTGCGGGTGACGGTGCGCGACAAGAATGTCGACGATTTCTACAACAGCATCTTCCGCACGCTCGTCACCTTCATGATGGAAAACCCCAAGTACATCACCGAAAGCGCGCACCTGCTGTTCGTCGCCAAGAACCTCGAGCGCATGGGCGACCATGCGACGAACATCGCCGAGATGGTCTATTATGTCGTCACCGGCGAACATATGGAGGAACGCGAACGCGGCGAGACCCCCGAGGACAGCGCGTCAGCGGGACAGGAGCAAGGCTGATGCCGCAGCCCGACCTGCTGCTGATCGAGGATGACGAGGCGATCGCCGAGCTCATCGTCTGGCATTTCGCCCGCGAAGGTTTCTCGGTCCGTCAGACCCCCGACGGCGAACAGGCGCTCGTCCTCGTCGAGGAACGCGTCCCCGACATCGTCCTGCTCGACTGGATGATCGAAAGCCTGCCCGGCATCGAGGTTTGCCGGCGCCTGCGCCGCAACCCCAAGTCGGCGAACGTGCCGATCATCATGCTCACCGCGCGCGGCGAGGAAGAGGACCGCATCCGCGGCCTGGAAACCGGCGCCGACGATTATGTCACCAAGCCGTTCAGCCCGCGCGAACTGGTCGCGCGCGTGTCGGCGGTGCTCCGCCGCCTACGCCCCGCGCTGGCCGGCGAGATGCTGACCTATGCCGACATCGAGCTCGACTCGGTCGCGCACAAGGTCGTGCGCAACAGCCAGATCGTCGCGATGGGGCCGACCGAGTTCCGCCTGCTCCGCCATTTCATGGAGCATCCGGGCCGCGTCTTCTCGCGCGGGCAGTTGCTCGACAGCGTTTGGGGTCAGGACAGCGATATCGAGCTGCGCACGGTGGACGTCCATATCCGGCGCTTGCGCAAGGCGATCAACCTGCCGGGGACGAGCGACATTATCCGCACCGTGCGTTCGGCGGGTTATGCGCTGGATTCGGGGAAGAGCGTCTAGAATCCTCTGACGATGCGTGGTTGCGTGAGCATCATTGTCGCTTCTGGGAGTCCATCGCACGAGGGCTCAGGCCAAGGCAGACGTGTTCGACCACATCGAATGCTTCTACAACCCGACCCGCCCGGCGATAGCCCTAACGACCATATTGCCGGGCCAGCGCAATGATGCCCTCGATCGGAGCTCCTTCGTCGTCCGCCCCGCTGGGCGCCTAGCGCTGCGTCGATCGGTGCTGCCCGAGCAGACGGCACAGCCGCCGCTCGGACACCGGAATCATCTTTCCGATGTGGTCGATACAACGCCTGCGGCGCGCGGGGCTCAGACGTTTCCCCGGGCAGCCTCCTGCAGGATCAGCTTGTCGAGCGTCAGGTCCGATATCGCACGCCGAAGCCCACTCGGAAGGGGGCAGATCACTCCTGTTTCGAAAACAACGGGGGGTTGCTCGATCGCTATCGAATGGGGCTTGCGCTGCACGCGACATCGAACCATGATAGCGCTACCATAATAGAGCTTGGGAGAGCGCATGAACACCACCTCGGGAGGCCAGACCAATCTGGCGCTCATTTTTGCCATCGTCGCAGTCGCCACGATCGGCGGCCTGTTATTCGGTTATGACAGCGGCGCGGTCAATGGCACGCAGGACGGATTGCGGACGGCCTTTGCGCTCGGCGAAGCGGGGCTTGGATTTACCGTCGGGTCGCTGCTCATCGGCTGTTTTATCGGCGCCTTTCTTGCCGGCAAGCTGGCGGATGTGCTCGGCCGGCGCAATGTGATGATCCTGTCTGCGGTGCTGTTCCTGATCGGCGCGCTGGTCCAGGGCTTTGCGCATGAGCAGTGGCTGTTTGTCGTCGCGCGGATGATGGGCGGGATGGCCGTCGGTGCTGCAAGCGTTTTGTCGCCCGCCTATATTTCGGAAGTCGCCCCCGCCCATATCCGCGGCCGCATGACGACGGTTCAGCAGATCATGATCATCACCGGGCTGACCGCAGCCTTCGTCGTCAACTATTTCCTCGCTGCCAGCGCCGGAACTTCGACGGCCCCCTATTGGGCCGGAATCGAGGCGTGGCGCTGGATGTACCTGATGCAGGCGGTTCCCGCCGCGGTCTTTCTCGTCGCGCTGCTCTTCATCCCGGAAAGCCCGCGCTATCTGGTGTCGAAAGGACGCGTCGACGAGGCCGGCCGGGTTCTGACCAGGCTGTTCGGCAGCGAGGCGGCGGCCACCAAGGTCGAGGAGATCAGAGCCAGCTTCAGCGCCGACCACCGCCCTCGCATGTCGGACATCTTCGACCCCGTAAAGGGTGGCGTGCGGCCAATCGTCTGGGCCGGCCTGCTGCTCGCGGTGTTCCAGCAGCTCGTCGGGATCAACGTCATTTTCTATTATGGCGCGACCTTGTGGCAGCTTGCGGGCTTTACCGAGGATCAGTCGCTGCTGATCAATATCGTGTCGGGGATCGTGTCGATCGCCGCCTGTTTCGGCACGATCCTGCTCGTCGACCGGATCGGGCGCAAGCCGTTGCTGCTGATCGGCTCGGCGGGCATGGCGGCGACGCTGTTCGCGCTCGTTTATGCCTTCGCCAACGGCACGCTCGATGCCGAAGGCCAGCTGCAACTGTCGTCGTCGCTCGGCACGCTCGCGCTGATCGCGGCGAATCTCTACGTGATCTTCTTCAACCTCAGCTGGGGACCGATCATGTGGGTGATGCTGGGCGAGATGTTCCCGAACCAGATCCGCGGATCGGCGCTTGCCGTCTGCGGTTTCTTCCAATGGTTCGCGAACTTCCTCATCTCCTTCACCTTCCCGATCATGGCGGTCGGGCTGGGCCTGGCGGTGAGTTACAGCTTCTATGCGATTTGCGCCGTGATCAGTTTCTTCCTGGTGCAGCGGTTCATCGTCGAGACCAAGGGCAAGGAACTCGAAGCCATGGAAGGCTGAGCGCGTCCCAGCGAAGCCTTTCGAGGGGGGCCGGGCAACCGGTCCCCCTTTTCATGCGGCGCAATGCTCGCGGATGTAATCGCGGTGGCGCGGCATATGGTCGACCGACGCGGTCACCGCCGCCTTGATCTGGCGCAACCGGTTGCGCGTCTCATCGATCGGCATCAGCTCGGCGACCGGATCGAAGCCGCGCGCGCCAAGTCGCTGACCTTCCATCACCGCGAACCAGCTGGTGTCGTTGAACAATTCCTCATGCTCGCGAAACGCGCGGCCGCTGCTCTGGAAGACGCGGATCTTTTCGGCGAGCCGATCGGGTATCGGCATCGTCCGGCAATAGTTCCAGAAATCGGAATCATCGCGCGTCGTCACATGATAGTGGAGGACGAGGAAATCGCGGACCAGCTCGCTTTCCTCGACCATCAGCCGGTTATAGCGATCGATGCTCGCGGTATCGAAGCCCTGGTCGGGGAAGTTCGACAGCAGGCGCGCGATCCCGGTCTGGATCATCCAGATACTTGTCGATTCGAGCGGTTCCATGAACCCGGCCGACAACCCGATCGACACGCAATTCTTTTCCCAGAAGCGCGCGCGGTGACCGGTGGTGAACTTCAGGAAGCGCGGGTCGGCGAGCGCCTTGCCGCCCAGATTGGCGAGCAGCACCGCCGCAGCTTCGTCGTCGCTGATATAGTCGCTGCAATAGACGTGGCCGTTGCCGACGCGGTGCTGGAGCGGGATGCGCCATTGCCAGCCGGCGCTGCGCGCAGTCGAGCGGGTGTAGGGGGGAAATTCCTCGCCGAGTTCGCACGGCACCGCGACCGCGCGGTTGCACGGCAGGTAAGCCGACCAGTCGATATAGGGGACTCCGAGCTCGCGACCGATGAGCAGGCCGCCGAACCCCGAGCAATCGATGAACAATTGCCCGCCGACGGTGCGGCCGTCCTGCATGGTCACCTGCTCGATATGCCCCGTCTCGCCGTTGCGCGTCACGCCGGTGATCCGGCCCTCGATGCGGCGCACCCCGTTGCCCTCGGCCAGCTCGCGCAGATAGAGCGCGTAGAGCCCGGCGTCGAAATGAAAGGCGTAGGCGATCGACGAGAGAAGCGACCCGGGCGCGGTGGTCGGGCGCATGAACTTGCCGTGGCGCGCGGCCTTGGCCATCACCGAATAATCCTCGACATCGGCGAATTCGGCCTCGCCGCGCAACCGCTGCCAGAAAGCGTGGAACGACACACCGCCCATATCGACACCGATATTGCCGAACGGGTGAAAATAGCGCTGGCCAATCCCTCCCCAGTCGACGAACTCGATCCCCAGCTTGAAACTGCCCTTGGTACGGCGGACGAAGTCATCCTCATCGATGCCGAGCATGCGGTTGAAGATATTGATCTGTGGAATCGTCGCCTCGCCGACGCCGACGGTGCCGATCTCGTCCGATTCCACCAAGGTGATGCTGGCGTAATCCGGCCCCAGGATTCGGGCCAGGGCGGCCGCGGTCATCCAGCCGGCGGTGCCGCCGCCTACGATGACAATCGATTGAATTCTGGTCGTTTCCATCGCACTCCCCCCTCCAACGTCGGCATTTTTGTCACACCGGATCGTCGCTGTTGGCCCCTAACGCAAATCACCGCTTGTCGAAACCCGGTGTATGCCATATGACATGGAAATGGTAGCGCTACCTTTTCAGGCGCGCAACCATATGAGGCCGAAAAGGCCCATGACATGGGAGGGGTTTAAATGCCTGTTGCAACGATATTTTCTCGTGAAGCGCGGATCGCGAATCAAGGCACGCCATGGCTTCGCATGGGCGCTTCGACGCTGGCACTCGTCGCCGCCACGATGATCGCTACCCCCGGCTTTGCTCAGGATAGCGACGGCAGCGAAGTCGCCGAAACGACCAGCGAAGATGCCATCGTCGTCACCGGCTTCCGCGCCGCGCTGCAAAGCGCGCAGGGTCGCAAGGAAAATGCCGACACCGTCATCGACTCGATCACCGCCGAAGATATCGGCGCGCTTCCCGACCGATCGGTCACCGAAGCGCTGCAGCGCATTCCCGGCATCACCATCAACCGCTTTTCCGCGGGCGTCGATCCCGACCATTTTTCGGTCGAAGGGTCGGGCGTCACCATCCGCGGCCTGAGCTATGTCGGGTCGCGCTTCAACGGCCGCGAAGCGTTCAGCGCGGGCAATGGGTCGGGGCTGAGCTTTGCCGACGTCCCGTCCGAACTGCTCGCCGGGGTCGATGTCTACAAGACGCCATCGGCGGACCTGATCGAGGGCGGCATCGGGGGCATCGTCAATCTGCGCACCCGCCTGCCCTTCGACCAGACGGGCTTACTGGTCGCCGGATCGCTCGAACTCAACTATGGCGATTTCGTCAAAAAATCGGCGCCGACCGTTTCGGGATTGATCAGCAACCGCTGGTCGACCGGGATCGGCGAGATCGGCCTGCTCGCGAGCGCCTCCTATTCGCAGCTCTATTCGCAGGCCGACCGCATCGGCATCTCCAGCTTTCGCCCGCGCACCAGCTATTCGGACGGGACGCGCACCGACGTCGTGCCGTTCGCCGGCGCGACGGCAGGGCCGTCGGTGCTGTTCCCGCGCGGCGCCGTGCTCGGCCGCCAGAATTTCAACCGCGAACGCTATGGCTATTCGGCCGCCGCGCAGTGGGAAAGCAATGACGGGACGCTGGCGGCGACCTTCCAGTTCCTGCGGTCCGACGCGCGCCAGGCGTGGAGCGAGAATACGATCGAAATCGCCACCGACAATGTGTCGAACAACGGCGACTCGCGCGCCGTTGCGGGCACCTCGCTGGAATTCGACGACAGCGGCGTGTTCGAAAATGGGGTGATCACCGGCCCGACCGGTTGGCGCGCCGACCAGCAGAACGCGACGGGCGACATTCGCACGCCGATATTGGGGCTGCAATCGAACAATATTCGCCGTGACCATTATGAGCGGATCAAGACCACCGACTATTCGGCCAATCTGCGCTGGACGCCGAGTGAAAATCTCGCGGTCAACTTCGACTATCAGCATGTCGATTCCAAGAGCGATGTCGAGGACAATACGCTGTGGGCGTCGACCTATCAGGACGCGATGATCGACCTCAACGGCACCGGCCTGCCATTTGTGCAGTTCATCGCGCCGCAGAATTGCACCTCTCTGCCCTGTCCGGCCAATCCGGGCTTCGACTCCAATTCGCCGTCCTATTTCACGGGCAGCCACCAGGATTATCGTGACCCATTCAACAGCTTCTATCGCTCGGCGATGGACCATCTCGAGGCCAGCGAAGGCCGCGAGGATGCCTTCCGCGTCGATGCCGAACTGTCGTTCCCCGACAGCGGCTTCCTGAAATCGGTGCAGGTCGGCGGCCGCTACGCCGACACCGAGCAGACGGCGCGCTTCTCGATCTACAACTGGGGCGTGCTCAGCGAACAATGGGGCAATGGCGGCCCGGTGTGGCTCAACGACAATGTCGATGGCGTGACCGGCGGCAATGGCGGCACGCCGCTGCAAGGATATGAAGAGGTCTTCTATCCCAATTTCTTCCGCGGCGCCGCCAACAATCCGATCGCGGGCCAGGGCCGCCTCTTCTATTCGGGCGATACGGTCAAGGACCGCGAAGCCTATATAGCCTATGCGAACGCCATCGCGCGCGAATGGCAGGGAACGACAACCTGCGGCGTCGACGGCCGGACGATCAACGCGGGCTGGAATTCGCTCGCCGATCGTTGCGGAAATGTGGCCGGGACGCCATTCCAGCCGGGCGAGATCAACCCGCAGCAGAACAAGAATTTCGCGCTCTACGGGATGGTCAAATTCGACACCGAGTTCGGCGGCGGAACGCGGCTGACCGGCAATGTCGGGCTGCGCTATACGCGCACCAAGCGCACGTCGCAGGGCTTCCAGCAATTCGCCAACAACCCGACCTCGATCACGAGCGAACAAGCCTGCCTCGATGCCGCCAATGCCGGACAGCCGGCAACGGGTTTCTGTACCTTCACCCCGGCGGTGCGCCAGCAGGCGCGCGATTATCTGAACGGGGCTCTTAATCCTGCTGATAGCAAGACGACCTATGATTATTTCCTGCCGAGCGTGAACCTGAAGCTCGAAGTCGGCGGCGGGCTGCAATTCCGCGCAGGCTATTTCAAGGGCGTGTTCGCCCCGCCCTTCGGCTTTTCGCGCAATTATTTCAACATCACCGGCCTGACCGCGGCGCAGAATGTCGACAGCACCGGCGCCGCGATCCCCGGCAGTTTCACCATCCAGTCGACGGTGACGGCGGGCAACCCCAATTTGCTCCCGACGACATCGGACAATTTCGACCTGACCGCCGAATATTATTTCAGCAAGGTCGGGCAGGTGACGCTGTCGCTGTTCCACAAGCGGCTGCACAATGTCGTGACCAACGCAACGGTATCGACCGACGTCACCAACAATGGCGCCACCTTCCCGGTGGTGCTGACGACGGCGGTCAACTCGCCCGATACCGGCAAGGTCACCGGCGCCGAAGTGTCCTATCAGCAGATCTTCGACTTCCTGCCGGGGCCGCTGTCGGGACTGGGGGTTCAGGCGACCTATACCTACGTCAAATCGTCGGGCGTGCCGCAAACCACGCTATCGGCGACCGACCCCGATGTCGCCGCGGGACGCCAATCGGCGATCCCGGGCGACGAGTTCCCGCTGCAGGGGCTGTCCAGGCACACGATCAACTTCACGCCGTTCATCGACATCGGGCCGCTGTCGCTGCGCGCGTCGTACAACTGGCGCTCGCGCTATCTGCTCACGATCCGCGACGTGATCACGCCGTTCGATCCGATCTTCCAGCGCGCTTACGGCCAGCTCGATGCGTCGGCGACGGTTTCGGTGACCGACAATTTCAAGCTGGGCATCCAGGCGGTGAATATCCTGAACTCGCAAACGAGGACCGAGGCGGCGGTGCTCAACGGCGCCGGCGAGATCCAATATGTCCCGCGCCAATGGTATATGAGCGACCGGCGCTTCACGATCCTGGCGCGCTTCAACTTCTGACGCGCGCCGCGAGACTTTCCTCGACCTTGGGGTCGCCACTTTGTCCCGAAGTGGCGGCCCTTT
Source organism: Sphingopyxis sp. (assembly GCF_035250425.1). Classification (GTDB taxonomy): domain Bacteria; phylum Pseudomonadota; class Alphaproteobacteria; order Sphingomonadales; family Sphingomonadaceae; genus Sphingopyxis. The sequence continues at coordinate 9,396 of NZ_DATFFD010000268.1, forward strand.
TTATGCCGGCGGCGCGGTGGCGCGCCGATAGGCGATGAACATCGTCGCGGTGAGCCGGCCGGTGCGCGGGTCGGCGGGATGATCGACCGATGGATCGATGATCCCCGCATGCAAAGCGTTGCTGCGATAGAGAATCAGCCGGTCGAATGCCGCCGGAACCGCCGCGACCCGGACATGATCGGCGGTCCGCTCCGATGGATAGCCACGGCTCCGATGCGTCGCCAGCGCGGCATCGCGCGCGCGGTCCCACGCCGCTTCGCGGTCGGGCGATATCGTCTCGAAACCCGTCGAGAGCTGGCGGAAAAAACCGGTGCCGCCGAAATGGGCGGGGCACAGATAATGTACCGTCGCGAAATGCAGCGGGTCGCTGGTGTCGATATGCGGCACGGTCTGGAGCGGGACGAGAGCGGCGGCGGGCGTCGCGACGATCGAGAAGAAACATTCGGCGCGCACCAGCCGCGCCTGCCCGATTCCGTAAACGCGCCGGACGAGCGGGTCGAGCCGCGCGACCATCGCCCGCACATAATCGAGCGGCATCGGGGCGCGCCAGCCGGGGTAGAGATTGTCGGCGACCGGAGCGAAAGCCACTGCGTTGCAGGCAAAATCGACCAGCGCCTGGGGATCGGTCGTCGCGCCGTCGATGCGGATCAGCGGCACGCGCTCACCGCCGATCGCCAGCACATCGATGACGGCGGTGTCGGCGGGCTGGCAAACGGTCGCTGCGGTCATGCGCCCGTTGTCGCGGCTATCGCGGGCGGGTCAAGCGCGCGGTGCGGCACCGGCGAACAGATCGGCGAGCGCAGCACGCATTTGATGGGGCTTGAAGTCGGCGCCATAGGGACAGCAACGCTGCGGCAGGCCATCGGCGCGCGGGGCGAAACCCTGCAGCCAGCTATATTTGTCGACCATGCCCCAGGCGAGGACGTCGCGCAGCTGCGGATATGAGAGCATTACCTCCAGATAGGCGCGGGTGTAGTTGACGACCCCCGCGTCGCGCGCGGCATGATCGGCGGGCAGGCCATTGTCCTTGACGTCGAATTCGGTGAGCAGCAGCCGGTATCCCATCGCGGTGACGTCGTCGCAAAAGGCGCGCCATTCTTTCAGGTCATAAGGGCCGATGCCCGTCGTGCGATCGATCGTGCGCATCTCGATATGCGACTGGATGCCAAGCGCATCGCACGGCACCCCGCGCTTGCGAAACCCCTCGAGCAGGCGGAGCACGCCGGCGCGGTGGTTCGCATGCCCCGGCTCCCAGCTCATATAGTCGTTATAAACGAGCTCGGCGCCGGGCAGTTCGCGGCGCGCGGTGTGGAAGGCCAGGTCGACCACGGCTTCGTGACTGCCCATTGCGCTCGACATCGACGTATCGACAAAAGCGCCGGTCTTGTCGTCGAACAGCTCGTTGACGACGTCATAGCTGTGGATGACGCCGCGATAGCGCCGCGTCACCGTTTCGATATGGCTGGTCACCAGCCGCGCCGCCTCGGTCGCGGGACGCGCGCCATAGTCGTAATTATTGACCCAATCGGGCATCCATTTCGGGCGATGCCAGAGCAGCGTGTGGCCACGAATATCGAGGCCTTTCGATTTCGCGTAGCGAACGATCGCATCGAACGCACCGAAATCATATTGGTCCGGGCCGGGCCGGATCGCCTGCCATTTCATTTCATTCTCGGGCACGACCAGCCCGCATTCGCGCTCGACCACCGCGCGATAGGCGGGATTGCCGATCGAGCCGCTGTCCGATCCTTCGGCGCCATAGGCGATCGCCGAACCGAAGCGCAGCCCCTTGCGCTGCGCAATCGCATGCAGACCCTCACCGCTCACCGAGGGCGACGCGGTGGCCGGCCCTATAGGACCAGCGCATGCGGTCAGCGACAGCGCCGACAGGCCGGCCAGCGCCTGGCGCCGGGTGCATCGCGCATCGCTCACGGCGTAACGACCAGCTTGGTGCTCTGAAGATCGGCCGAATTCGCGCCGACCATGATTTCGAATTCACCGGGTTCGATCACGCGTTTCATGTCCGCGTTCCACATCTGGAACGCCGCCGCGGTCAGCGTGATCGTCACCGGCTTCGTCTCGCCGGGTTTCAGCGTGACGCGCTGAAACCCCTTGAGTTCCTTGACCGGCCGGGTGACCGAACTGATACTGTCGCGGACATAGACCTGCACCACCTCGTCGCCCGCACGCGCGCCGCTGTTGGCGACGTCGACCGTCACTGTCACCGGCTGCCCCGCGGCGATCGACGCGGCCGACAGACGCGGCGCGCCGATGGTGAATTTCGTGTAGCTCAACCCATAGCCGAAGGGGAACAGCGGCGCCTTGTCGTCGAACAGATAACCGCGCCGCGCGGTCGGCTTGTGGTTGTAGAAAAAGGGCAGCTGGCCGACATTGCGCGCCACGGTGACCGGCAATTTGCCGCCAGGATTGGTGCGACCGAACAGCGCGTCGGCGATCGCGTGCCCCTGCTGCTCGCCGCCGTACCAGGTTTCGAGGATCGCATCGGCCTTGGCGACGACGCCCGGATAGGAGGGCGGACGGCCGTTGACGAGGACGACGACGACGGGCTTTCCGAGCGCCTTCAGCGCGTCGAGCAATTCCTCCTGTTCGCCGACAATGTCGATGTCCGAACGGTCGCCCAAATGCGTGTCGGCCCAGCCTTCGCGGCTCGTCTGTTCGGTGTCGCCGATGAACAGCAGGATATGGTCGGCGCCGCGCGCCGCCTCCACCGCCGCTGCGATGCGCTGGCGGTTGGCGGCGGGATCGGCGAGTTGCACCGCATCGGCCCACCAGTCGTCATTTTCGGTGATCTTGACGCCCTCGTTATAGACGATCGTCGCCTTGTCCCCGACCAGCGCCTTGATCCCGTCGAGCGGCGACACCGTCCTGGGCGGAATGCCGTAATAGCCGCCAAGCCGGGCGACCGCGGCGTTTGGCCCGATCACCGCGATGGTCGGCTTGGGCGCGCCCGTTGCGGGCAGCGCGAGCGGCAAGACGCCATCATTCTTGAGCAGCACCAGCGATTTTTCTGCGGTGCGGCGCGCCAGCGCGATCGCCTCTTCATTGTTGGTGACCGCGGTATCCTTGATCCGCGCGAACGGATTTTCGAACAGTCCGGCCATGAATTTGATCCGCAGCATCCGCGTCACCGCGGCGTCGATGTCAGCTTCCTTCACCTTGCCCGCGCGCACCGAGGCGACCAGCGTCTTGTACGCCGCGCCATTAGGCAGGTCGCTGTCGACCCCCGCCGTCAGCGCCTGCCGCGCGGCATCGGCCAGGTCGGGTGCGATCTTGTGCAGCTTGACCAGATCGTCGATCGCATAATAATCGCTGACCACCGCCCCTTCGTACCCCCATTCGCCGCGCAGCACATCGCCGAGCAGCCATTTGTTGACGTGGCTGGGGACGCCGTCGATCTCGTTATAGCTCGCCATCACCGCTTCGATGCCCGTGCGCTTGACCACCGCCTCGAAGGGCGGGAAAAAATCCTCGCGCAGCGTGCGTTCGGCGATCGGGGCGGGACCGACATTGGTGCCGCTTTCGGGCTGACCGTGGCCGGTCATATGCTTGAGCGTCGCGAAGACCTTGCCGGGCGGCAGCGCGCCGGGACGGCCCTTCCCTTGCAGCCCCTCGACCGCCGCGACACCCATTTCACTGACCAGATAGGGATCTTCGCCGAAGGTCTCCTCGATCCGTCCCCAGCGCGGGTCGCGCGCGACGTCGACGACGGGCGACAGGACATAGGGGACGCCGCGCGCACGGACTTCGCGCGCAATGACGCTGTTCACGTCGCGGACGAGGTCGGGGTCGAAGGTCGACGCCATGGCGATCGATTGCGGAAAACTTGTCGCGTCGCGCGCGGCAAGCCCGTGCAGCGCTTCTTCGTGGAACAGCACGGGGACGCCCAGGCGGGTGTTTTTGGTCGCCCATGTCTGCACCGCATTCGCATAAGCGACGCTTTCCTCGATCGAGCGCAATTTGTTGGTGCGCGGACTGCTCGGGCCGCTGCGGTCGGACGGACGCGCGATCTGGCCGAGGCCATCGGGGAATTTCTGCGACGCCTTGGCGGAATTCCAGGTCGTGTCGGCGTTCTGGACGTCGGCCTTGCTGTCCCACAAGGTGATGATCTGCGCGACCTTTTCATCGAGCGTCATCCGCGCGAGCAGGTCGGCGACGCGCGCATCGACGGGCAGGCTGGCGTTTCGATAGGGCGCATTGGCGGGCGGTTTGGCGGTCGGAGAGGCCGATGCGGCGGGGATGGAGGACTGGCCCATGGCCTGCGCCATCGGCAGCATCATCGTCGTGGCCAGAAGCGCGGCCGCCAAAGTCATGCGCATGATCTTCTCTCTCCCATTTTTGCTTGCGCAGATCGATTCCCCGCGCTTATGTTAGCGCTACCATGAAAGAAAGCGGCGCGGGCTGTCAAGCCATGCCGAACGCTTAGGGGAGGATAGCATCAGGCCGACGCAGGTCATCGGGGCCATCATGGCAGGCGCGTGCGCCCTTCTTTCGTGCGCTGGCCCGGCGCGGGCGGAGGATGGCTATGAGCTGTGGATGCGCTATCGTCCGCTCAGTCCGTTCTATGTCGACGGAGTCGCCGCCGTCGCGCCGGCCCTGACGATCGACGCCCCGCCCAGCGCGACCGTCGATGCGGCAACATCCGAACTCCGCCGTGCCTTTTCCGTCTGGCTCGGCCGGCCGTTGACGATCGTCAACGACGGCGCCGGCCTGTTGCTGTGCCGCGTCGATCGGCCCTGCGCGGAAAAATTGCCGAAGATCGCCAAAAAGCCCCCTGCTCTTCCAGGCGCGTTCCGCGTCGACCGCCTGAACGGCGGCCGCATCGCCATTTCGGCGCACGACGATATCGGCCTGTTGTATGGGAGCTTCGCGCTGCTACGCCATATCCAGCAACAGGTGCCGCTTGATGATTTGCCGCAAAGCGACGCCCCGCGCGCCGCGATCCGCATGCTCGACCATTGGGACAATCTGAATGGCAGCGTCGAGCGCGGCTATGCCGGGCGCTCGATCTTCCAATGGTGGCGGCTGCCCGGATATGTCGATCCGCGGCTGACCGATTATGCCCGCGCAAATGCGTCGATCGGGATCAATGCGGTCGCAGTGAACAATGTGAACGCCCCTGCAACCTTCCTCGCTCCGCGCGTCATCGCGAAGGCCAAGGCGCTCGCCGATACGCTGCGCCCCTATGGCATCCGCGTCTATCTGTCGGCGCGATTTTCGGCGCCGCGCGATCTCGGCGGCCTCGCTACCGCCGACCCGCTTGCCCCCGAGGTCCAGCGCTGGTGGCGGGCGAAAGCCGATGAAATCTATGCCGAGATCCCCGATTTCGGCGGCTTCCTGGTCAAGGCCAACAGCGAGGGCCAGCCGGGGCCGCAGGATTATGGCCGCACCCACGCCGATGGCGCCAATATGCTCGCGCGCGCGGTCGGCAAGCGCGGCATCGTGATCTGGCGCGCCTTTGTCTATGACCCCGATCCGGCGGTCGAGCGGACGATGCAGGCCTATAACGCCTTTCAGCCGCTCGATGGGAAGTTCGACGCCAATGTCGTCGTTCAGGCCAAGAACGGGCCGCTCGATTTCCAGCCGCGCGAGCCGGTCGCTCCATTGTTCGCCGCGATGCCGAAGACGCAGCTTGGCCTCGAGTTGCAGATCACCAAGGAATATCTCGGCTTTTCGACGCATCTCGCCTATCTGGCGCCGCTGTTCGAAGAGGCGCTCGATACCGGCGGGCTGGGCGCGGACGGGCGTGCGACGCTCGCCGGCGTCGTGACTGCCGGCCCCACCAGCCTGATCGCGGGGGTCGCCAACATCGGATCGGACCGCAACTGGAGCGGATCGCATTTCGACCAGGCCAATTGGTACGCCTTCGGCCGGCTGGCATGGGATCCGGCGCGGTCGTCCGAAGCCATTGCGCGGGAATGGGTTGCGCTCACCTTCGCGCCCGACCCGCCACTGATCGACGCGGTCGTCCCGATGATGCTGGCCAGCCGCCAGACGGTGGTCGACACCATGACCCCGCTGGGCCTCGCGCATCTGATGGGGAGCGATCATCATTATGGCCCAGCGCCATGGGTCGACGACCTGGGGCGTCCCGACTGGAACCCGGTCTATTATCACCGCGCCGACGCCGAGGGGATCGGGTTCGACCGCTCCGCAACCGGCAGCAGCGCACTCGCCCAATATCCCGCCGCGCTGGCAAAGCGTTACGCCGACGACAGCGATCCCGCCCTGCCCCTTTTGCTGTGGTTCCACCGCAAGCGCTGGGACGACCGGCTGGTCACCGGGCGAACGGTCTGGGACGAACTGGTCGTCCGTTACGACCGGGGCGTCGCGGGCGTCGATTCCATGGCAGTCCAGTGGAACGGCCTTCGCGGTCGGGTCGACGACCAACGCCACGCAGAGGTCGCCGCATTGCTCAAGGTCCAGCAGAATGAGTCGCGCTGGTGGCGCGACGCATCGATCGCCTATTTCCAGTCGCTGTCGCGGCGGCCGCTGCCCGCAGGCCATGCCGCACCCGCGCACCCGCTGTCATGGTATCGCGACCAAAGCTTTCCGGAAGCACCCGGCATATGATCGCAGCGTTGCGCCGTTATTCGCCTAGCCTTGACAGGTCAGACGTCTTAGGGACGCTGGCATGAGCCAAAAGAGCGCTACCACGCCCCGCCAGGGCCGCCGCCAGGGCAAAGCCCCGACCATATCCGACGTCGCCGCCGCCGCGGGCTGTTCGCCGATGACGGTGAGCCGCGTCATCAACGGCGACACCAACGTCCGCGCGGCGACGCGCCAACAGGTGATGGATGCGATCGCCGCGCTGCGCTACATGCCGAACCGTGCCGCGCGCAGCCTGGCCGGCGGCGAGCAATTGCGCATCGCCCTCCTCTTCGACAACCCCTCGGCCTCCTATCTCAGCGAATTCCTGATGGGCGCGCTCGAAGAGGCGACGCGCAGCGACATCCACCTGATCGTCCAGAGCTGTCTCGACGTCGCAGAGGCGCAGGCGCTGATGCGCAATCTGGCCCAAGGGGGCATCAGGGGCTTCATCCTGCCTCCGCCGCTGTGCGACGACCAGAGCGTGCTCGATTTGGTCAGCGAACTCGACGCCGTCGCCATCGCGGTCGGGCCGGGCAAGGCGACGGGATCGCATGGCGCAGTGATGATCGACGATTTCCAGGCCGCCTTTGACATGACCAAGCATATCATCGACCTGGGTCATCGCCGGATCGGGTTCATCATCGGCAATCCCGAACAGGTCGCGAGCGGACGGCGGCTGAACGGCTATCTGGCGGCGATGGCCGATGCGGGATTCGAAACCCCGGACGAACTGATCGTGCAGGGCCGTTTCACCTATCGGTCGGGTATGGACGGCGCCGAACGCCTGCTCGCCGCCAACCCGCGGCCGACGGCGATCTTCGCCTCGAACGACGATATGGCGGCGGCGACCGTCGCGGTCGCGCACCGGCGCCACCTCGACGTGCCCAACGACATCACCGTGTGCGGGTTCGACGACACCGCGATGGCGAGCACGATCTGGCCCGAATTGACGACTATCCGCCAGCCGATCCGCGAGATGACCGCCTGGGCAGTCGCCGCGATCGCCACGATCATGCGCGCGCGCAAGGCGGGCGATCATGCCGAGGAGCAGCAGATGACATTCCCCTATTCGCTGATCCGGCGCGAATCCGACGCCGCGCCCAGCCTCGCCAACCGCCGGGCCAAGGGGGTGGAACAGAGGTGACAGACCCCGCGCCCCGCCCCCGGCTGCGATCGCGCGACTGGTTCGACAATCCCGAACGCTGGGACATGACCGCGCTCTATCTCGAGCGCTTCATGAATTACGGCACAACGCCAGAGGAGTTGCAGTCGGGCAAGCCGATCATCGGCATCGCGCAGTCGGGCAGCGACCTCAGCCCATGCAACCGTGTCCACGTCGATCTCGCAAAGCGGATCCGCGACGGCATTCGCGACGCGGGGGGCATCCCGATCGAATTTCCGGTCCACCCGATCTTCGAAAATTGCCGCCGCCCGACCGCGGCGCTCGACCGCAACCTCGCCTATCTGGGGCTGGTCGAGATTTTGAACGGCTATCCGCTCGACGCGGTGGTGCTGACGACGGGGTGCGACAAGACCACACCGTCGCAGGTGATGGCCGCGACGACGGTCGACATCCCCGCGATTGTACTGTCGGGCGGGCCGATGCTCGACGGCTGGCACGACGGCGATCTCGTCGGGTCGGGCACGGTGATCTGGCGCAGCCGCCGCGCGCTGTCGGCGGGGCTGATCGACGAGGCCGAATTCTTGGGTCGCGCGACGTCGAGCGCACCCTCGCTCGGCCATTGCAATTCGATGGGCACCGCATCGACGATGAACGCGGTCGCCGAGGCGCTGGGGCTGTCGCTCACCGGCTGCGCAGCGATCCCCGCGCCGTACCGCGAGCGCGGTCAATATGCGTATCGCACCGGGCGGCGGATCGTCGAAATGGTGCATGAGGATTTGCGCCCGTCGCGCATCCTGACGCGCGAGGCGTTTTTGAACGCGATCGCCACGGTCAGCGTCTGCGGCGGGTCGAGCAACGCCCAGCCGCATATCGTCGCGATGGCACGCCACGCGGGGGTCGAGCTGGAGCCCGAAATCTGGACCGGGCACGGGTATGACCTGCCGCTCCTCGTCAACATGCAGCCGGCGGGACAATATCTTGGCGAGCGCTTCCACCGCGCCGGCGGGGTGCCGGCGGCGATGTGGGAATTGCTGAATGCCGGCAAGCTGGTCGGCGATTGCCTGACCGTCACCGGCCGCACGATCGCCGAGAATCTCGCAGGGTGCGAAAGCGGCGACCGCGAGATGATCCGGCCCTTCGCCGATCCCTTGCAGGGCAAGGCCGGGTTCCTGACCCTCAAGGGGAATTTGTTCGAGTTCGCCGTGATGAAGACCTCGGTGATCTCGGACGAATTTCGCTCCCGCTATCTTTCCCGCCCCGGCGCTGAAGGGGTGTTCGAGGCGCGCGCGATCGTATTCGACGGATCGGACGATTACCACCACCGGATCAACGACCCGGCGCTGAATATCGACGAAAATTGCATCTTGGTAATGCGATCTTCGGGTATCCTCGGCTGGCCGGGTTCGGCCGAGGTCGTCAACATGCAGCCGCCCGACGCGCTGATCCAGCGCGGCATCCAGTGGCTGCCGACGCTGGGCGACGGACGCCAGTCCGGCACGTCGGACAGCCCGTCGATCCTCAATGCCTCGCCCGAAAGCGCGGCGGGCGGCGGGCTGGCGTGGCTGCGCGATGGCGATATGATCCGCGTCGACCTCAATGCCGGAACGTGCGACATGCTGGTCGCGGCCGACGAGATCGAACGGCGAAAAGCCGACGGCCTGCCCGAAATCCCGCCGAGCAATACGCCGTGGGAAGAGCTCTTCCGCGAAAAGACGGGCCAGCTCGGCGAAGGCGGGGTGATGGAGTTTGCGCTGAAATATCGCCAGACGTCGAAGAACTTGCCGCGCCACAATCATTGAGGTGGCGGACCAGGGTCTGTTCCACTTACGTGGAATCGGCGCCGGCCCGCTCCCCCTCCCGGCCTCCCCAGCGATAGTAACCT
>NZ_DATFFD010000269.1:0-9822 GCF_035250425.1 Sphingopyxis sp.
CCGCAGTCGATCGAGGCGATCAACCATGCGAAGGCGGCGAACGTGCCGATCATCGTCGCGATCAACAAGGTCGACAAGGAAGGCGCCAATCCGCAGCGCGTCCGCGAACGTCTGCTCGAACATGAGCTGGTGGTCGAGGAAATGGGCGGCGACGTGCAGAATGTCGAAGTCTCGGCGCTGAAGAAGACCGGTCTCGACAAATTGCTCGACGCGATCGCGGTGCAGGCCGAAATCATGGAGCTCAAGGCCAACCCCGACCGCGCCGCCGAAGGCACCGTGGTCGAGGCGAAGCTCGACAAGGGCCGCGGCCCCGTGGCGACGATCCTCGTCCGCCGCGGCACGCTCAAGGTCGGCGACATCTTCGTGTGCGGCGCCGAAAGCGGCCGCGTTCGTGCGCTGATCGACGATCAGGGCAAGCAGATCAAGTCGGCGACGCCGTCGATGCCGGTCGAAGTGCTCGGTCTGGGCGGCGTTCCGATGGCGGGCGACACGCTCACCGTCGTCGAGAACGAAGCGCGTGCCCGCGAAGTCGCGGCCTATCGTCAGGAACAGGCGACGCGCAAGCGTACCGTCCAGGCGCCGGTCAGCCTCGAAGGCATGTTCGAGGCGCTCGCCGACAAGGCGAACGTCATCCAGTTCCCGGTGATCATCAAGGGCGATGTGCAGGGGTCGGTCGAAGCGATCGTCAATGCGCTGAACAAGCTGTCGACCGACGAGATCCGCGTCCGCGTGCTCCAGTCGGGCGCCGGTGCGATCACCGAGAGCGACGTGACGCTGGCGGCGGCGACCAAGGCGCCGATCATCGGCTTCAACGTCCGTCCGAACGCCAAGGCGCGCGATATCGCGAAGCGCGAAAAAGTGCGCTTCATGTATCATGACGTCATCTATCACCTGACCGATGAGATCAGGAAGGAAATGGCGGGCGAGCTGGGTCCCGAACGGATCGAAACCGTCGTCGGCCGCGCCGAGGTCAAGGACGTCTTCCCCGCCGGCAAGCGCGACAAGGCCGCGGGTCTGCTCGTGCTCGAAGGCTCGATCCGCAAGGGGCTGCATGCCCGTCTCACGCGCGACGACGTCATCGTCTCGGCAACGACGATCTCGTCGCTCCGCCGCTTCAAGGACGATGTCGCCGAAGTGCGCGCCGGCCTTGAGTGCGGTGTCGTGCTGGCGGACACCAACGACATCAAGGCGGGCGACCACCTCGAAGTCTTCGAAGTCGAACTGCGCGAACGGACGCTCTAACGGGCGTCCGCTCCGCGCGGATCAGGAGGTGCCGGCATGGCTCGCTATGTGGCATTGTTCGGCAGCATCAACGTCGGTGGCAACCGGCTGACGATGGCCGACCTGCGTTCGGCGTTCGAGGCCGAGGGTTTCAGCAACGTCGAAACCGTGGTGGCGAGCGGCAATGTGCTGTTCGACCATGACGCGCGGCCGACGCGCGGACTCGAAGAGAAATTGTCGATCATGGTGTACGACCGTTTCGACATGACCTGCGCGGCACTGGTGCGCGACCGCGACGAGCTCGCCGCAGCGATCGCCGGCAATCCGTTCGCGGGCACGAACGAGGACCGCATCGTCCATACGATGTTCCTCGACGGCCAGCCGACGGCGGAGCAGTTCGAGGCGCTGGCGACCGACCACCGCGTCCGGCCCAACGAGCGCCTCGCGCTCGGCGACCGCGCGCTCTATATCGACTTTGGCGACGGCGCGGCCGACAGCAAATTGCACGCGCGGCTGATCGAACGACGGCTGGGGCACAAGGGCACCGCGCGCAACATGCGCTCGATCGCGCGGATCATCGCGAAACTGGACGAAGAGGCAAAGGGTTAGGCGATGAAAACCGAAAAGGACCTGAAAAAGAATGGCGGCCCCTCGGTCCGCGTCCTGCGCGTCGGCGAACAAGTGCGCCATATTCTCTCCGAAATCCTCGCGCGCGGCGATGCGCATGACGAGCTCTTGGCCAAGCATCCGGTGAGCATCACCGAGGTGCGCATGTCGCCCGACCTGCGCCATGCGACGGTGTTCGTGAAACCCCTGCTCGGCAAGAATGAGGAAGCGGTGCTGAAGGCGCTGCGCACCAACACCGCCTGGCTGCAAAAGAGCGTCGCCGAAAAGATGAGCATGAAATATGCCGCGAAGCTGAAATTCCTGTCGGACGAAAGCTTCGACGAGGCGAGCCATATCGATAAATTGCTGCGCGACCCGAAGGTAGCGCGGGATTTGGCGAGCGGCGAGGGAGAAGCCTGAACAAGGCCGTCGCCTCCGCGAAGGCGGAGGCCGCCTGCAACCTTGCGCTATGCCGACGGCGGCCCCCGCCTTCGCGGGGGCGACGATTGCTTCTTGATCCCCGCTGCTTCCTCCAGCTCGACCAGCGCTTCCTCCAGATAGTCGATCATCCGCTGCGCATGCGGGACGCTGCGCCGGCAGGCGGTGATGCCGAAGTCGATATTTTTGAAGTTCGACACCTGGGTGATGTTCATCGCCATGCCGTCGACGGGAATGCTCGCGGGATACATGCCGTCGAGCCGCGCGCCGTTCCAGTACATCTGCTCGCGCGGTCCGGGGACGTTCGAGATCGTCGCCGAATAGGCGGGGAATTTGTCGGCGGTGCGCGTCAGCGCGGTCAGCATCATCGGAAAGCTGGTGATCGCGGTATAGAGCTGAATCTGCGCCGCGGTCATCGCGCGCAGCTGCGCCTTCGCCGAATTCATCGATTCCTGGATCATCGCCATGCGCGTCGCGGGATCGTCGATATGCGTCGCGAGATTGGCGGTCACCGACGCGACCGAATTGCCCGAATCCACGTCGCCCTTGGGGCGGATCGACACCGGCGCCATGGCTTTCAGCGGCTTGTCGGGCAGTTCGTTCAGCGATTGCAGATATTTGCGCATCGCGCCCGCGCACATGCCGAGTACCGCGTCGTTGATCGTCCCGTCATAGGCCTTGCCCAGCGCGCGGATGCGCTCCAGCGACCAGCTTTGCGCGACGAAGCGTCGCGCGCCGGTGATGTTGCGGTTGAAGCTGGTGCGCGGCACCCCGGCAAAGGGCGTCGCGAGGCCGTCGCCGCCGAGGCCGAACATCGCGGCGAGATACTGGTTCATCGCCTTGGTCACGCCGACGCTATTGCCCCATTGCTCCTTCAGGAAATCGCCGATCGCCTTGATGTCGGTGAGGTTCGGGCGCGCCGGCTTTTGGGGCGGCGGGAACTGGCGCTTATAGGCTTCATAGGCCTCGACCGACAGCGGCGAGGCGCCGCGCCGTTCCTTGGGGTCCGCCGACAGCATCGAATTATAGAAATGGATGCTCGCGGCGCCGTCCATCAGCGCGTGATGCACTTTCTTGAAGGTCGCGATCTGGCGGTTCGGGAGTCCCGAGATCAGCGTTATTTCCCACAAGGGCCGGGTGCGGTCGAGCAGCCCCGAATGGAGCCGCGAGGCAAGCTCGAACATTTCGCGATAGCGTCCGGGCTTCGGCAATGCGGCGGCGCGGACGTGATAGTGCATGTCGATGTCGCGATCGGGGGTGAGCCGGATCGGGCCATATTGACCGAGCGGCGTCAGTTTCAGCACCTCGCTGAACGGCCGCCGCAGCCCTTCCGACTGGCGGAGCAGCGCGAGCTGTTCGTTCAGCCATTCGGTTTCGTCGACCCCGTCGGGCAAAGTATAGAGATTGATGCCGCCGATGTGCATCGGCATCTCGCGGCTCTCCCCCCACAGGAACATCGCGTCGGTCACCGGCATCAGGCGCATCGTAGCTCTCCCCACTCAAAATGCCGCATCTTTTGCGCGCAGCATGACAGGGGAAGGAGGGGAGTCAAGTTGCGCCCAACCACTCGTCACCCCGGATCAAGTCCGGGGTGACGAAGCTTTGAAGATTGGCGGAAGCCGGCGAACGCGGTATCGCGGCGGCATGGCCAAGCTCTATTTCTATTATGCCAGCATGAACGCCGGCAAATCGACGACGCTGCTCCAGGCGGATTTCAACTATCGCGAGCGTGGCATGGAAACGATGCTGTGGACCGCGGCGCTCGACGACCGATATGGCGCGGGGCAGGTGACGAGCCGTATCGGGCTGATGGCCGAAGCGCATAAATTCGACCCCGACAGCGACCTCTGGGCCGCGGTGAACGCGGAGAACGCCGAGCGCCCGCTCGCCTGCGTGCTTGTCGACGAGGCGCAATTCCTGACGCGCGCGCAGGTGCTGGGTCTCGCGCGGCTTGCCGACGAGGCGGGCATTCCGGTGCTCTGCTATGGCCTGCGCACCGATTTTTCGGCCGAGCTGTTTCCCGGATCGGCGGCATTGCTCGGCATCGCCGACGCGCTCGTCGAGCTAAAGGCGGTGTGCGAATGCGGGCGCAAGGCGACGATGAACCTGCGCGTCGACGAAAGCGGCCGTGCGGTCGTCGAGGGCGCGCAGACCGAGATCGGCGGCAACGACCGCTATGTCGCGATGTGCCGGCGGCATTTCATGGCGAAACGCCGCGAAGCCGCCGAGGCGCTCGCCAATGCTTGACCGCCTCTATGTCGACCTCGCCGACGGCGATCTCCGCCTGATCAAGCTGACCGAGGCGCACCGCGAGGCGCTGCGCGCCGTCTGCGCCGCCGATACCGATATCTGGCCGATCTATTCGTCGAGCTTCGGCCCCGAGCATTTCGACAAGAGCTTCGACGCGCTGACCGGTGGCGCCGGCCGCATGTCCTATGCGATCATGGACGGCGACATGCTCGTCGGCATGACCGCCTGGCTGCGCCTCGACTGGTCGGCGCAGACGGTCGAGATCGGCAACAGCTTCATTCATCCTGATGCACGCGGCACCGGCTTCAACAGCCGGGTCAAGCGCCTGATGCTCGATCACGCCTTCGCCGCCGGTATCCGCCGCATCGAATTCCGCATCGACGAGCGCAACAAGCGCAGTCAGGCCGCGGTCGCCAAGCTCGGCTGTACCAAGGACGGCGTGTTGCGGTCGGAGCGCATCACCTGGACCGGCTACACCCGCGACACCGGCCTCTGGTCGTTGCTCGCCGACGAATGGCAAAGATAATCCTCCCTGTGCCGCAGGCATGGGGAGGGGGGCCGCCGCCGCAGGCGGTTGTGGAGGGGTGGCGACGTGGCGCCATTACCCCTCCGTCAGCGCTTCGCGACAGGGAGGAGCAGGGTCAGCGCCCATTCAGGCTCTCCCTGCTAAACGACTCGCCATGAAGAATCTCGCACTCTCCCTGGCCGCCATGCTGCTTCCCCTTTCTGCGGCGGCGGCCAATGAGCCCGTCACGGAACCGCGCGCGCTCGGTGTCGAATCGAGCATCGTCTTCCCCAGCGACGGCACGATCCGCAACTGGCAGGCCGACCGCGACCGCGGCATCTGGATCGAGGGCCGCCGCGGCGAATGGTATTATGGCAGCTTCGCCGGCATCTGCCGCGATGTCGATTTCGCGCACGCGATCGGCGTCGAAACGCGCGGTGCCGGGCGGCTCGACAAATTCGCGTCGATCATCGTCCGCGGCGAGCGCTGCCAGCTCTCGTCCTTTGTTACCTCGGCGCCGCCGCCGTCGAAGGCCGAGCGCAAGGCCGCGCGTGAAGCCGAAAAGGCCGCGCAAAATTGACAGTCTTTGACCTGCGCCCTAGCGGCGCGGGATGAACGGCTGGATCATCCTCGACAAACCTGTCGGCCTCGGCTCGACGCAGGCGGTGGGCGCGGTGAAACGCGTGTGCCGCGAGGCGGGGCTGGGCAAGGTCAAGGTCGGCCATGGCGGCACGCTCGACCCGCTCGCGTCGGGGGTGCTGCCCATCGCGCTGGGTGAGGCGACGAAACTCTGCGGCCGGATGCTCGATGCGAGCAAGATTTACGACTTTACCGTGCGGTTCGGAACCCAAACAGACGGGCTCGATGCCGAAGGCGAAGTGGTGGCGACGAGCGACGTGCGGCCGACGCTAGCTGAAATCGAGGCGGTGCTACCGCGCTTCACCGGCCCGATCGAACAGGTGCCGCCGGCTTATTCGGCGATCAAGATTGACGGGCAACGGGCTTATGATCTCGCGCGCAAGGGCGAAACGGTCGAGATGAAGGCGCGCAGCGTGATGATCCATTCGCTTCGTCATGCCGGACTTGATCCGGCATCCATCGCGGCAACGGAAGAATGGACCCCCGATCAAGTCCGGGGTGACGAACGAGGGGAGGGGCTTCAGGAAATCACCCTCACCGCGCACGTCTCGAAGGGCACTTATATCCGCAGCCTGGCGCGCGATATCGCGCACGCCGTCGGCACCGTCGGTCACGTCACCATGCTCCGCCGCACGAAGGCCGGGCCGTTCGACCTGTCACAGGCGATTTCGCTGGACAAATTGAACGCATTCGGCCAAGGCGCCGCGCAATCAGAAGTATTTCTGCCGCTCGAGGCAGGGCTGGTCGACATCCCGGCTCTGAACCTTTCCCCGGAAGCGGCAGGGGCGATCCGTCAGGGTCGCGTCTGGACCGGGGTAGCTACGGATGACGGGCTCTATTGGGGAAGGGACAGCGATATGCGTCCCGTTGCCCTGATCGGGGCTTTGGCGGGAACGCTGAAGGTCATCCGCGGCTTCAATCTTTAAGCAAGATGTTCGAGGAAAAAAGATTATGTCGATTACCGCCGAGCGCAAAACCGAAGTGATCAACGACAACGCCCGCGCAAAGGGCGATACCGGTTCGCCGGAAGTGCAGGTCGCAATCCTGACCGACCGCATCAACACGCTGACCGCCCACTTCAAGGCGCACCACAAGGATAACCACAGCCGCCGCGGCCTTCTGATGATGGTCAACAAGCGTCGCAGCCTCCTCGACTATCTGAAGAAGAAGGACGAGGGTCGCTATTCGGCTCTCATCGCGAAGCTGGGTCTCCGCAAATAAGAATTTCTGGCGGCCCCGGACTTCCGGGGCCGCTGTCATATTGGTCTCGTGCAAATTCGCCGGACCACAGGGCCGCTCCCGCATCCGGCGGGACCGCCATAGGGGCAGACAGACGCCCTACACCGCCCCGGGCCGGATTGCCCGGAACTAGAGGCCCCGCCCGGCATTGGGCTCGGCGGGCGAAGGAAACTCCATGTTTGACGTGAAAAAAGTATCGATCGAGTGGGGCGGTGAAACGCTGACCCTCGAAACGGGCAAGGTTGCCCGCCAGGCCGACGGCGCGGTTGTCGCGACGCTCGGCGAAACGATGGTTCTCGCCGCGGTCACCGCCGCCAAGACGGTCAAGGAAGGGCAGGATTTCTTCCCGCTCACCGTCCACTATCAGGAAAAATATTCGGGCGCAGGCCGCATCCCCGGCGGCTTCTTCAAGCGCGAGCGCGGCGCGACCGAAAAGGAAACTTTGGTTTCGCGTTTGACCGATCGTCCGATCCGTCCGCTGTTCCCCGAAGGTTTCTACAACGAAATCAACGTTATTGCCCAGGTTCTGAGCTATGACGGTCATAATGAGCCCGACATCCTCGCGATGGTCGCGGCCTCGGCCGCGCTCACCATCTCGGGCGTGCCCTTCATGGGCCCGATCGGCGCCGCGCGCGTGGGTTATGTCGATGGCGAGTATATCCTGAACCCGACCGACGCACAGGTTGCCGAAGGCGATCTCGACCTCGTTGTCGCCGCGACCTACGACGCCGTGATGATGGTCGAATCCGAAGCCAATGAGCTGTCGGAAGAGATCATGCTCGGCGCGGTGCTGTTCGCGCACGATGCGTGCAAGGACGTCGTCAAGGCGATCGTGAAGCTGGCCGAACAGGCTGCCAAGGATCCCTGGGACATGGCCGAACAGGCCGACCTGACCGCCGCCAAGGACAAGCTCAAGAAGCTGATCGGCAAGGACATCGCCGCCGCGTACAAGCTGACCGACAAGTCGGCTCGCTCGAACGCGCTTAACGAAGCCCGCGCCAAGGCGAAGGAAGCATTCGCCGACGCCGCGCCGCAGGACCAGATGGCCGCCGGCAAGCTGATGAAGAAGCTCGAAGCCGAAATCGTTCGCGGCGCCATCCTCAAGGACGGCAAGCGCATCGACGGCCGCACGACGACGCAGATTCGTCCCATCCTTGCCGAAACGCACTTCCTGCCCCGCGCGCATGGCTCGGCGCTGTTCACGCGCGGCGAGACGCAGACGATCGCGACCTGCACCCTGGGCACCAAGGACAGCGAGCAGATGATCGACGGCCTCAACGGCCTCAGCTACTCGAACTTCATGCTGCACTATAACTTCCCGCCCTATTCGGTCGGTGAAGTCGGTCGTTTCGGGGCGCCCAGCCGCCGCGACATCGGCCATGGCAAGCTCGCATGGCGCGCGCTGCACGCGGTGCTGCCGACGAAGGACGAGTTCCCCTATACGATCCGCATCACCAGCGACATCACCGAGTCGAACGGCTCGTCGTCGATGGCGTCGGTTTGCGGCGGTTCGCTCGCGATGATGGACGCCGGCGTTCCGCTCAAGCGTCCGGTTTCGGGTATCGCGATGGGCCTGATCCTCGAAGGCAAGGATTTCGCGATCCTGTCGGACATCCTTGGTGACGAAGATCATCTCGGCGACATGGACTTCAAGGTGGCGGGCACGTCCGAAGGCATCACCACGATGCAGATGGACATCAAGATCGCGGGCATCACGCGCGAGATCTTTGAGGCCGCTCTGAACCAGGCGAAGGAAGGCCGCGCGCACATCCTCGGCGAAATGGCGAAGGCGCTGGGCGAAGCCCGCACCGAGCTGTCGGCGCATGCGCCGCGTATCGAGACGATGCAGATCGACAAGTCGAAGATCCGCGACATCATCGGCACCGGCGGCAAGGTGATCCGCGAGATCGTCGCGACCACCGGCGCCAAGGTCGACATCGACGACGAAGGCCTGATCAAGATCTCGTCGAGCGATCCCGAGCAGATCGAAGCCGCGCGCAAGTGGATTTCGGGCATTGTCGAGGAAGCCGAAGTCGGCAAGATCTATGACGGCAAGGTCGTCAACCTCGTCGATTTCGGTGCGTTCGTGAATTTCATGGGCGGCAAGGACGGTCTCGTCCACGTCAGCGAAATCGCCAACGAGCGTGTCGAGAAGGTCTCGGACGTCCTCAGCGAAGGCCAGGAAGTCAAGGTCAAGGTTCTCGAGATCGATCCGCGCGGCAAGGTTCGCCTGTCGATGCGCGTCGTCGATCAGGAAACCGGTGCCGAGCTGGAAGACACCCGTCCGCCCCGCGAGCCACGCGAACCGCGCGGTGACCGTGGCGACCGGGGCCCGCGCCGCGACGGGCGCGGACGCGACGACCGTGGCCCGCGCCGTGACCGTGGTGATCGTGGACCTCGTGGTGAGGGACGTGGCGACCGTGGTGACAATCGTGGCGAGCGGGGCCCGCGCCCTGAGCGCCAGGGTGGCGACGACGGCCCCGCGCCCGAGTTCGCTCCTGCATTCCTCAACCGCGACGACGACTAATCGCCACGCGACCAGCTGAAAACGAGAAGGCCCCGGAGTGATCCGGGGCCTTTTTGTTATCCTTGCCAGTTTGAGGTCAATTCAAGTCGACAAGGGCGGCCAGTTCGTGCCGAACAAGGTGCCCGCGGCTGGCACTGCCAAGCCGCTTTCCGCTGTTCTCAGCCCTGACCGCGTGAAGTAATTGGTCGCTTAGTCGCCGCCGCGCCCGTCGAAGGGGTCTTCGCCGCTATGATAGGTGCCACCATGGTCGCAGGTGTTAACGTCGAGGACCTTGTAGACGAGGCACGCCCCGATGATCGACGTGATCACCAGATATGCCGCCACGACGTAGGCGATGGTTTCCCCAACCCCTTCGACCGATGTCGTCAGCGCCAGAAAGGCGAGCAAAGCTGCAATG
>NZ_DATFFD010000270.1:0-38479 GCF_035250425.1 Sphingopyxis sp.
CGCGCCGGGCAGCGCGGTCTCGCTCCGCCGGTCGCCCGCGAACAGGCGTACGCGGCGAACCGTCTGCCCGCCGAGCGCCGCGCGCTCGATCCCGAGCGCGTCGAGCCGCTGCAATGTCCGCCAGCTCAGGAAACCGCCGCACAATGCGTCGCCCGTTTCGCGCGCGCGTTCGAGTAGCAGCGTCTTTGCGCCGCCGCGTGCCAGACCGATCGCCGCCGCCGACCCGGCGGGTCCGGCGCCGACGACGATCGCGTCGCTCACCGGATGCGCTCGACGCAGAGGCGATACGGAAAGCTGCGAAAGATCCGGCATTCGCCCGCCGTCCCGGGCAATGCTTCGGCCAGCATCGCCCGCCATTCGGCGCGGCGAAAGCTGCGCCCGACCGATAGCTGCCCGTCGCGCCGCACGATCGGGTCGGCGAAGGCGAGAGTCGCGAGCAGCGGAAAGCCCGCGAATGGCAGGCGCTGGCGGTGGAGGTCGTTGACCAGCCAGCCGCGCGCCGCCTCGCCTTCCATGAAACGCAGGAATTCGCTGCGCTGTTCAGGCGTCATATGATGGGTGACGAGGCTGGAGAGGATGATGTCCCACCCCTGCCCCGCGAGCGCCCGATAATCGCCGGTGATCAGCCGCGCCCGCGCGCCGAGTCGCACCGCCGCCACCGCCTCGCTCTTGCGATTGAGGTCGACGCCCACGAGATCAAGCGCGACCCCGCGCTTGTCGCCCCAGCGCGCGATCCGCGCGAGCATGTCGCCCGCGCCGAACCCGACGTCGAGGATACGCCACGGCCGGTCGCCGATGCCGCGCGCGCGCACCCGGTCGAGAAAGCCGAGCGTCGGGCGCGGCGCCATTGTCAGCCCGTTGATGCGCGACAGATCGGCGAGCACCTTCGCATAGCGCTCGGGCGGCAGGTCGGCGGCGTCCATCTCCTCTTCGCGGATGATCGGGAGACGAAGGCTGGCGAAGGGGTTCATGACGCGGTGAAGCGGATCGCTTCGGCGGCGAGCCCGGGGCCAAAGGCGATCGCAACCCCCTCGCCCTTCGCGCCGCGCGCCATCATGTCGGCGAGCACGAACAGGATCGTCGCCGACGACATATTGCCGAACCGCGCGAGCACCGCGCGGCTGTCGGCGAGGGTCGCCGGATCGATGCCGAGTGCATGCTCGACCGCGTCGAGTACCGAGCGTCCCCCGGCGTGGACCGCGAGCAAGGACGGTGGACCGGCCTCGCCGAACAGGTCGCGCTGCACATCGTACTTGGCCAAGGTTTCGCGCAGCCGCCCGGGCACTTCGCCCGACAGCTGCATTTCGAACCCCTTGTCGCCGATGTCCCAGCGGATCAGGTCGGCGCTGTCCTCGAGCGCGAGGCTGCGGCCCTCGCCGAGCTCGAGCCCGTGCGGCGCGGCCGACACGATGCCCGCCGCCGCGCCGTCGCTGAACTGCAGCATCATCAGCAGGGGTTCGGCCTCGTTGGCGGGCGACAGGTGCAGGCTCGACAGTTCGACGCTGACCACCAGCACGACGGCTTCGGGTTCGGACCGCACGATATGCCGCGCGGTGCGCAGCGCCGTGACCCCGGCATAACAGCCCATGAAGCCGATCAGCACGCGCTCGATCGTCGCGGGCAGTCCCAGCCGCTGCGCGATGATCTGATCGATCCCGGGCGCAACGAAGCCGGTGCAGCTCGCGACGACGATATGGGTAACGCGCGCCGGGTCGAGCGCGTCGCCGAGCGCCGCGATCGCCTCCATCGCAAGACCGGGCGCATAGTCTGCATAGGCCGCCATCCGCGCCGAGGTCGGCGGCAGGCCGGGGACGTCGTAAAATCCGCCCGCGCCGACGGGCGATCCACCGCCAGCGGTCGGCGGCAGCACCGACCAGCGGTGGTCGATCCCCGATCGGGCCGCCATCCGCGCAAAAAGCGCCCGCATGCGCGGGTCGGCGAGGCGCGGCGTCGCCCAGTCGATGAACGCCTGATGGATATCGTGCCCCGGCACCGCGGTGGCGAGGGCGTTGAGCCGGACGGGCGAAGGGCTGCTCATGGCGCGGGTTTGACCCAAAAGCGCGGCGCTGGCCAGCGGATAAGGCGCCACGCCATTTTACCCTGGATTAATCATGCTGTGGCAAGGGGAAGATGTGAAACCGCGTCTTTTCCTTGGCTTTGCGCTGGCTTTCGGCGCTGCGCCCTCCGCGGCGGCGCAATGCATGCTGTGCACGCCGGACAAGGCGGCGGGTATCGCGGCGCGCACCGCCGAGGTGCCGCTGCGCGTCGATGTCGAAACCCGGCTCGACATGGGCCGCGTCGCGGTCGGCGCGATGGGAGGCGAGGTCGAAATCGATCCCGCCTCGGGCGCCCGCCGGGTGCGCGGCGATGTCGTCGACCTCGGCGGCTTCGCGCTGACCGGCACCGTCACCGTACGCGGCGAACCGGGGGCCGAGGTCCGCGTCATCCTTCCCGCGAGCGTCGACCTCGAAAGCGGCCACGGCCGCACCGCGCGCGTCACCGGCCTCGTGACCGACCTGTCGGCCGCGCCGCGTCTCGGCGCCGACGGCCGGCTGATATTCCGCTTCGGCGGCCGGCTGCAGGTCGCCGGGCTCGACGACGGCGACTATCGCGGCCGGATCCCGGTGACGGTGGAATATCAATAGGCCGAACGACCGCTCTTGGGTCATTGTCGCGGCCATTTCCCGAAGCTATCTAACGGTAAAAATCACCGCGCTTGCTCCACAGCGCTTGGAGATACCCAATGATTCTTCTGACATTACTTGCCATGCAAGGCTTGGGCGGGATGAGTAGTTGGCCGCCGCCTGAGGAAAGCCTCCGCTTCATTTTCGTTCGCGACGACGAAAAACGGGATTCGGAATGGAAAATCCGGGGCTCGGCCAACACATCGACCGAATGGTCAGGCTCGACCTTTCTCGGCATTGTCGATCAATGCGGCGGAAAGACGTTGACCTTGGGTCCGACCTATGGGCGCCGGATCAGCGTGATAGGCGCGAGTGGTGACGGAAATCTTGAAATCGTCCGCTGCGTGAAGGCGTCAACCTCGGTCCGGTTCTCCGTCTCGGTCATGCATCGCGCTTACGGCGATGAACGCGACGACAAATGGCCTTTCAAAGAACTTTGGAACCGTTGACGAGCAAGGAGTGGATGGTCTGCTTTCCGGCCTATAGCAGAAACCCTACCCTCGCGCCCCGAACAGCGCCGTCCCGACGCGAACATGCGTCGCGCCGAGCATCACCGCGGTTTCGTAATCGCCGCTCATCCCCATCGAACGCAGCGGCAGGGCGTGACGTTCGGCGAGCTCGTCGAGCAGCGCGAAAAAGGGTGCGGGCTCGATGTCGGCGGGGGGGATCGCCATCAGGCCGTCGATCGCCAGCCCGGCGTCCTTCGCTTCGGCCAGCAGCGCGGGCAGGTCGCGGGTCGCGCAGCCGCCCTTCTGCTCCTCGTCGCCGATATTGACCTGGACGAACAGCTGCGGCTGCTTGCCCGCCTTGGCGCACGCCTTCGCGATCGCCTGGACCAGCGAGCTGCGGTCGAGCGAGTGGATCGCATCGAACAGCGCCACCGCTTCCTCGGCCTTGTTCGATTGCAGCTGGCCGATCAGGTGGAGCACGACATCGGGGGTTTCGGCGCGCAGTTCGGGCCATTTCGCCGCGGCTTCCTGCACGCGGTTCTCGCCGAAATGGCGCTGGCCCGCGGCGATCAATGGGCGGATCGCCTGCGTGTCGTAGGTTTTCGATACCGCGATCAGGCAGATCTCGTCGGCCCGCCGCTGCGCGCGCTTTGCCGCGTCGGCGATATTCGCATTTACCTCGGCCAGCCGGTCTGCTGCTTCGCTCATCGTCTCGGTCCCATCCCGCGCGTTGCGCGCGCTCGCGACGCGCCTATAGAAAGCGCGATGCGCCCGCGCCACCCCTTCCTGCCGAACGCATGGCTGTTCAGCGACGAGCGGACCGCGGCCGGCGTCACCGAACTCGCGGCGCTGCTTCCCCCCGGCAGCGGCATCGTCCTCCGTCACGACAGCCTGGCCCCGGGCGCGCGCTGGCGCCTGCTGCGGCGGCTGATGCACACCGCGCGCGTGCGGGGATTGACCGTGCTGCTTGCGGGACCGCCCGCCACGGCGCGCCGCTGGGGTGCCGACGGCGTCCACCTTCGCCAGCGCGACGCAAAGCAGGCGGGGCAGGCGCACCGGCTCGGCCTGTCGCTGACGATGCCCGTCCATGATGGGCACGAAGCGCGCCGCGCGCGGCGAGCTGGGGCAAATGCCGTCTTCATCTCGCCGCTCCATCCCACGCGGTCGCACCCCGGCGCACCGGCGCTCGGGCGCGCGGCGTGGCTGCGGCTCGCGCGGCTATCGGGCGCCCAGCCGATCGCGCTCGGCGGGATGACGGCGGCGCGCGCGCGCGCGCTAAACCGCGCGAGCGGAATCAGACCCGGCTGGGCGGCGATCGATGCGTGGTCCGATAAGCGGGAAGAAAAAGCGACGAAGCGCCGGCGGCAAGCTGCGTCGATATTTGGGTCAGGGGGAGTCGAAAATGGTGGCGTTCCGTGACCCGGAGCGCAGCGCACTTACTGTGCGTGAGCACCGGAAGCACGGAAGGTCGCCATTTGCAGGCCGCCCTGATCCAAATAGCGATGCAGATTAGAAGCGGAACGCGGTTCCGACATAGACCGCCTGGCTGTCGCGGCGCGTATCGGTCAGCGGTTCGATGCGGTCGTCGCTCTTGTACCGGACGCCCGCGGTGACGTCGATATTCTTGGTCAGGCGATAGCTGCTGACGACATCGACGGCCGACGCTTCGCCAGGAGCGGTGACGCGATCGGTTGCCCCGCTTGGGTCGCTTGGGCGGTTGACCATACGCGTGGCGAAGCGCGACTTCTTTTCGTCCTGCTCCGGAGCCTTCGCGATCGGCAGGTTGCGAAGGTCGGTGCCGCGCGGCAGCGCCGGCGTGACGAATTTCTCGAATCCGACCGAGGCGCCCAGATTATAGGCGACCGGGGTGATCGCGATCGGCGCGGTCCGGCCGGCAGCCAGCGCCGTGGTGCGCGTCGCGCTCGACGCGTCGTCGCGGGCGCGAATCACGACGGTGATCGCGCGGTTCTTGCGGCCGTCGTCGGGGAGCGCGGGGGTGAAGCTGAAGCTGCCGCGCTGTTCGGCCGACATCTTGTTATAGCGTGCGATCAGCCGCTCATCGCCCGATGCCGGGGTGAACTGGCCAAGCAGGGTTTCCGAAAGCGTGGTGTCACGGATGCGGTCGCTGCTCGACATCGCGGCGAGCGCTGGCGGAAGCGCAAGCGAAACCACCGCCAAAGCGGTGAGGCTTCCTTTCCAAAAATGTCGCGATGTCCGCGCCATTGCTCTTCGACTCCAACCCCAATCGATTCGTCAAATAGGACTCCCGGCCCGACATTGCCAGTGAATCCCGTCAAATCGTTGCAACGATTCCGCTTTTTGCCAAAATTGTTGCGGGATCGTCACAGTGCATTTCGAATCTGACCAGAATCTGAACGGTTGCACGGCCGAAATTGCCGCGCTTGCAGGGTGGCGGCAAGGGCGATAGAGACGCTGGCAATATCGTTCCGCGCCGCCGATTTTCCACGTCGGACGGGCTCAAGAGATAAGGTGTACCCGCATGTCCCAGCTTTTCGTCCCTGCCAAGCTCGGCGCCGCGCTCGGTCGCCGTCCGGCCGCGCTCGCGCTGCTCGGGCTCGCGGCGCTTGGTCTTTCGGCCTGCGCGAACAAGGAACGGCCGCGCGCCGATCTCGCCGCCAGCCAGGTGACGACGATTGGCGTCAACAGCTATTTGTGGCGCGCCTCGCTCGACGCGCTGTCGTTCATGCCGCTGCTCCAGGCCGATTCGGCCGGCGGCGTCGTGATCACCGACTGGTATGCGAACCCGTCGAACCCCGGCGAGCGGATGAAGGTCACCGTATCGATTCTCGACCAGGATCTGCGCGCCGACGCGCTGCGCATCGCGGCCTCGCGCCAGGTTGCACAGGGCGGCACCTGGGTCGACGCGCCGGTACAGGCCGCGACCGTGCAGAAGCTCGAGGAAATCATCCTCACCCGCGCCCGCGACCTGCGTCGCTCGGCCATCAGGGACTAATCCGGCGGCGCGCCTCGCGCGCCTGCCCACACAGACTAACGGGGTAACCGACGAATGACCCGCGAACCGCGCTTTGGCGCCCTCGCCGCCGACGCCCGCTGGCAAAAGGCGTGGGAGGCGGCGAACAGCTTTGCCACGACCGACAGCGACGCCAAGGATTCTGGCAGGCCCAAAGCCTATATTCTCGAGATGTTCCCCTATCCGTCGGGGCGTATCCACATGGGCCACGTCCGCAACTATGCGATGGGCGACGTCCTTGCCCGCTTCAAGCGGATGACGGGGCACGACGTGCTCCACCCGATGGGCTGGGACGCGTTCGGTATGCCCGCCGAAAATGCCGCGATGGAAAAGGGCGTCCACCCCGGCGGCTGGACGCGCGACAATATCGCCTCGATGCGCGCGCAGCTGAAACGCCTCGGCCTCGCGATCGACTGGAGCCGCGAGCTCGCGACGTGCGAGCCCGATTATTATGGGCAGGAACAGGCGCTGTTCCTCGACCTGTTCGCCGCGGGGCTCGTCACGCGCAAGCACAGCTATGTGAACTGGGATCCCGTCGACATGACCGTGCTCGCGAACGAGCAGGTGATCGACGGCCGCGGCTGGCGCTCGGGCGCGCTCGTCGAAAAGAAAAAGCTGTCGCAGTGGTTCCTCAAGATCACCGACTTCGCCGACGAGCTGCTCGAGGGGCTGGGCGCGCTCGACAGCTGGCCCGACAAGGTGCGGCTGATGCAGGAAAACTGGATCGGCAAGTCGCAGGGGCTGGAATTCAGCTTCAAGCTCGCGGGCGGCGCGCCGGGCTTCGACGTCTTCACGACGCGCCCCGACACGCTGTATGGCGCGAGCTTCGCGGCGATCTCGCCCGACCATCCGCTCGCCGGACAGCTGGCGAAGGATTCGCCCGAGCTCGCCGCGTTCATCGAGGACTGCCGCCGCCAGGGCACCGCCGCCGAGCAGATCGACACCGCCGAGAAGCTCGGCTTCGACACCGGCCTCGCGGTCGAGCATCCGCTCGACCCCGACTGGCACCTGCCTGTCTGGGTCGTGAACTATGTGCTGATGGACTATGGCACCGGCGCGATCTTCGGCTGCCCGGCGCACGACCAGCGCGACCTCGATTTCGCGCATAAATATGGGCTGCAGGTCCACCGCGTCATCGCCGACGGCGACGAGACCGCCCAGCATTTTACCGGCACCGAGGCTTACACCGGCCCCGGCAAGCTCGTGAACAGCCACTTCCTCGACGGCATGAGCATCGACGAGGCCAAGGCCGCGGTGATCGCGCGCGCCGAGCATGAGGGCTGGGGCAAAGGCACCACCGTGTGGCGCCTGCGCGATTGGGGCGTTTCGCGCCAGCGTTACTGGGGCACGCCGATTCCGTTCATCCATTGCGATGCGTGCGGCACGGTGCCGGTTCCCAAGAACCAGCTTCCCGTCGTCCTGCCCGAGGATGTCGATTTCTCGGTCCCCGGCAACCCGCTCGACCGCCATCCGACGTGGAAGCATGTCGCGTGCCCGAGCTGCGGTGGCGCGGCGCTGCGCGAAACCGACACGCTCGATACCTTCGTCGATTCGAGCTGGTATTTCCTGCGCTTCGCCAGCTCGCCCAGCGACAAGCCCTTCGATCCCGAGGTGATCCGCCGCTGGCTGCCCGTCGACCAATATATCGGCGGCATCGAGCATGCGATCCTCCACCTTCTCTACGCGCGCTTCTGGACCCGCGCGCTCAAGAAGATGGGCATGATCGACATCGCGGAGCCCTTCGCCAGCCTGTTCACGCAGGGTATGGTGACGCACGAAACCTACAGCCGCGCGCAGGGCGAAGGCCTGCCGCCGCTCTACTTCACCCCCGAGGAGATCGAGCGTCGCCCCGATGGCGCGATCCTGACCGCCGACGGCTATACCGTCGACGTCGGCCGCGTGATCAAGATGTCGAAGTCGAAGAAGAATGTCGTCGATCCCGACGCGATCCTCGACCAATATGGCGCCGACGCCGCGCGCTGGTTCATGCTGTCCGACAGCCCGCCCGAGCGCGACCTGCCGTGGAGCGAGGCGGGGATCGAGGGCGCGTGGCGCTTCGTCCAGCGGCTGTGGCGGATCTTTGGCGACACCGAAAATGTCGGCGACGGGGCCGAAGACAAGAGCCTCGCGCGCAAGCTGCACCAGACGATCGCCGGGGTTGCGACGGATGTCGAGGCGCTGGGCTTCAACAAGGCAGTCGCAAAAATTCACGCGCTCGCCAATGAAATCGAGAAAGCAAAGCCATCGGCGACGCGTGCCGAAGCATGCCGCACCTTGATCCTGCTCGTCGCGCCGATGCTGCCGCATCTCGCCGAAGAGGCGTGGGCCGCGCTGCCCGCCGGCCAGCGCACGACCGCGATGATCGCCGATGCCGCTTGGCCCGCCGCCGATCCGGCACTGCTTGTCGATGACGAGGTGACAATCGCGATCCAGATGGCGGGTAAGCTGCGCGATACGATGACGCTCGCCAAAGGTCTCGACAAGGATGCGGTGGAAGCCGCGGCGCTCGCGCGCCCGCGCATCGTCGAACTGCTCGCCGGCGCCGCGCCGAAGAAGGTCATTGTGGTCCCCGACCGTTTGGTGAATATCGTTCCGTAAAATGGCATCCCCATTTCCGTTCGCATCGAGCGAAGTCGAGATGCCCATCGTTTGTGTGTGCCTTCTGGGTGTCTCGACATCGCTCGACATGAACGGAATAAGGGTCAATATTGTCTAGGATGCGCAGACTTTTCACCTTCTCGCTCGTCGTCGCCTCGCTGACCATCGGCGGCTGCGGCCTGCGTCCTCTATATGCAAACGGCAGCAAGGGGCCGGTGGCGCAAGTGCTCGCCGACGTCGATGTCGCGGCGATCGAGGGGCATAGCGGCTGGCTCGTCCGCAACGCGCTCCGCGACCGGCTACAGGCGACACAGGGGGGCGAGGGCGCGGGCAAGCGCCTCCGTCTCGACGTACGGCTCGAAGATTCGATCACCGGCTTCGGCGTCCGCGCCGACGATACGGTAACGCGCGAGCGGCGGACGCTGCGCGCGCGCTACCAGCTCGTCGACGCCGCGACCGGCGAAGTGTTGCTCGACGCGACGGCCTTCTCCGACGCGGGGATCGACGTCGTCGGCAGCGAATATGCGACGATCGCCGCCGAATCCTCGGCGCTCGAACGCCTGTCCTCGGCGGTCGCCGACCAGATCGTCGCGCGCCTCGCCGTCTTCGCGAACCGCGGCGGCGGACAACCGGCCGCTGCGCCCGCCCCGACGCCCGCAGGGCAATGAAGACGGTCAAACCGAACGAACTCGAACGCCTCTCGCGCCTCGACCCCGCGGTTCGTTTCACCCTCCTCACCGGCCCCGACGAAGCGACGATGGAAGCCGTCGCGAGCCATTTGATCGGCCTCGCGGGCAAGGATGCCGAACGGCTCGACCTTTCGGGATCGCAGCTGTCGCAGGACCCGTCGCTGCTCGCCGCCGAGGCCGCATCGATGTCGCTTTTCTCGTCCGCGCGCGTGATCAGGGTCGAATTGTCGGGCAGCGGCGACGATGGCCTTGCGGCGGTCGAGGCGCTGCTCGCCGCCGAAACCGCGATCAACCCGGTGATCGCGACCGGCGCGTCGGTCACCGCCAAGTCGAAACTCGTCAAGCTGGTCGAAGGGTCGGATCATGCCGTGGCCGCGATCTGCTACCAGCCCGACCGGCGTGCGCTCGTCGGCATCGCGATGGCGGCGGGGCAGGAGCAGGGGCTGCGGCTTGCCAATGCCGAGGCGCAATTGCTCGTCGACCTCGTCTCGGGCGACCAGGCGCTGATGCGGCGCGAGATCGAGAAAATCGCGCTCTACCTCGACGCGGGCCCGGACCGGCAGCGGCAGGTGACCGCGGCCGACATCGCCGCGCTCGGCGCCGCGACGCACGAGGAGGATGTCAGCGAGTGCATCAATGTCGCGCTCGGCGGCAAGCTACGCGAAATGCCCGAGATGCTGGCCAAGGCGACCGCGGTCGGCGTCGCCGAAATCCGCATCATCCGCGCGCTCGCGATCCGCGCGATGGCACTCGCGCGCCTGCGCGCCGAGGTCGACGGCGGCGCGCACCCGGCCACGGTGGTATCGGCGCGCACCAGCGGGATTTTCTGGAAGGAACGCGACGCGGTGACCGCGCAGCTCCACATCTGGGATTCGGTCCGCATCGCGCGGTTGATGAGCCGCTTGCTCGATTGCGAACGCGCGCTGAAAGCGTCGGGCACCGCGGGCGCGGTGCTGTTCCGCAAGCTGATGACCGACATCGCGCACCAGGCTGCGCGGGCGCGGTAAGATAAGGCCGCTTTCGACCGGTTGCGGTCGCTCCATTCTAGTAATTCGTCATTCCCGCGAAAGCGGGAACCCAGGGATGGGCCAGCCGACGGACGCTCTGGGTCCCCGCTTTCGCGGGGATGACGAAATGGGGGATGGCAGCTTCCCACCCCCAAAACCGCCATTTCCGACGTCTAAATCTTCCCGCGCACGCTCAAAAAGAACCGCCGCCCCAGATAATCATATTTCGTCCCGAATGCCGGCGCCTTCCCGATCACCGGCGGCGTCGCGGTGACCACCGTCGACACCTGCGGCGGCGGGGTGTCGAACAGGTTCGCGACGCCCAGCGTGATGCGGAACCGCTCGGCGACGTCGCGGCTCAGCGACAGCGAGTGAGTGAAGGTCGCGGGCACGCTGACGTCCGGGCAGAGGCGCCCGCCCCCGCGGTTCCGCTGGCGGCTGATGTTGACATAGCGGTCGGTGACGATCGCGACGCTCTGCGCATCCGGTCCCGCGGCGGTGCGCGTGAACAGGCCGCAGAGCGGCTCATCGGCGACATGGGAGTCATAGCAGCCGCGCAAGATGTTGCCCGCGCCGAGCAGGGTGATCTCTTGCCTAACCGCCCCCCGGCAGGGCCGAAATTACGCGAAAAGGCATTTCGATATGATTTACGCCGCGGTAAGTTTTCGCAGCCCTGCCGCCCCGCTTGTCGGGACCGCCCGGCGCGGCTAGGCACGCTGTCGACAGGTCGGGGGCGAAAGGATCGCACAATGAGCAAGGCAATGGGCGACACGCTGGGGCGACTGGAAGCGGTCATCCACGACCGGCTCGCGGCGGGCGAGGCCGAGGCTTCTTACGTGGCAAGCCTCGCCGCGAAAGGCCGCGGCAAGATCGCGCAAAAGCTTGGCGAGGAAGCCATCGAGGCGGTGATCGCCGCGGTCAGCGAGGACGATCCCGAACTGATCGGCGAAGCGAGCGACCTCGTCTTCCACCTTTCGATCCTGCTCGCCGAGCGCGGGCTGACATGGGACATGATCGCCGCCGAACTCGACCGCCGCCACGGCACCTCGGGACACGCCGAAAAAGCCAGCCGACAATAAGGAACTCAGCATGCCGATCGACGCGACCCTCCCCTATGACGACAGCAACATCTTCGCACGCATCCTGCGCGGCGAGCTGCCGTCGAAGACGGTCTATGAGGACGAGTTTTCCCTTGCCTTCCACGACATCAATCCGCAGGCGCCCGTGCACATCCTCGTGATCCCCAAGGGTCCCTATGTCAGCTGGGACGATTTTTCGGAGCGCGGCAGCGACGCCGAGATCGCGGGCTTCGTCCGCACCGTCGGCAAGGTCGCGCGCGACGCCGGCCTCGTCGCCCCCGGATACCGCCTGCTCGCCAACGTCGGGCTCGACAGTCACCAGGAGATTGCGCACCTCCACGTCCATATCTTCGCGGGACAGCCGCTCGGCCCGATGCTCGCGCGCTGACATCCGCCGCGGTCTGTGACCGCCGTCACAGCAATTTCCCGAAGCGCGACTAACCGTGTGCACTATGCGGCGACGGGTGGACTCTGTTCCCTGTTTCCAGCAGGATAGATGTTCGGACCGAAGCGGGGGAGTTGACGATGGGCAAGGGATGGCGCGCGCTGGCTACGGCATTGGCCGGCAAGGCAAAACTGGCGCTGATCCTGCCCCTCACCCTCGCGATGGCCGCGACCGCCGCCGACACCGTGCCGCAGGTCACGCTCGCGACCCCGGGCAGCTCGGGCACCGGCGACGGCACGATCACGCGCTTCACGCTGCGTTTCTCCGAAGACATGGTCCCGCTCGGCGATCCCCGCGCCTCCGCCCCCGCGACCAACGACTGCAAGCTCCCTTCGTCGTCCCGCTGGGTCGACACGCGCACCTGGGTCCTCGAATTCGACAAGCCGCTCCCCGGCGGCCTCGCCTGCCATGTCGAGCTGCGCGACGGGCTGAAAACCGCACGCGGCGTCTCGGTCGCCGGCAACAGCCGCTTCGCGCTCGACACCGGCGGCCCCTCGGCGCGCGCCGTGCTCGCGGGCGGCATTTATGACGGGATCGAGGAAAACCAGATCTTCCTCGTCGCCACCAACGTCGCCGCCGACCGCGCCTCGGTCGCGCGCTTCGGCTATTGCGCCGTCGACGGCATCGGCGAGAAGATCCCGCTCGACGTCCTGCCGCGCGAAACCGCGACCGAAATCCTGACCGGGCTCGGCGAGAACAACTGGTCGCGCCAGTCCTTCACCTCCGACGCCGGCCTGCCGCAGCGCTTCCCCGCCGCGGGCGCCGACCGCAAGGCCGCGCTCGACCGCATCGTCCCCGTCAAATGCCGCCGCCCGCTGCCCCCCGGCCGCGAGATGGCGCTCGTCTGGGACGCGCGCATTTCTCAGGCCGGCGTCCCCGGCCGCACCGCCGGACGCGACCAGCGTTTCGACCATGACGTGCGCCCCGCCTTCACTGCCAAAATGTCGTGCAGCCGCATCAACCCGCAGGCGGGCTGCAACCCGATCAAGGATGTCGTCCTCAGCTTCGCCTCGCCGGTGCCCCGCGAAACGATCCTCGCCGCGACGCTGAGCACCGCCGACGGTAAGAAACTGACGCCCAAGATCGACGACGACGACAAGAATGACGCGTGGCTGACGAGCGTCCGCTTCACCGGCCCGCTGCCGCAGAATGTCGACGCGACGCTCGTCCTCCCCGCCGACGTCACCGACCAGAGCGGCCGCAAGCTGCAGAACCAGTCGAACTTCCCGCTGAAATTCCACATCGACCGCGCCCCCCCATTGGTCAAATTCGCCGCCGAATTCGGCATCCTCGAGGCCGGCGAGGGCGGCGTCCTGCCCGTCACCGTGCGCGGGGTCGAAAGCTCGCTCGTCCAGGCGAACCTCAAAATGCCCGCGACCGCGCTGAAAGTCGGCGACGACGATGTCGCAATCGCGCGCTGGCTGAAGCGCGTCGACGACGCCGACGACACCGACTATCGCGAAGAAAAGGACCGCACCGGCAAAGAGGTCACGGTCAACTACACCGGCACCAAATCGATATTCACCGACGCGCCATCGGGCGGCGAACGCCGCGACCTGCAATTGTCGCCTCCGGGCGGCGGCAAGGAATTCGAAGTCGTCGGCATACCCCTGTCGGAAAAGGGCTTCCATGTCGTCGAAATCGCGAGCCCCGAACTCGGCGCCGCATTGCTCGGCCGCAAGACGACGCGCTATGTCGCAACCGCCGCGCTCGTCACCAACATGGCGGTGCATTTCAAATGGGGCCGCGAAGGCTCGCTCGCCTGGGTGACCGCGCTCGACACCGGCCTCCCCGTCGCGGGCGCCGAAATCCGCGTCTCGGACAGCTGCACCGGGCGCCTGCTCGCGCGCGGCACCGCCGACAAGGCCGGCCGTCTCGCCTTCGCGGGCGGGCTCCCGCAGCCCGAAACCTATTCGAGCTGCGAAGAAACCCCCGATCCCACCAAGAGCGAAGGCCACGCCCTGATGGTCAGCGCCCGCGCCGGTGACGATTTCAGCTTCACGCTCACCGACTGGGGCGACGGCATCCGCCCCTATGACTTCGACCTTCCTTACGGTTGGTCGGAGCGCAACGACATCCTCCACACAATATTCGACCGCGCGCTCGTGAAAGCGGGCGAGACCGTCCACATGAAGCATCTGCTCCGCCGCCCCGTCGGCACCGGCTTCATGACGCCGCAGCCGCTCGCGGGCAAACTCCGCCTCGTCCACCGCGGCTCGGACACCGAATTCGAAATGCCGTTCGCCATCGCGGCGACCGGCAGCGGCGAAACGACATGGAACGTCCCCGCCTCGGCGCCGATGGGTGATTATGAGCTCGTCTTCGTTACCAAGGACAAGGATGGCGAGGACAAGACGATCTGGTCGGGCCAGTCGGTCAAGGTCGACGAATATCGCCTGCCGACGATGAAGGCGACGGTCACCGGGCCGAAGACCGCGCTCGTGCGCCCGACCGCGGTGCCGCTGTCGCTGTTCGTCGGCTACCTCTCGGGCGGTCCCGCGCCGAATATCCCCGTCGAGCTGCGCACCAATTTCCGCTCATCCTGGTCGCCTCCGCAGGATTATCAGGATTGGGATTTCGACGGCCAGCCGGTCAAGGAAGGCACCGTCCAGCTCGACGACAGCGGCGACGAGCCAACCGCCGAGCTGCCGCTCGCGCGCTCGGTGCCATTGAAGCTCGACGCCAACGGCAGCGCGACGACCAGCGTCGCGGTCGACCAGCCGATCACCGAACCGACGCTGATGGCGGTCGAAATGGATTATGAGGATGCGAATGGCGAGACGCTGACGTCGAGCCGCCGCATCACCCTCTATCCGTCGGCCGTCCGCCTCGGCGTCAAGACCGACGGCTGGCTGATGCGCGACAACGATCTCCGCCTCAACTTCATCGCGCTCGATCTCGACGGCAAGCCGATTGCCGGGAAGCGCATTTCGGTCGCACTCTACAACCGCGAGATCATCACCGCGCGGCGCCGCCTGATCGGCGGCTTCTACGCCTATGACAACCAGATGCGCACGACGAAGCTCGCCGCCAATTGCTCGGCAACCACCGACAAGCTCGGCCGCGCCAGCTGTGCGATGGCCCCCGGCGTCTCGGGCGAAGTCACCGTCGTCGCAACGACGCAAGACGCCGACGGCAACGAAGCGCGCGCCGTGCGCTCGGTGTGGCTCGCGGGCGACGACGAATGGTGGTTCGGCGGCGACAATGGCGACCGCATGGACGTCATCGCCGAAAAGCCGCGCTACGCCGCGGGCGACACCGCGAGCTTCCAGGTCCGCATGCCGTTCCGCGAAGCGACCGCGCTCGTCACCGTCGAACGCGAGGGCGTGCTGTCGAGCTTCGTTATGCCCTTGAAAGGCACCAATCCCGTCGTGAAGGTCAAGCTGCCCGCGACCTACGCCCCCGACGTCTATGTCTCGGTGATGGCAGTCCGCGGGCGCGTGACCGGCGGCGAAAGCTGGTTCCGCAAGATGAAGCGTGCGGTCGGCTTCAAGATCGAGAATAGCGAAGGCGCGCCGCCCACCGCTCTCGTCGATCTCGCCAAGCCGAGCTACCGCATGGGCATCGCGCGCATCAAGGTCGGCTGGGAAGGCCATCAGCTCGGCGTCAAGGTGAAGGCCGACAAGGAGAAATATTCGGTCCGCGAAACCGCGAAGGTCGCGATCGAGGTCAAGACCCCGGGCGGAAAGGCGCCGAAGAACGCCGACGTCGCCTTCGCCGCGGTCGACGAAGCCCTGCTCCAGCTCGCCCCCAACGAAAGCTGGCAGGTGATCGACGCGATGATGGGCGACCGCACCCTCGACGTGCTCACCTCGACCGCGCAGATGCAGGTCGTCGGCAAGCGCCATTATGGCCGCAAGGCGCTCGAACCCGGCGGCGGCGGTGGCGGCGACCTTTCGGGCCTGACCCGCGAGGACTTCCGCCCCGTCCTGCTGTGGAAAGGCAATGTCCCGCTCGACAGCAAGGGCCGCGCAAGCGTCGATGTACCGCTCAGCGACAATCTCTCGGGGTTCCGCCTCGTCGCGATCGCCACCGACGGCTCGCAATATTTCGGCACCGGCGAAACATCCGTCCGCACCGTGCAGGATCTCGGCGTCTTCGCGGGCATGCCCGAACTCGTCCGCACCGGCGACACCTATGACGCGCGCTTCACGCTGCGCAACGGCACCGACAAGCCAATGGAGGTCACCGCGACCCCGACGCTGTCGCCCGCCGTCGCGACCGCACCGCCGCTGACCGTCACCATCCCGGCGGGCGGCGCGGTGCCGATCAGCTGGTCGATGACCGCGCCCGAGGCCACCGGCCCGATCGAATGGACGGTCGAGGCGGTCGCCAAGGGCGGCAAGCAGCGCGACCGGCTCGTCTTCCAGCAGCAAGTCGAACCCGCGGTGCCGGTCGAAACCTGGGCCGCCAGCCTGTTCCGCGTCGGCCCGAACACGACGCTGCCGATCGCGATCCCCTCGGGCGCGCTGCCCGGCGGCTATGTCGACGTCGCGCTCGCCGGAACGCTCGCGCCGCCCTTGTCGGGGGTGCGCGATTATATGAGCGCCTATCCGTATAATTGCTTCGAACAGTCGACGTCGCGCGCGGTCGCACTCGGCGATCTCGGGCGCTGGCAGGCGCTCGCCGGGGCGATGCCGACCTATCTCGATGACGATGGCCTGCTCCGCTACTGGCCCAATGAGCGGATGGAAGGGTCGATCGAACTCACCGCCTATGTGCTCAGCGTGACGGCGGCGAACGGCTTCGCGATCCCCGACGCGCCCAAGGCGAAGATGGTCAAGGCGTTGCAGGCGGTCGTCGAAGGGCGGCTGACGCGCAAGGGCTATGGCCCTTACGACATCCGCCCCCTCCGCATCGCGGCCCTGGCGGCGCTTGCGCGCAACAATGCGTCGAGCCCGCAACTGGTGGCGGCGATCGACGTCGCGCCGATCGATATGGCCACCGGCACCCTCGCCGACTGGCTCATCGCGATCGAACGCACGCCGAATGTCCGGGGTGCTCCGGCGCTCCGCACCGCGGCCGAGGCCGAACTGCGCAAGCGCCTCGTC
This sequence comes from Sphingopyxis sp., assembly GCF_035250425.1. Lineage (GTDB taxonomy): Bacteria > Pseudomonadota > Alphaproteobacteria > Sphingomonadales > Sphingomonadaceae > Sphingopyxis. The sequence continues at coordinate 16,995 of NZ_DATFFD010000270.1, forward strand.
TACGAAGGCACGCGCCTCGACCTCGTCGACGATGCGAAAGCGCCGTGGTGGATGATGACCAGCGGCGACGAAATGGCGGTCAAGGCGCTCGAAGCCGTGCTCGGCCGCAAGGGCTGGGAGGATGACGCGGGCAAGCTGATGGTCGGCGTCGCGCAGCGCCAGCGCCGCGGCCATTGGGACACGACCCCCGCCAACGCCTGGGGCGCGGTCACCGTCCGCCGCTTCGCCGAGCTGTATCCGGCGAATGCGATCACCGGCGTCACCAATATCGGCCTCGCCGGCGCCACCGCCTCGCAAAGCTGGCCGCTTCCCCCCGAATCGTCGGCAGAGCCCGTCTCGCCGCTCCGCGTCGCGCTCGCCGCCGCGACGATGAGCCTGAAGCATGACGGCACCGGCACGCCATGGGCGACCGTCAGCGTCAAGGCCGCGGTCCCGCTCAAGGAGCCGCTCAACGCCGGCTACCGGATCAAGCGCTCGGTCAGCATCGTCAAGGCGGCGAACAAGGACCGGCTGACGCGCGGCGACGTGATCAAGATACGGATCGAGGTCGTCGCGGCCGCGGGCCGGACGTGGGTCGTCATCAACGATCCCGTAGCCCCCGGCGCGACGATCGTCGGCAACCTCGGCGGCCAGTCCGAAATGCTTGGCCAGCAGGCGGGCGGCGACGGCGCGCAGCCAAGCTATGTCGAGCGCGGCAAGGACAGCTGGCGCGGCTATTTCGGCTGGATGCCCGCGGGCACCCACGCGGTCGAATATGTCGTCCGTCTCAACGGCTCGGGCAAATTCACCCTGCCGCCCACCCGCGTCGAGGCGATGTATTCGCCCGCGATCCGCGGCCAATGGCCGAACGCCCCGCTGACGGTGGCGAGCATCGGGCAGTGATGCAGCCCCGCCCTTCCTTCCTCCGCTCGTGTCGAGCGAAGTCGAGACACCCCAAAGGCATGCACGACCGATGGGTATCTCGACTGCGCTCGATGCGAACGGAAATTGAGGGACCGGCGAAGAATTTCATCGGATAGGCCAGTTGATGGCAACAACCCGCAAACACCGCTGGCTTGATGCGCTGGCATGGGCCGCCCTCGCCCTGCTCATCCTCACCACCGCCGCGCACCTCCTCACCCGCCCCCCAGCCATGCCCGCCTTCGAAAAGGTCCGCGCCGACTGGCAGCCCAGCGAAGCCTGGCTCTACGACCGCGATGGCCAGTTGCTCGATAGCGAGCGTGTCAACTTCGAGCGCCGCCGCCTCGCATGGGTGCCGCTGAAAGCCATCAGCCCTGCGGTCCGCAATGCCGTCGTGCAAAGCGAGGACCGGCGTTTCTGGTCGCATGGCGGGGTCGACTGGCTCGCGATCGCGAGTGCGGCGCGCACCCGCTGGACCGGCGGGCGGTCGCGCGGCGCCTCGACCCTCCCGATGCAGCTCGCCGCCTTCCTCGACCCCGGCCTCGCGCAGCCCGGCAAGCGCGACTGGCGCACCAAGATCCGCCAGATGCGCGCCGGGCAGGCGCTCGCGGCAAACTGGTCGCACGACGAAATGCTCGAGGTCTATTTCAACCTCGTGCCGCTACGCGGCGAAGCGCAGGGCATCGGCGCGGGCGCACGCGCGCTGTTCGGCAAGCGCCCCGCCGAAATGACCCGCACCGACGCCGCGCTCTTCGCCGGCCTCCTCCCCAACCCCGCCGCCAGCGCCGAAGCGCTCGGCCGCCGCGCGTGCCGCATAGCCCAAACCAAGGATTGCACCGCGATCCGCGCCGCCGCCGCGACGCTCGTCTCGGGCGAACATGCCGCGCGCTTCGACCCCGCGCTCGCGCCCCACCTCGCCGTCCGCCTGCTCGACCAGCCCGGCAAGCGCGTCACCACCACCATCGACCGCCGCATCCAGACCGCCGCGATCGTCGCGCTGCGCCGCCAGCTCGCCGGGCTCGGCGCCGACCGCGTCCGCGACGGCGCGGTCGTCGTGCTCGACAATGCGACCGGCGAGGTGCTCGCCTATGTCGGCGGTGTCGGGCTCAAATCCACCGCTGCGTCGGTCGACGGCGCCAACGCGCGGCGGCAGGCGGGCTCGACATTGAAGCCGCATCTTTACGCGCAGGTGATCGAGCACGGCTGGCTCACCGCCGCCTCGATCCTCGACGACAGCCCGGTCCAGCTGGACACCGCCTCGGGACTCTACGTACCCAAAAACTACGACCACAGCTTCAAGGGTCCGGTCAGCGTGCGCCACGCGCTCGCTTCGTCGCTCAACGTCCCCGCGGTCCGCGCGCTCGTCATCGACGACGTCCAGCAATTCCGCGACCGCCTCTGGGCGCTTGGCTACCACGGCCTCGTCGAGGACGGCGAATATTACGGATTCTCGCTGGCGCTGGGCTCCGCCGAAGTTTCGCTCCTAGAACAAGCCAACGCCTTCAGAACATTGGCAAATCTAGGAAAGTGGTCACAAGTCTACTTCCTCGACGTGCGCAATGATCGAGAAGTTGCGCGCCAGATCGTCAACCCCGCCGCCGCCTTCATCGTCGGCGACATCCTCGCCGACGCCTCCGCCCGCACCGACGCCTTCGGCGCCGACAGCGCGCTCCGCCTCCCCTTCTGGGCCGCCGCCAAGACCGGCACCTCGAAAGGCATGCGCGACAATTGGTGCATCGGCTGGTCCGACCGCTTCACCGTCGCGGTGTGGGTCGGCAATCTCGAGGGCGATTCGATGCGCGCCGTCTCGGGAACCTCGGGCGCCGCGCCGGTGTGGCGCGACGTGATGCTCGCGCTCCACGCCGGCCGCCCCGGCAAGCCCCCCACGATGCCCGATGGCGTCGAGGCGCGCCCGATTACGCTTTCGGGCACCCGCGAACCCCCGCGCCGCGAATATTTCCTGACCGGCACCGCGCAAACCGAAATGGCCGCCGCACCGCAGGCTGCGCGCCGTCCGCGCATCACCAGCCCGGTCAGCGGCAGCGTCTATGCGCTCGACCCCGACATCCCGATCGATCGCCAACGGCTCGCGGTAATCGTCAGCGGCTCGGTCGCCGGATACCGCCTGATCCTCGACAAGAAGGCGCTCGGCGATGCCGATGCGGGGCAGCAAATCCTGCCGCGCCCTGGCGCTCATATGCTGACGCTGGTTGATCCAGGCGGCCGAATGATTGACCGCGTGCGCTTTACCGTACGGTAAGCGGCCTTGGTCCCGGTCGAATGCGGCGCTGGCCCCATGAAATTAAGTTGCGCTGCCGTGCGGAGCGGCTAGTCTGCCCCGCCATGAGACGGGCGGCAGCTCAGCCGCCCCAAAGGGGAAGATTATGCTATTTGACCGCGTAAAGCCGTTGGATGCCATTTTGGCGACAGCGGAAAAAAAGTCGCTTACGCGCACGCTCGGCGCCTTTCAGCTCACCATGCTGGGGATCGGCGCCGTCATCGGGACCGGGATTTTCGTGCTGACCGCCGAAGCGGCGCAAAAAGCAGGTCCGGGCATGATGATAAGCTTCATCATCGCCGGCTTCGTCTGTGCCTTTGCCGCGCTCTGCTACGCCGAAATGGCCTCGATGGTCCCCGTGTCGGGCTCGGCCTATACCTATAGCTACGCCGTGATGGGCGAACTGATCGCATGGATGGTCGGCTGGGCGCTGATCCTCGAATATGCGGTCGCCGCAGGCGCCGTTTCAGTCGGCTGGTCGGGCTATGTCGTCGGCTTGGCTGAGAATTTACTGGGATTTGATATACCGCCCAGTCTGGTTCTCGGACCGTTCGACGGTGGCATAATTAACCTGCCGGCGATGTTCATCGCGGGCCTCGTCACTCTGCTCCTCGTCATCGGCACGCGCGAATCCGCGACGGTCAACGCCTTCCTCGTCGTCATCAAGGTTGCGGCATTGACACTGTTCGTCGTCCTCGCGGTTCCCGTGATGAATATGGAGAATTTCGAACCCTTCGCGCCGCTCGGCTTTGGCGGCATCGGCGCCGCCGCGGCGTCGATCTTCTTCGCTTATGTCGGCTTCGACGCGGTCTCGACTGCGGCCGAAGAGACCAAGAATCCGCAGCGCAATATGCCGATCGGCCTGATCGGCAGCCTCGCGATCTGTACCATTTTCTACCTGCTCGTCGCTGCAGGCGTCATCGGCTCGGTCGGTGCCCAACCGGTCGGCATCGATGCCGCAGGCGCTCACGCCCTCGAACCCGGCAGCCGCGAACTCGCCGCCGCGTGCGGGGCGATCGGCGATCAGGCCGTGGTCTGCTCGAAGGAAGCGCTGGCGTGGACGCTGCGTGAAATCGGCTGGCCGCAAGTCGGCAATCTGATCGGCCTCGCCGCCGGTCTCGCACTACCGTCGGTCATCCTGATGATGATGTTCGGCCAGACCCGCATCTTCTTCGTGATGAGCCGCGACGGTCTGCTGCCGCAGGCCTTCTCGAAGATCCATCCGAAGTTCAACACGCCGCATGTGATCACGATCATCACGGGCATCGCGGTCGCGCTGTTCGCCGCCTTCTTCCCTGTGGGGCAGTTGGCGAACATCTCGAACTCGGGCACGCTCTTCGCCTTTGCCGCGGTGTCGATCGCGGTGATGGTGATCCGCAAGACCGATCCGGGTCGTCATCGTCCGTTCAAGACGCCGCTGATCTATCTCACCGCGCCGATCGCGATCGCGGGCTGCCTGTATCTCTTCTTCAACCTCGACCAGAAGAGCATCAACCTCTTCCTGATCTGGGCTGGTATCGGCCTCGTCGTCTACTTCGCCTACAGCCGCTCGCGCAGCCATGTGGGTCAGGGACATATCGAGGTGCACGAGGACGACGCCGACGCCCCGCCGCCGCCGGTCCCCCCGGCACCGTCGTTCAACTGACGGTTCGAATGATACTCGGGGAAAGGGGGCTTCGGCCCCCTTTCTTTTTGGCCCGTGCAGTCCATGGGTCCGCAGCCGTCAGCGGGCTTTCATGCAGCAAGCCGACAGGCCCGCTAATACGGACTTTTCGGCGCGGTTCCCGGCCGGGTGAACAGCTTGCCGCGCTCGGCCCAGAAGACGAGCGCAAGGCCGATCACCGCGCTGATCAGGAAGGCATAGGCCAGCGGCAGCGTGGTGCCGTCATATTGCTGGCCGATCGTCGCGCCGACGGCTGCGGCGAGCAGCGTCTTGGCAAAGCTTTGATACGACGAGGCGACGCCCGCCATATGCCCGAAATCCTCCATCGCGATCGATCCGAAATTGCTGCCGATAAAGCCGATCAGGCCGACATTGGCCATCATCAGCGCGGTGAACATCCACAGCGTTTCGGCGCCGCTCATTGCGACGACGATCTGCGCGATCGAGGTCGCCATGAAGGCGAAGACCGCGGTCTGCGACACCCGCCGCGCGCCGAAACGTTCGACGATCGCCGCGTTGGAAAAATTTGCGATCGCGATCCCCACGGCGACGCACGCGAAGATGAGCGGGAAGTAGGAGCGCGCGCCGAACACCTCGGCGATGATCTGCTCGCTGCTGTTGAGATAGCCGTACAGCGCGCCCTGCATCATCCCCGACGCGATCATATATCCCGCGGCGCGGCGGTGCCGCGTCACCGTTGCCCAGCCCGCGACCATCGTCCGCCAGTCGAGCGGACGCACATCGCCGGGCTCGAGCGTTTCGGGGAGACGCCGGAGCCAGAACAGCATGACGAGGCCCATGACCGCGAGGACGATGAAGATCGCGCGCCAGCCCGCGATCGCTTCGACACCGGCGCCGATCGTCGGCGCGATGATCGGCACGATCATGAAGACAAGGAAGATCAGCGACAGCCGCTTCGCCATAGCATCGCCCGAGAACAGGTCGCGGATCACCGCGACGACGATCACGCCGAGCGCCGCGGCGATCAGCCCGTGCCCGAATCGAAGCGCGAGCAGCATCGGAAAGCTCGTCGCGAGCCCGCAGCCGATCGAAAAGGCCACATAGGCAAACAGCGCGGGCACCAGCACGCCCTTGCGGCCGAAGCGGTCGGCGAGCGGTCCGTAAAAGAGCGAGCCGAAGCCGATACCGAGCAGGTAGGCCGAGATCACATATTGGCGATCATTGGCGACGAGCACCCCCAGCCCCTCGCCGATCGCGGGAAGTGCGGGCAGCATCGAATCGATGGCGAGCGCGTTGAGCGCCATGACCATCGCCATCATGACCACCATTTCACGGTCGCCCGGCAGGCTCCGTTGGGGGGATTGGGCCGGCTTGTGCATGGCAGGCCTATGCGCCCAACCCGCCGCTTTGGATAGCCCCCAGGGCCAAAGGGCATTGCTATGCAACGCAAAAGAGCCGCCCGCTCCCGTTAGAGGAGCGGACGGCCCTTCGCTTTTCGTGCCTGGCGGCTCAGCCCTGACGGGTGCCGGTCATCGCCATCGAACCGAACGCACCGGCCTTGATCGTGCCGGTCAGCGCGTCGCCGTCGATCGTCGCTTCGCATTCGAGCGTCATCGGCATCGGCACCTTCATGTTCATGGTCCAGGTCAGCTTGTTGCCGTCGACCTTGCCATTTTCGACGTCGAGCGAACCCATCGCGCCGGCGTTCTGGCCGGTAAAGCCGCCGCCGTCGCTGCTGACGGTGAAGACCGACTTCTGGTCGCCCATCGGCGACTTGGTTACGCAATCATAGCTGCCATCGACTTGGGACATGCGGGCTCTCCTTACTGAAACTGATGCTAGGGTCAGGACCCATTGATTGCACGATCGAGGTTTGAAGCGATTTTGCTCAGGGCTAGGAGGCAAGGCGCAGGAATATGTCCATATTTCCAGACTTGCCGACGACGCCCTGGGCAAAATCGGTCAAATCCCGAAGGGACGCCGAAATGGCTTCGATATCGGACCCGTGCGGCCTTGCGGGTAGCGATGCTACCCGCTGCATCCACCCGAACCCGATATCTTCGCCATTTCGACGCCTCGATCGTGCAATTAATGGATCCTGACCCTAGTTATCGAGGGACACCGTTTCCACCGGAAGACCCAATCCGTCAAGCTGCGGTTTTACCACCGCGGCATCGCCGACGACGACATAGACGAGACCGTCGGCGCTGAGCGCTTTTCGCGCTGCGGCGTCGATTTCGGCGGCGGTCATCGCTTCATAGGTTGCGGGCAGCGTTTCGTAATAATTGTCGGGGCGGCCGAATTTGACGATCTGGCGCAGCCCGCCGAGCACGTCGCCCGAGGTCTCGAAGCTGCCGGGCAGTTCGCGGACGCTGCCGTTGATCGTGCGTTCGAGCTCTTCCTTCGTCACGCCCTTGTCGCCGAGGAAGCTCTTGAGGTCGCTCTGCAGTTCCTTGATCGAATCGCCCGTGCGATCGGCCTGCACTGGTGCCGCGGCGACCCAGCTGAGCCGGTCCTGGTCGCCCGAGATGCGGCTGCGCACGCCATAGGACCAGCCCTTGGTCTCGCGCAAATTGGTGTTGAACCGCGACAGGAAATTGCCCCCGAAAATATCGTTCGCCGAACGCAGCACTTCGAGCTCGTCGCCGCCCTTGGCGTCGAGCACCTTGCCCGCAAGGATCACCGATTGCGGCGATTTGGGCCGGTCGAACAACAGGATACGCGGTTTCGGCGCCGGGATCGCGATGTCGAAATGCTTAACCGGCTTCGCGGTCGCAGGCGCCTTCCACTGGCCCAGCGTCGCGTCGAGCTGCTTCTTCACCTCGGCAAGCGTCGTGTCGCCGACGACGAAGACGCGCGCGTTGTCGGGGCGAATCCATGTGGCATGAAACGCCGACAGCTGTTCGCGCGTCGCCGCCTTGACCGAGGCAGCATTGCCAAGGCCCGACGGCGGAATGCCATAGGGATGGTCGGCGCCGTACAGCACCGGCGTCAATATGCGCGAGGCGATCGCGCTGGGGTTGTTGAGTTCGGCCTTGAGCCGGTTGAGCTGCTGCGCGCGCACGCGCTCAAGCTCCTTGCCGTCGAACGCCGGATTGCGGATATAATCGGCGAGCAGGCTGAGCGAGGCGCCGAGGTTCGGTTTCAGCGCGAACAGGCTGAACACCGTCTCGTCGGCGTTGGCGGTCGCGTCGATCTGCGCACCGAGCCGCTCCTTCGCTTCGGCAAAGGCGATCGAATCGAGACTCGTGGTGCCCTCGTCCATCAGGCTGAGCATCAGCGACTGGGTGCCGAGCGCGCTGTGGGGATCGGCGGCATAGCCCGCGTCAAAGCTGACCGCGACATTGACCGTCGGCACCGTCGTGCGCCGCGCAAAAACGACTTCGACGCCGTTTTTGAGCTTGGTGCGTTCGATCGCCGGGAAATCGAGCGCCTTGAGATCGGCGACCGCCGGAAGCTGCGAACGGTCGGCGAACGACGAGGTGCCGCCCGTATCGGGACCGGCATCGCCGAGCGCCTCATTCCAATAACGGTCGGGCTGGACCGGAGCGGCCACCTTACCGCCCGTCACCGCACCGCCGCGATTTTCGCCGCCCTCGGTGCGCTCGCCGGGGGTATAGGTCAGCGAGAAGGCCGGGCGCGAGAGCCACTTGCTGGCGACCGCTTTCACCTGCTCGGGGGTTGCCTTCGCCATCCGGTCGAGCTCGACCTTATAATAAGCGGGGTTGTTCGAATAGAGCGCGCCCTCGGCCAGCGTCACCGCCTTGCCACCGAAACCACCGACCGATTCCAGCCCGGAGATCGTGCCCGCCAGATAGCTGGCAGCGGTTCGCTGCAACTCGTCCGCGGTCGGCCCGCTGGCGAGGAAGCTCGCGATCTCGGCGTCGAGCCGCTCGCCAACAAGTTTCACCTCGACGCCCGGCTTAACATCGGCCTGCACGAGCAGGATGCCCGCATCCTCGAACGGCTGCGCCACCGCCGACACGCTCACCGCGACCGGATCCTTGCGGACGAGCGCATTGTCGAGCCGCGACGACGACAGGCCGCCGAGCACGCTCATCGCCATCTGGAGCGGCACCGCCTCGGGATCGTTGAGGCCGGGGATCGCCCACATGCGATAGATGCGCGTCGTCGGGACAAGATCCTTGACCTCTTTCGCCAGCGGTGCGGGCAGCGTTGGCACCGGAACGGCGGGCATCTGCACCGCGGGGCCGCGCGGGATGTCGCCGAACCATTCCTGCACCTTGGCCTTTGCTGTCGCGACATTCACGTCGCCCGCGAGCACGAGCACGGCGTTGTTCGGGCCGTAATTGTCGGTGAACCACTTCTTCACGTCGCCGAGGCTCGCCGAGTTGAGGTCGCCCATCGAACCGATCGTGCTGTGGTGATAGGGGTGGCCGGTCGGGAAGAGATTTTCGAAAATCTCGTAGCGCAGCAGTCCATAGGGATTATTGTCGCCCTGGCGCTTCTCATTCTGGACGACGCCGCGCTGGTTATCGAGCTTTTCCTGCGTCACCGCGCCGAGCAGATGCCCCATGCGGTCGCTTTCGAGGAACAAAGCGCGGTCGAGCGCGCCGGTCGGCACGGTCTCGAAATAATTGGTGCGGTCGACGTTGGTCGTCCCGTTGCTGTCGGTCGCGCCGACCTGTTGCAGCGGCTCGAAGAAATCGCCGGGCGAATTTTCCGAACCGTTGAACATCAGATGCTCGAACAGATGCGCAAAGCCCGTCTTGCCCTTGGGCTCATGCTTCGACCCGACGCGATACCACACCGATACCGCGACGACCGGCGCCTTGCGATCCTCGTGCACGATCACGCGCAGGCCGTTGTCGAGCGTGAAGGCCTCGTAAGGAATATCGACCGCCTTCACGAGGTTGGCGATCGGCGCGGGGTCCGCGGCCTTCGCCTTGGCGAGCGCGGGACCCGCGGCGACGAGCGAGGTCGAAACCGCCAGGGCAAGGGCGAAGCGATGGAAACGGGGCATGAAAATCCTCTTGTACGGGGCGCAGGCTTTATGCCCGCGTGCGACCGGGTGCCGGACGGCACTGTATCAGGGGTTTAGGACAGCAATTTCCGGCTTTCAAGGCCGATAGAAGCGCGCCCCGCTCGCCTTCAGCGCCGCGGGATCGAACAGCACGGGCTTCAGCTTGTGCTGCGCGAACAACGGCGCCTGGTCGTTATAGTGCGGACTGCCCGGCCGCGTCGTCGCCGACCCGAAGGGCTGGATCGATTCGGACCGCACCCGGCCCTGCGCGTCCCATGTCACGAACATGATGAAGCTGTCGCCGTGCCGCACCTTCAGCCGCCCGTCGGGTTCGGCGTCCCACAAAGTCGACGCACGCACCGTGTCGTTGCCGCCATCGAGCGGCAGGTCGACGCGGCTTGCGCCCTCGCCATGCCGCAGCCGCAATACGGTCCCGAGCTTGGGATCAAGCCCGTCGAAATGCTCCTGCAGATGCGCGACCGTCTCTTTCAGCACCGTGCGCGGATCGGGCGCGGCGCGGCGCTGATAATGGCTGCCGTTCGCGGGTCGAAGCACCATCAGCGCCAGCGCATCGCCCTTCCCCCTGCCGTCGAGGTTCCAGTCCCATTGGCGCAGCAGCTTTTGCGCCTGCGCCAGTGCCGGATCGCCCTTCGTGTCGAGCGCGAGCAGCCGGCTCATCCACGCCTTCGCATAGCCGGACTTTGCATAGGCGGTGTCATATTTGATCGCCTTCAGCCGCGCCGCGTCGATCGGCCCCGAAGCTTCGAACAATTCGATCAGCCGCACCGCGCGGTTGGTCATATCGTCCTCGATCCCGAGCAGCGGCGAAAAGGCGGCGGCGTCGAGTTCGTCGCCCGGCCCCGCCGCGACCCACGGCGTATTGTTGGCGTTCATGACATAGCCCGAGCGCGGGTTGACCAGCGCGGGCACGCGGTCGAACGGCAAGGTCTGAGTCCACAAATCCGCCGAGGTGTCGCCGGGCAAGACACCGCGCCAGTTAAAGCCCGGCTGCCGGTCGGGGAACATCGCATTATAGAAAAGGCCGATATTGCCCTTGGCGTCGGCGTAGATGAAATTGGTCGCGGGCACGCCTTGCCCCGCCATCGCCGCGCGCCATTCGGCGAAATTCTTCGCCTTGTTCAGCCGGTAATATTGGGTGACCATATCCGCCTGGTCGATGCCCGCGTAGCGGATCGCGAAGGCGCCCTTTTCATTCTTCACCACCGGCCCGTGGACCGAGCGCCAGACGGTGCGCGGGACCGGCAGTACGAACGGGCCGACCTTGACCTTCAGCCAGATGCGCTTCTTTTCGAGCGGCCGCCACGCGCCGTCGAAGCGATAATTTTCGCCGCTGTCGTCGAGCACCAGCTTGTAGACGTCGATCAAATCGGGCCGGTTCACCGTGTTGGTCCAGCCGAGATATTTATTGTGCCCAAGAAAGGGATAGGGTGAGCCGGGGAAGTTCGCGCCGGCGAAATCCCAGCCTTCCTGCGAATGGACGACGAGTTCGTACCAGGCGACGCCGCCCGTCCATGGCTGGTGCGAGTTCGACACGAGCCGCGTCGCACCGTCGGTCGAGCGCGCGGGCGCGACCGCGATGCCGTTCGACCCATTGTCGGCGGGGTCGGTCCCGACCGGGGTCAATTCACGCGGGACGAGCTTGCCCGCCCGATCGAGCGCCGGGCCGCCCTCGCGCCCGATCTCCTTGTCCTCGACCAGCGATCCGAGCACCGAATCGAGCCCGAAGAAAAAGGGCGAGCGCAGCACGAAGCCCGCCACAACATCTTCGCCGGTCGCGGGGAACAGCCCCGACAGGCGCACCTCGTCAGGATGCTTCTCCGCATAGTGGTTGAGTCCCGCGGCATAGGCGGTGAACAGCGCCCGCACATCGGCGGGCAGCCGCGGCCAGTCGCGCGCGGTCGTCGCGCGCACATCGAGCAGCGCCTCGGCATAATCGATTTTCGCGCCATCCTGACCCAACATCGCCCCTGCGCGGCCGCGCGTCATCGCGAGCACTTCCTGCAACGTCGAAAAATCATCCTCGGCGTGGGCGTAGGCGACGCCATAAGCGACGTCGGCGTCGGTCTTGCCGAAGATATGCGGCACCCCGAACTCGTCGCGCGCGATCCGGACGTCGGTCGGCTTGAAAGCGGGCGCCGCCGGCGCCTCGGCGGTCAGCGGCTCCCAGACGGTGAGCCCGATCAGGATAGCGGCGACCAGCAAGGCCAATCCCAATAGCGCCCGACGCAGCATATTCGCCTTCCTTCCTGTCTTCGGTTGCGATGTGTGGCGGGCGAAGGGTGCGAAGGCAAGCCGTTGCTCCACCTTCGTCATGCTGAACTTGTTTCAGCATCCATGGTCCGGTGCTCGCCTGACAGGACGGCGCCAGGTCATTTCACGCGAAGACGCGAAGGCGCGAAGAAGATGGCTTGGGCCGACAGGCCCATGTTCTCTGGGACGGCGCATCCTGCCACGATGTCGCGATGGAAACGCCGCTCCGCGGCAAGCGCGGCCCCCTTCGCGCCTTCGCGCCTTCGCGCCTTCGCGTGAACCAAAAGGGCGCTGCGCTGGATAAAGAGGCAGGCCTTGGATGCTGAAACAAGTTCGGCATGACGAGATGGAAAGGGGGCCGTACGAACCGCCTCATCACCTCGGTGCGAATCTCGAAGCGCGCCCTTGTGTTGCACAATGGCAACACTATCTTGCTGAGCAAGAAAGGGGCGTTCCGTATGAACCTCGAAAAATTCACCGACCGCGCCAAAGGCTTCCTGCAGGCCGCGCAGACAATCGCGATCCGCATGAATCACCAGCGGATTGCGCCCGAGCACATCGCCAAGGCGCTGCTCGAAGACAGCGAAGGCATGGCGGCGGGTCTGATCGCGAAGAGTGGCGGTGACGCGAAGCGCGCAGTCGCCGGCATCGACGCGCTGCTCGCCAAGGTGCCCGCGGTATCGGGATCGGGCGCGCAGGCGACCCCCGGCCTCGACAATGACGCGGTCCGTCTGCTCGACCAGGCCGAACAGGTCGCGAGCAAGGCGGGCGACGGCTATGTCACCGTCGAGCGGCTGCTGCTCGCGATGGTGCTTTCGACCACCACGCCCGTGGGCAAGGCCTTTACCGATGCGGGCGTCAAGGCCGATGCGCTCAACAGCGCGATCAACGAATTGCGCGGCGGACGCACCGCCGATACCGCGTCGGCCGAAGACCGCTATGAAGCGCTCAAGAAATTCGCCCGCGACCTCACCGAAGTCGCGCGCGAAGGCAAGCTCGACCCCGTGATCGGCCGCGACGAGGAAATTCGCCGCACGATCCAGATCCTCGCGCGCCGGACCAAGAACAACCCGGTGCTGATCGGCGAACCCGGCGTCGGCAAGACCGCGATCGCCGAAGGGCTCGCGCTCCGCATCACCAATGGCGACGTCCCCGACAGTTTGAAGGACCGCCGCCTGCTGTCGCTCGACATGGGGGCGCTGATCGCGGGCGCCAAATATCGCGGCGAGTTCGAGGAGCGGCTGAAGGGCGTGCTCGACGATGTGAAAGCGGCCGAGGGCGAGATCATCCTGTTTATCGACGAGATGCACACGCTCGTCGGCGCGGGCAAGGGCGAGGGCGCGATGGACGCATCGAACCTGCTCAAGCCCGCACTCGCGCGCGGCGAACTGCATTGCATCGGCGCGACGACGCTCGACGAATATCGCAAGCATGTCGAAAAGGACCCCGCGCTCCAGCGGCGCTTCCAGCCGGTGTTCGTCGGCGAACCGACCGTCGAGGATTCGATCTCGATCCTGCGCGGGCTCAAGGAGAAATATGAGCTGCACCACGGCGTGCGGATCACCGACGGCGCGATCGTTGCCGCGGCGACGCTGTCGAACCGCTATATCTCCGACCGCTTCCTGCCCGACAAGGCGATCGACCTGATGGACGAGGCCGCGAGCCGCATCCGCATGGAAGTGGAGTCGAAGCCCGAGGCGATCGAAACGCTCGACCGCCGCATCATCCAGATGAAGATCGAGGAATCGGCGCTGTCGAAGGAAACCGACGCCGCGTCGAAGGACCGGCTCAGGGCCCTCCAGTCCGAACTCGCCAACCTCGAGCAGCAATCGGCGGGCCTGACCCAGAAATGGAAGGCCGAAAAGGACAAGATTCACGCCGAAGCGAAGATCAAGGAAGAGCTCGACGCCGCGCGCTCGGCGCTCGACCAGGCGCAGCGCGCGGGCGACCTCGCGAAGGCGGGCGAGCTCAGCTACGGCACCATCCCCGGGCTGGAAAAGCAGCTCGCCGACGCCGAAGCCGCCGCGGGCAACGCGATGCTGCGCGAAGAAGTCACCGCCGACGATATCGCGGCGGTGGTCAGCAAATGGACCGGCATCCCCGTCGACCGGATGATGGAAGGCGAGCGCGAGAAATTGCTCGGCATGGAGGGCACGCTGACCCAGCGCGTGATCGGGCAGGACGAAGCGGTTCGCGCCGTCTCGACCGCGGTGCGCCGCGCGCGCGCCGGATTGCAGGACCCGAACCGTCCGCTCGGCAGCTTCCTCTTCCTCGGTCCCACCGGCGTCGGCAAGACCGAGCTGACCAAGGCGCTCGCGCGTTTCCTGTTCGACGACGACAATGCGATGGTCCGCATCGACATGTCCGAATATATGGAAAAGCACAGCGTCGCGCGGCTCGTCGGCGCGCCGCCGGGCTATGTCGGCTATGAAGAGGGCGGCACGCTCACCGAAGCGGTGCGCCGCCGCCCCTATCAGGTCGTGCTGTTCGACGAGGTCGAAAAGGCGCATGCCGACGTGTTCAACATCCTGCTCCAGGTGCTCGACGACGGCCGCCTCACCGACGGGCAGGGGCGCACGGTCGATTTCACCAACACGCTGATCATCCTGACGTCGAACCTCGGCAGCCAGGCGATCGCCGCGCTTCCCGACGACGCGCCGGTCGAACAGGCCGAGCCCGCGGTGATGGAGGTCGTCCGCGCGCATTTCCGGCCCGAGTTCCTCAACCGGCTGGACGAGATCATACTCTTCAACCGCCTCGCGCAGCAGCATATGGGCGGCATCGTCGACATCCAGGTCGCGCGGGTGCAGAAGCTGCTCGCCGACCGCAAGGTGACGCTGAGTCTCACCGACGCTGCGCGTGCGTGGCTCGGCCGTGTCGGCTATGACCCGGTCTATGGCGCAAGGCCGCTCAAGCGCGCGGTGCAGAAATATCTGCAGGACCCGCTCGCCGACCTGATCCTGAAGGGCGAGGTCAAGGACGGCTCGACGATCAAGGTCGACGAAGGCGACGGCGCGCTGGTGCTTAAACCGGCATAACGGTCGGCCCAGGCCCGGAAGGGTTGGAGCGCTCGCGCGATGGGCGCGTCGTGCGAAGGTGCGTCGCGCCTCTTCGCACGGCCGAAGCCCGCATCAATTGCCCGGTGGCGGACGGCCCCGGCGATCCTCGACAAAGCGGTTCATCGAGTCTTGCAGTTCGGACGTCGCCTTGCTCCATTCCGACTTGGTGCGGCAAACCTTGCGCTTGCGGGCGAGCGATCCCGTTTCGTCGAACCGCTTGCAGATCACCGGATCGGCAGGCGGTGTCGACGCCGGCGGCGTTGCTTCGGCGCCGGAACCGAGAAGAAGAAACGCCATGATGAGATGGGACATCGATCAGCTCTCTTTGTTAGAGTGATTTCGAGTGAAATGGGACATTTCACGGCTCGGAAATCGCGTAAAAACAAGACTCTAGAGTGCCGGTTTTGATTCCAATCAAAACCGAACGCACTCTAGGGTCCAGACCCTAGGGACGGCCGAAGCTACAATATTGTTCAAGGCAGGGCCAGAACCCTAATCGATCCCGCTTCCCTCATCGAGACCATAGTCGATCATTTCCTGAAACAGGCTGCGCAACATGCCGCGCTCCGATTCGTCGAGATGGGGATTCCAGACATCGAAGATCAGGATCGCCCGCAGCGCATCGCTTTTGTTCCACGCCTCATGCTCGATCGTGTCATCGAACACGAAAGCCCGCCCTTCTTCCCACTGGCGCGTTTCACCGCCGACCCGGAATCCGCACTCCGGCGGAACCACCAGCGGCAAATGGACGATGCTACGCACATTGGTGACGCCCGTGTGCGGCGGGATATGCGCCCCCGGGCGAAGAATCGAAAAGAACACGCTCGGCGAACGCCCCGGAATATCCGACATCGGCAAGCTTTCCAGCAAGGCGGCCGTCTGCGGGCAGCGCGCGCATGCCTCGCCCTGGCGCGCGCCATGCTTCCACAGGAAAAAGGCGCTCCAGTCGGGCGAATTGTCCAGGCCGGTCCATTTGTTCGGTGAGGTTCCCGGTTCCTGGCGAACATAGGGTTCCAACCCTTCGCTGTCGGTTGCAAGCAGCGCCAGCAACTCGCCGCGGATGATATCGCTGTGCTCCTCCAGGCGTTCGATCCAGGGGAAATGATCGCGGTCGAAATACTCGTCCACGGGGAGAAAGGGATAATGCAGCCCGTGGCATTCATTGGCATAAATGCGCCGCCGGCCGAGCACCCCGTCCACGCACGCTTCAAATCGCCGCCGGGTCCGCGGGTTCGTTTCGCCGTTACGAAACATCGTCAACCGCGGCAGAAAGCGCTTTTCGAAACCCTGGGACACGCCTGCGATGTAACGCCGCGCGTGGGTCAGCAGCTGATCGAGCGACGCGTTCGCCTGACCCATTGACTCGGCAAGCGCGATGACACCCGACCAACGGTGCATCGCCCCCGCTGTCTCGCCGCGCTTCTCGTGCAATTCCGCGCGGCGCACATTTGCCATGAAGTGGCGCTGATCGATCGCCAGCGCCTGATCGAGGCTGTGGGCCTCCAGCGCGTCGCTGCCGGCGAGACGATGCGTCTTGGCCAGATTCATCCATAGCTCGGGCGCGGCTGCGTCCGCGGCGATCGCTTGCTCGAAATAGTCGCGGGCTTCGGGCAGCTTCCCCTCGTCCAGACGCATCATCCCAAGGCTGTTGAGCACGACCGGGTCGGCTGGCGCGCGTGAAAGTGCCGCCTGCAAATGATCGGCGGCGCGCGCGATATCGCCGTCGCGCCGTGCCTGCGCCGCAGCCGTGAGAAGGTTCACTACATCCGAATTGCTCATCCTGCCGCGATAACCGACGTCCGCCGGTAGGGCAAAAAAAAAGGCGGGCACGAGGCCCGCCTTTCCTTTTTGCGTGAAGACCGTCGATTAGAACTTCAGACGGGCACCAACCGCATAACGGCGACCCAGTGCGTCGTAGGTCGACGGATAGGTGTTGCCGCTGTTGAAGGTCGTCGAACCGATGTTCGAACCCACCGTCGGCGGATCCTTGTCGAGCAGGTTGATGACCGACAGCGTCAGTTCGAAGTTTTCGGAGACGCTGGCGCGGGCCGTCAGATCGAACCAGTTGTAGGCCTTGATCTTCTGGAACGCGGGGAAAGCGGGACCGTTGCTGCCAAAGTTTGAGGCAATGGCATCAAAGGGTTCCTGCTTCACGCCCGAGATATGGCGCCAGAGGAGCGAGACGTCGACATCGCCGAACGACAGCGTCGTGCGCTGGTTGAACGAGAATTTCGGCAGGATCGAACCGCCGTTAAGGTCCGAACCGGTCGGCGTGCAGTTGATGCTGTAATAGCCCACGCATTCACGATTCAGGCCGCCCGGTCTGGAGCGGAACTTCGAATGGAGGGTGTAGTTACCGGCGAAGTTCAGCGACAGCGAAATGTCGTCGGTGAGTTCGGTCTTCCAGTTCGCCGTGACATCGATGCCGTCGGTTGCCAGACGCCCGCTGTTGGTCAGCGGCTGCGGAACACCCGGCGTGCTGCTGGGGTCGCCGTCGAGACCGCCGGTTGCCGGATCGCGGCGGATCGACGTACAGGCCGCCGAGGTCGCGCTCGATGCGGTCAGATTGGCGAAGCAATCGGTGAGGATGTCACCGACCGTCGGGAACGAGATCGCGTCGTTGATGATGATGTTGTAATAATCAACCGACAGCGTCAGGTTCGGTACAAAATCAGGCTGGAAGACCGCACCGACCGTGAAGGTGTCGGCCTTTTCAGGCTTGAGTTCGGCCGAATAGTCGAACGAAGCGTTGATCTGGCCAGCCGAAGGCGGGTCGAATGCGGAGATGAAGCCCGCGCCGGTGACCGGAGCACCCTGCGCCGCACAAACCTGACCGAGAAGCGACGCGGCCGCGATCGTCGTGCCATCGCTCTGGCACGGGTCAGTCTTCAGATTGACGAGACCAACCTGATTCGGCGTGAAAATTTCGCCGATGTTCGGCGCGCGCACCGCGCGCTGGTAGTTGCCGCGCAGTTTCAGGCTGTCGAACGGTTCCCAGGTCAGACCGGCCTTATAGGTCCAGGTATTATACGTCGGCTTGCCCGGCGCATTGACCTTGTAATCCGAATAGCGCACGCCAGCCTCGGCCGTCAGTCCGGCAAAGAGGGGCGCAACGACTTCGGCGAACACTTCGCGAACATCGTAACCGCCCTTGACCGGAACGGTGGCGCCGCCCGCGCCGCCGAGTGCGCCGGGATCCTGCGCCAGCTGATCGGCGAAGGTTTCGGCGGTATATTTGCGATATTCGGTGCCAACGGCGAACGACACCGGCTCTGCATCGGCCGACACCGCGAACAGGTCGCCCGAAATCAGCCCGCGAACCTGCGTCAGCGATGCGCGTTCACCCGACGTTGCCGGCACAAGCAGGAAGTTCACCATGTCCGGTGAGATCGTGCCGGCCGCACCGAATATGTTCACCGGAACGCAGCCACCCGACGGATCCAGACAGCTCGTCGTGTTGGTTGCGCGCAGTCCCTGCTGCAGCCGCGGGATCGAGACATAGTTGAGAATCGTCTGCGTATTTTCGCTCTGGCCGTAATTGCCCGACACTTCATAGCGAAGATTGTCGGTGATCGACCCGCGCACACCTGCCGCGAAGTCGAAAATCTGCGTCTCATAGTTGCTGATACGGCCACCGGCCTCGACCAGACGGCGACCGACGTTGGTCGCCACTTCGCGATAATTGGGATCGTTGGGGTCGGTTGCGGCCGCGGCGGCGGTGCACTGCGCTGCCGTCAGCGTTTGCACCCCGGCCGTGATGCGGTCGAAGTCGTTGTTGGCACAGAAGGTGTTCCGCGCACCGGCCGTCATATACGGATTGCTGAGCGGAATGAACATCGGGCTGCTGAACGCACCCGACGGTGCGATGATCGTCCTCACGGTGTTCTGCGAGAACAGGCCGCGCGCGAACACCTCGACCGAATCGCTCACTTCATAACGCGCCGACGAGAACATGTTGTAACGTTCGAACGGCGTCTGGAAGATGTTGAACGGGTTGAAGTTGAACAGCGCGAACTGCGGAACAAGATTGCCCGTCGTCGGATCGATCTGGCGATTGCCGACGCCGTTGATCGAGAAGCGCGACGGAACCGCGGTGCCCGACGCGCCGGAACCCGTTCCGTCGAACGAATCGATGGTCAGATCCGAACGCGGACGCTCGCCGCCGAAAAACACCGGGTCGGCTTTCTGGTAGCCGATGCTGAGGACGGCGTTACCGCGGCCATCGTCGAAGTTCGCACCGATGGTCAGGTCGGCGCGGAAGATCTTGCCATCGCCGCGCTCGGTCATCTGGAAGCCCGTCGACAGGTCGACGCCCGCGAAGTCGCGCTTGGTGATGAAGTTGACGACACCCGAAACGGCGTCGGCGCCGTAGGTCGTGCTGGCACCGCCGGTCAACACATCGACACGCTCGACGAGCGCGAGCGGGATGTTGTTGAGATCGACGTTGCCGTTCAAATTGGCCGGCACGATCCGCTGGCTGTCGAGCAGCACGATGTTGCGGCTCGGGCCAAGGCCGCGAAGATCGACGAACGATGCGCCGCCGTTGCCGTTGTTGACCGACGAACCGACGTTCGCGGCGACGCCGGGAACGTCACGAAGAATATCTTCGGCAACGTTCGACTGGCGAAGCTGGATTTCGTCGGCCGAGGTCACGTTGACCGGGCTGGACGATGCCAGGTTGGGGTTGCGGATCAGCGTGCCGGTGACGACGATTTCGGTGCTGTCGGTCGCGGCTTCGTCAGCGGCGGCGGCGTCCTGCGCAAAGGCAGGAGCCGAAACCAGGGCAACGCTCAGCACGAGCGGCGCAACGCCTAGTCTCAGCTTGGAATATTGGGTTTTCTTCACAGTGCAGTCCCTTGCTACTGGTGGATTGAATTACCCGGACGCCCCCGCGCCACCAGCCGAAGCCGACGCGCACAGATGCCCCGATAGCGTGCGGGATGTAACTTCGTTCATGTCGAGTAAAGCGAATTCCCGGCGCAATCGGCGGTTTCGCGAGCCATTGTGACGTATTTGCAACAAACGCGGGAAACCGCGAAATACAATATGCTGCAACGCGGCGTCCGCGACATATTGTTTCAATGGTTACGAATTCACGGAGCGGATGCTCAACCGCCGATCGGTCCCGCAAGCTTGCCGGGATCGAGCCGTGCGCCCTGCCATTTCAGCCCCCAGTGCATATGCGGCCCCGTCGCGCGCCCGGTTCGCCCCACCGTGCCCAGCCGCTGCCCTTGCACGACCCGGTCGCCGGCCTTGACCTCGAGTCGCTGGCAATGAAGGAAGGCGCTCGACAACCCCATGCCATGGTCGACGATCAGCAGATTGCCCTCGAGCGTGAAGGGCGTGGCTGCGGCGAGCACGACGACGCCGTCGGCGGGGGCCACGAAAGGCGTTCCGGCCGGAACCGCGACATCGGTGCCGCTGTGATAGGCACCCGGCTTGCCCTGATAGACGCGCTGCGACCCGAAAAAGCCCGACAGGCGGCCCGTGACGGGCCAGCGGAAGGTCTGCCGCCAGCCGTCCGAATCGATCTGCATGTTCCGCGCCGCCGCGATCTCAGCGAGTTCGGCGGGACGGCGGCGCTCGAAATCGGCGTCGCTCGCCGCGCTGCCGCGATAGGGCGCGTTGATATGTTCGAGCCGCCAGCGACCGGGCGCGACCGCGATGATGCGCTCGACCCTGCGCCCGCCGGCCAGCGTTGCGACCAGCCGCGCGCTTGGTCCGGCATCGCGGTCGAACGCGATCAGGAAGCGTCCGTCGGCAGCGAGCGGAATCGGCTTGCCGTCGAGAGCGAGCGCGCGCGTGTCGCCGGGCGCCTGCCCGACCATCGCCGCACCCTGTTCGGCAAGTCCGGCGAGCACGAAGTCTGCGCGCACCGGCGCGCGCACCGGCGCGGGCGGGGGTGGCGGCGCGGCAACAGGTTGAACCGCCGGCTGCGGCGCCGGCTCGGCATCGGTCCCGGCGGCCGGAACACAGCCCGCGGCAACGACCAGCAGCGCAAGCGCCGCCCCGTATCGCAGCCCGTCGGCCCCGGCCCTCATGCCTTGCGTACGGCGTCCAGTTCGGCCTGCACCGATATCCCGGCGGTGGCATAGGGTTCCTGCCGCGCCACCGACCAATAGCGCAGCTCGTCGAGCCCGATCGGCGCGCCGCTCACCGCGCACAGCACATGGTCGCCGGGCGCGAGGACGCGAAATCCGTTCGGTCCATATTGCAGGCGGGCAAGGCGGTTGCGGCTGGCGATCAACATGATGTTATCCAGTGGAAGAATGTGGCGTTGGCAGGGGTATAACAGCTTCGCAGCGCGCGCGTCAAAACAGGAAGCCGAACAGGATTCGCGCAGAGAGCGCAGAGCGCGCAGAGATTTTT